>JBBKWR010000411.1:0-12438 GCA_037969055.1 Flavobacteriaceae bacterium | reverse complement strand
CGGGTAACCATCAATTACAAAACAAACGAAATAGTGCCGTCACATGGAACGTAACGAGTTGTATCCCATTTTTTTAAAAGTATCGCAACTGAACATATTGATTGTTGGCGGTGGCAATGTGGCCTTGGAAAAATTAGCCTTTCTGCTAAAATCGAGTCCAAATGCGAATGTACAAATGGTTTCCAAAATGTTTCGTGAAGAGACGATTGACTTTGCACAAGATTATCAAATCGAAATGCTCATAAGCGCCTATGACAGCAAATACCTTGCGGGCAAACATTTGGTGGTTGCCACCACGGATAGCATTCCTGTAAACGAGCAGGTATATCACGATTGTAGGGCAAGGCACATTTTGGTCAACGTTGCCGACAACCCACCTTTCTGTGATTTTTATATGGGTGGAATCGTAACAAAAGGTGATGTGAAATTGGCCATTTCGACCAATGGGAAGTCCCCTACGACAGCAAAACGTTTGCGTCAGTTTTTTGAGGATGTGATTCCCGACAACATAAACGACTTGGTCAAAAATTTAAACGAATACAGAAAGACCATAAAAGGAGATTTTGAACAAAAAGTGGACACCTTAAATGATTTTACCAAAGGCCTGGTAAATAAAAAAGAAGACCTATGAAGATTAGAATACAGGGAAATTCCATTCGCTTTAGATTGTCAAAAACGGAGGTTGAAACCTTTTGTAAGATGGGTTACTATTCGCAAAAAACAGAGTTCAATTCTAATACCTTCATTTACACATTAAAGTCAAAAGAAGGCATACCAAATCTTTCTGCAGACTTTGCAGCAAATACCATTACCATATTCTTTCCTTCTGTTGAAAAAGATACCTGGGCTGATAGCTCGCAAGTTGGCTACCAAAACAATTTCATCTTAAACAATGGGCATGCATTATCGATCCTGGTCGAAAAGGACTTTGTATGCCTAGATGATAGAGATGAGGATGAATCTGATAATTATCCGAATCCCAATGTGCAAAAATAGTGTTGGAAACCTGTTAGGGCACATAAGTACATCTTTCAATTTTGGATCAACCCATCGGAAGGCTGCCCAAAACATAAGTAGGTTGCGATTTATGAAAATTAAATTAATATCATACCCATTCGATTCAGTTGAAATATATGGAGTATTCGATTATCCCCATTTCTTTTCGCAACGTGATGAAGTCGGGCCATATTTCGTAATGTCTTTATTATTTATTTTCAATTGACTTGGTTTGAGCTATATTTTAAAAACTACTCTTATCATAACAATACTTTTGTAAGTAAGTACAGAGGACATTGGGCAATTGCCCGATAAACACCTTATCATTTTTAACAGACATTAAAACGAATTGACCATCAATTCGATTTGGTTAACGCCAGGCAGCAATCTTATGGAACCAAACGCTGTACTTACTATTTCCCCGTTCAACTTTATCACGTTATCCTTAGATGCATTGATCTTGAATTCGGCAACCATATTGGCCGGAATCCCAATAGTAAATTTCTGAAGGCGATCACTAACATATTCGTACGCTGCCTTGATCGTTCCTCTTATTGTAGGGACTAGTATAGAACCATTTTTTAATGAGTCTATTTGTGGCTTAATAGAGGCAATGCCATAGCCTGGGGTTTTGGGTCCGATACCCCAATGGTCGACATAAGTATTATTTTGTATTCCATCCGATAACTGTCCATGAACAGTTCTTTTGGCGTGCAAGGCTGCAATTTGAAATTCGAGTTCTTCATCGGGCCTCTCCAATACTTTCGCGAAAACTGCCATATGCTCTAAATTTTTGAGGAGTTGACTTTCCCTTGTGTTGTTCCCCGAAACGCTAGTTTTTAATGCGTCAAAGTACTTTTCGACCAACTCCGTATTTCCGGTTTGCATATAGTCTTCATAAAACATCGACACCAACTGCTCCTCTCCTTCTCCTGCCTTTTTGGGGTTTTGCATGAGATACTCCAAGTTTTTTCTGGGTGTCGCATAATCCCCAACTTTGCCATAGTTGTCCATTTGTTGTGTATAGGCATCTTTTACGTTTTGGGGCTTGTTTTCTACTTCACTTCCCGTATTTATTTTGAAAGATTGGCTTTTCGAATAATTCAATAACCTATTGTCCGTATCCCAAATACGTACTTTCCAAAAATAGGGTTGATCGGTTTTTAAAGGTTTGCCGTTATAGGTTATGTTCGAAGACGCGTCACTCCTAACTTGGCCGCTATCCCATACGTCCCCGTTATTGTTATCTAGATTTTGTTTGGAGGAAGCGACCAAGACCTGATAGGCCTGCTGCGCAACCGCACCTTGGGGAACTACCCAACCAAATTCCGGAACATTATCCTGGACAATAATTTCGTCTGAACCTTCTAAAAATTCAATGGACAATTCATTTGGAGGATTTGTGTATGAGTCGCTGTGCTGTACGATAAGTTCGTCGCATTTTTGACGAAGCTTTTGTAGGACACCATTGTATTTTTGGTTCTTGGCAAGGTTCCGAATTTCCTTGGGATCATTTTCCAAGTTATACAGTTCTTCATATGACTTGTCGTTTACGTACCTGAAATATTTCCACTGCTTGGTGCGCACCCCTTCGCTCGGGGGTATTTGCTCAAATTCCCAAAGGTGTTCTATCAAGACGGTATCCCTCAAGCTTTTACTTTCCTGGGACACAATGTGCATAAGGCTCTTGCCATGCCAACGCTTCGGAGGGGCTATTCCAGCTAAATCTAAAATGGTGACAGGGACATCTACGTTCAAGGCCAATGCATCGCTGTCCTGATGTTTATGCTCCCTTGGGTCGTATATAATCAAGGGCACCCTGATTGAATTATCATACATAAGCCATTTTCCCGCCAGTTGTCTTTCTCCTAAAAAATAGCCATTATCTCCCATTAGAATGATCACTGTATTTTTATCCAGCCCTTGCTTTTTAAGTGCTTCACGAATTTTCGCTATTTCTATATCTATACCCGAAATCATACGATAATAGCCTTTTACACTATGTTGGTATTTTTCGGGCGTATCAAAACGCCATGTCCAACGTAAACGGTTAAAACCGTTTCTTACAAATTCTGGCTGTTCATCAAAATAGTTGTCCTGTCCCAATTCGGGCCCTGGCATTGTGACTCCCTGTAACAGGGCATCGGTTTCTGCTTGCCAGAAATATTGCTCTACAGCGGGGTCGTGGGCATGTGGGGAACTAAAACTCAATGATAGGCAAAACGGTTTTTTTGGGTCGACACTCTCAATAAAATCCAATGCTTTTTGTCCGGTATAGCGGGTAAGGTGCACGCTATCATTTCCCAGCATTTGATAGTAGTATCCACGCCTATCCGGATATTGATCATTTCGATCGTAGGAT
Organism: Flavobacteriaceae bacterium; assembly: GCA_037969055.1. Classification (GTDB taxonomy): domain Bacteria; phylum Bacteroidota; class Bacteroidia; order Flavobacteriales; family Flavobacteriaceae; genus Pelagihabitans. The sequence continues at coordinate 9,080 of JBBKWR010000411.1, read as the reverse complement.
TCATAGACATCGAATTGTTTGTCAAGGCCATCGTAACGTACCCCGTATTTGCCATAGAATCCTGTAAAATAGCCAGCTTCTTTCAAAAGCCGTGGATAGGAAGTTACCATGTATTGTTCCCGGATGTTCCCAGTTCTGAAATTAAAACTATGCGTCCGTTCATATAGCCCGGTAAGAATACTGGCCCTACTTGCCGCACAGATAGGGGTCGTGACCATTGCATTTTTAAAATAGGTGCCTTCCTTGGCAAGTTTATCCATTTCTGGAGTGGAAATCAATTTATTGCCTGCATACCCCAGGGCATCAAAGCGTTGATCATCGGTAAGGATAAAAATAATATTGGGTCGCTTATGTAATAGTTGTTGTGCCCTGATCATGTTCAAGAAAAAACATGTGGTCATCAAAGCCAATATTATCGTAGTGTTTAATCTATTCATGAATCCAGAAATGATTAGGAATCGATTTTCTTACCATTTAGACAAGTATTCATCTGTCTTTACAGATGCTAATGTTAGTCCATTAAATTACTAAATTATAGAGACTAAAAATAAATCCAATTCATTTAGTGGGCTTCTTGCACTCGCCCAAAATAAATATTTAAAGTAACTTCCCCCCTTCATGGGACATAAAATATACAGGATTGTTTGGCTCCTATATATACGATTCATTATTCTACAATTTTTAATTATGACGGGAAAAATACATTAACCCTTACCTTTATTATTTAAGAATTAGCTTTATTTTTGAAGTGTTGCTTAGTTGAAGCGATTCTTTTTCTTTATTCTTTTACAAAAGTCCGAAGATTATTCCTCATGAGAAATAATTTATCTTTGCAATTAGGGGAGGTAGACCAACAGTTGTCATCGATTATTGACAGTAACATTGACAAGGGGGAAAGTACTTGGTTGGACGAAAGAATCGAATCCATTATCGGCCATCGGTCTACTAGGGATTTATATCTTACTTATAGTTTAATTCCTTCTAAGATCGATCTTAAAGAGAACCTAAATATACCGTTTATAGACTCTGATTTAGGCAATTATATTCATCTTCAAAGAGCTAATAATCAAGAAGTTGCTAGAATATATTTATTGGTCAAGGTTTTGAATGCTGACAGTGAATTTTTCACAGAAAAGGTTGCCAACATTATTCAAGTCGCTGATACTGGCGAGCTCGAAACTTTTTTAAAATTCTTAATACTGCTCCCAAATCCAGAAAGTTACAAAACAACAGCGGTTGCTGCGTTACGTACCAATATATCGACGGTTTTTTACGCCATAGCCCATAACAATCCATATCCCTCACTTTTTTTTGATGAACCACAATGGAATCAGATGTACCTAAAATGCGCTTTCATGGAAGGTGATTTAAGCGCCATCTTGAATATCGATGCAAGGGCGAATAAAGATTTGGTGCGGATCATATCGGATTATGCCCATGAACGCTGGGCGGCCTCCAGGGAAATCGATCCCGTTTTTTGGCGTCCGGTGGCAAGGCTCCTAGATGATGTGCTACTCAAAGATATGGAGCGTTTGTTGAAAAGCGACAATCCCATAGAGAATAGGGCGGGTGCCCTATGCTGCCACGCTTCAGGCCATCAAAAAGCGAAGGCCTTATTAGCGAAATATCCCGTATTGCAAAAACAAATGGAAAACCAAGAAATAAGCTGGGAATCCCTTAAAGATTAGTTTAATTATGGAGGAAAAAATGATGTTTATAGATCCACATGTGCATATGACATCCCGAACAACTGATGATTATGAGGCCATGGCCAATGCTGGCATAGTCGCCTTAATCGAACCTTCATTTTGGCTGGGCCAGGCGCGCACCAAGGTAGGCTCTTTTCAAGATTACTATAGCAGTTTGGTTGGTTGGGAACCCTTTAGGGCCAGTCAGTTTGGGATATGTCATTATTGCACAATTGGTTTAAATTCAAAGGAAGCGAACAATGAAGCATTAGCGGAACAGGTTATTGAATTGCTCCCATTGTATGTGCATAAAGAAAACGTGGTTGCGATCGGAGAGATTGGTTACGATGACCAAACCGCTGCCGAAGACAAGTATTTTAGAATACAATTGGAGATGGCCAAAGAGCTTGGCATGGTAGTTCAGATACACACCCCACACAGGGATAAAAAATCAGGGACGATCAAAAGCATGGAGGTTTGCATCGAACATGGTTTGGATCCCTCAATGGTTATCATTGATCATAACAATGAAGAAACGGTAGAGGAAGTATTGAATAGAGGTTTTATAGCGGCATTTACCATTTACCCTAGAACGAAGATGGGCAATGAACGCATGGTTGCAGTGGTCAAAAAATATGGTAGTACAGATATAATCGTTGATAGTTCTGCAGATTGGGGTGTTAGCGATCCGCTTGCAGTTCCAAAAACAGCTGCTTTGATGCTTAAACGGGGGGTGCCAAAAGTAGATGTTATTAAGACCTGCTATCAAAATGCTTTGGATGCTTTTGGTAAAAATGGAAAAATGAAAGAATCTGATTGGTTGAATGCCAAAGGTATAAATCAAGCAGAATTGTTCAATGATAATAGTGTACTTAGGGGTCAGGATCCCAAAGTGGATTCCGATAAAATCGTATAGATGAATCCAGTCCTAAAAGGATATTTAAGACTGACCCGACCTGCAAATTTACCAACGGCAGCAGCTGATATTTTGGCGGGCGTAGCGATTGCCGGAGTACTTTCAAACTACGGCACTTCCTTTGAATCTGGCCTTGCGGTTACTTATTTGATATGCGCCTCTGTCTTTTTATATGCTGGTGGTGTCGTGTTGAACGACGTTTTTGATTTCGAACTCGATAAAATCGAACGCCCTGAGCGACCTATTCCAAGTGGGTTGATTCCTATAAAATCCGCAACCTTTTTCGGTTTTATTTTATTGATAATCGGGGTGCTTATTGCTTTTTTCTTACATCGATTAAGCGGGTTTATTGCTTTGGCACTTTCTTTTTCCATAGTCTTTTACGACTCATATTCAAAAAAACATGCCTTTTTAGGTCCATTGAACATGGGGCTTTGCCGTGGATTGAATTTGATTTTAGGAATTTCGGTTTTGGGGCAGTTGGACAATTGGTGGTACGCAGCAATTCCCTTGGTCTACATCTACGCGATTACGCTGATCAGTAGGGGCGAAGTACATGGAAACAATAAGGGTCATATTATTTGGGCAGGCGTTCTATATGCTGTGGTTATTTTAGCCGTTCTAACAATGACACTGTCGAAAACGGGACATCTATTACAAACAATACCATTTTTGGTGCTTTTCGCATATTTGGTGTTCAAACCTTTGATAAAAGCGCATCGCTTGAATTCGCCGGGGAATATCAAAAAAGCGGTTATCGCCGGAGTACTTTGCCTGATTGTTCTGGATGCAGCTGTAGCGGTGGGCTTTTCGGTTTGGTGGTTTGGATTATTGGTGTTGTTGTTATTGCCATTGTCTGTATTTTTGTCAAAACTTTTCGAAGTTACCTAAACCAAATTGATGGAGTTAAAGCCTATTAAGCAGTCCTTTTCCGTGGTATATGAGTACAAATTGTACTTTACGCGAAATCTATTTGATGTCGAAAATTCCTTGTTCAGGGATATTTTGGATGGATACAAAAAAGATGAAAAAATAAAATTACTTTTCGTAGTTGATGATGGTGTTATTGCATATTATCCAAAGCTTCGTGATAACTTAAAAACCTATTGTGAAGCTTATCCCAAAAACCTACAACATGCGGGCAGTATTGTTATTAAAGGAGGCGAACAATGCAAAAACGATTACGAAGAAGTAAAGCGGGTTTTACAGGGAATCAATGACCATCACATAGATAGACAGTCTTTTGTAGTAGCAATTGGAGGAGGGGCCCTCATCGATATGGTGGGTTATGCAGCGGCAATTGCCCATAGAGGTGTAAAATTGATTCGCATTCCCACAACGGTGCTTTCACAAAATGACGCTGCGGTAGGCGTAAAAAACAGCATCAATACTTTTGAAAAGAAGAATTTCGTGGGCACCTTTGCCACACCATATGCGATAATCAATGATTTCAATTTTCTATTGACTCTAGAACAACGTGACTGGATTTCAGGTATCGCAGAAGCAGTTAAGGTTGCGTTGATAAAAGACAAGATCTTTTTTGAATACATTGAAGATAACGCTAAGAAGTTGCAAGAAAGGGAGATGGAGCCCATGCAATATATTATTTATAAGTGTGCCGAAATGCACATGCACCATATTGCCCAAGGTGGCGATCCATTTGAAAGCGGTTCTTCACGGCCTTTGGATTTTGGTCATTGGGCCGCCCATAAAATGGAGCAGATGTCCAATTACAGTTTAAGACATGGAGAAGCGGTCGCTAAAGGAATTGTTTTAGATGTGACCTACGCCCATTTAATGGGATTGATTTCTGAAGCTACCCTCAAACGTATTATAAAAGTGATGGAACAAATGGGTTTCAACCTTCAAATCCCTGTGAATACAGCTGTTGAGATGGACACGCTTTTGGCCGGTATTCAAGAATTTAGGGAGCATTTAGGGGGACAACTCTGTATAACCCTTATAACAGGAATAGGAGAGCGACATGATGTGAATGTTATCGAAATAGATCAAATGAAAAATGCAATCACTACCTTGAACAACCTTTGTAAATAGAATATAGATTAGATGCTTATCAACAATACATTCCATGTTACCTATTGCACCAACATACATCCCGGGCAAAATTGGGAAAGTACTTTCACCAGCTTAAAGGAATATGTACCGGGCATTAAAAAGGCAGTATCAAATGACGCTCCTTTCGGTTTAGGCCTTAGACTATCCAACAAAGCAAGTGAGCAATTGAATGAAGGCATTCATTTGGCCGAATTCAAACAATGGTTGCATCAAAACGATTTGTACGTGTTTACCATGAATGGGTTTCCTTATGGGAATTTTCATGATGTGCGGGTAAAAGAAGATGTGCACGCTCCTGATTGGACAACCCGAGAGCGCGTTGACTATACCAAACGCCTTTTTGTACAATTGGCCGAATTGATTCCTGAGGGAATGTCTGGGGGAATCTCAACTTCACCAATTACCTATAAGTATTGGCACAAATCTGTGCAGGCACAACAAAAAGCTTTCGAAATAAGTGCGCAACATTATTCGGAAGTTGCGTTGCAACTCTATAATTTGGAATCAAATACAGGAAAATACCTGCATTTAGATATTGAGCCTGAACCTGATGGACTCTTGGAGAATACCGACGAGGTTCTAAACTTCTTCAACGACTATTTGGTACCAATAGCAAGCCAGATACTAAAGGAACGCATTGGTAAAGAAAGTCAGGAAGCCGAAAAAATTATAAAGCGGTATATTACAGTTTGCTACGATATTTGTCATTTTTCGCTAGCCTTTGAAGAACCCGCTGATACTTTTCAAAAATTTGCCGAAGCCGGAATTTCCGTAGGTAAAATTCAAGTGAGCGCAGCATTGAAAATCATTTTCAACGAACAGGATAGCGATTCGATTTGGGAGTCCCTTTCTTATTTTGATGAACCCACGTACTTACATCAAGTCACGGAAAATGTTGGTGGAAGGGTAAAAACCTATAATGACCTGCCCATTGTTTTGGAGCAACGAAAAGATTTTATCGAGCTGCGCGCCCATTTTCATGTTCCTATTTTCTTAGAGCGATTTGATAAATTGTTCTCCACACAAGATCATATCTTAAAAGTGATTGCTTATTTAAAAACGCACACCGTTTCACAACATTTGGAAATCGAGACTTATACTTGGGATGTACTTCCTGCAGGGTTGAAAAGAGATTTGTCAGAATCCATTATTCGAGAAATCAATTGGTTAAAAGAAAGATTTTAAACGAATGCACAAGACCGTAGTCATCAATGTTGTAGGATTGACAAAGCGGCTTATCGGCGAGCACACCCCTTTTATAAAATCGTTTCTTGAAAAAGGTAGGTCTGCAATTATTACCCCCGTACTTCCGGCAGTAACATGTTCAGCGCAATCGACATATCTAACCGGAAAGTACCCCTCTGAACATGGTATTGTTGGTAACGGTTGGTATTTCAAAGATGAAAGCGAAGTAAAGTTTTGGCGGCAATCCAACAAACTCGTTCAAAGCGAAAAAATATGGGATAAACTTAAGAAAGAGCACCCCGGTTTTACCTGTGCGAATCTATTCTGGTGGTACAATATGTACGCTACTACAGACTATAGCGTTACACCAAGGCCCAATTATTTGGCCGATGGCAGGAAGATTCCTGATTGCTATTCCCATCCAGCAGATTTACGCGATAAGCTGCAGCATGAATTGGGCACTTTTCCGTTATTTCATTTTTGGGGCCCGAAAACGTCCATTAAGTCCAGTCAGTGGATAGCGGATGCAACCCTAAAAACAGATGAGCTTTATAATCCTACGCTAACCTTGGTCTATCTTCCGCATTTGGATTACAACCTACAAAGGCATGGACTCGACTTCACGATCATTTCAAAAGATTTAAATGAAATTGACACAGTTGTCAAAAAATTAGTGGATCATTATCAAAAGCAGCAGGCTAATATCATCTTACTTTCCGAATACGGAATAACGAATGTTGACAATCCGATTCACTTGAACCGTATACTGCGAAAAGAAGGCTATGTCAATGTTAGAATCGAACGTGGATTGGAGCTTTTAGATGCTGGTGCAAGTAAAGCCTTTGCAGTGGCAGACCATCAAATCGCCCATATTTATTTGAATGACCATACAATTAAGACTAAAATCAAAGAACTGCTTGAAAAGGTAAACGGCGTTGAAAAAGTGCTGTCCGGAGAGGAAATAAGGACCGTAAAACTAAATCACGAACGTTGTGGCGATCTCGTGGTGTTGGCGGATGCCCATTCCTGGTTTACCTATTATTATTGGATGGACGATAAAAAAGCTCCTGATTTTGCCAGAATGGTCGACATACATAATAAGCCTGGCTACGACCCCGTAGAAATGCTCACGGATCCTAAAGATATGTTCTTGATGCCTAAGGTAATTGGCAAGCTCCTCAAAAAGAAATTAGGGTTCAGAGCGGTTTTGGACATCATCCCTTTGGATGCAAAATTAGTTAAAGGCTCTCACGGACGAATACCTGAGGATATAGAGGATTACCCGATTCTAATTACCAATAACAACGAAACTATTTTAGAGGAAATAATAGAACCAACTCGGGTCTTTGGGATTTTTGAAAATCATGTTGTTGGTTAGCCTAGATCAACCAAACTCGTATGGTGTTTTCAAAATCGCCAAACATTTATCGTACAAATAAAAAAATAATAAAACCTCAACATCTTGTTTATCAAGTAGTTGAGGTTTTTTATTGTACAGGCGGAGAGACTCGAACTCTCACACCTTGCGGCACTAGATCCTAAGTCTAGCATGTCTACCAATTCCATCACGCCTGCATCAATATGTAACTTGCATTTAAAGACCTAAGTCCAGCATGTCTACCTCCCGAGACTTCGGGGCCATCACGAATGCAAATTCCATTAAAATCATAACGAAATTAACAGGATGCAAATATAAGGCAAAAAATCAATTTCAAAATGCCCCCACTTTAAAAAGTTCTTTTACTATTTTTAGAAACGTAATAAAACCAAGACGGATGCAACAAGTAAAGGAGTATATTGGGCAGCACAAGCAACGCTTTATAAACGAATTGATCGAACTGCTCAAAATCCCTTCCGTAAGTGCCGATCCCGCTTTTTCACATGATGTAATCCTTGCTGCTGAGGCCGTCAAGACCGCCTTGGAAAATGCAGGCTGCGACCAGGTCGAGGTCTGTGAAACAGACGGGTATCCCATTGTATATGCCGAAAAGATCATCGATCCAAATTTGCCAACCGTGCTGGTATACGGCCATTACGATGTGCAGCCCCCAGATCCGTTGGACCTGTGGAATTCCCCGCCTTTTGAACCCGTAATCAAGGCCACCGAACTTCATCCAGATGGGGCCATTTTCGCGCGTGGCGCCTGTGACGACAAGGGACAGATGTATATGCATGTAAAAGCGGTCGAATTTATGTTGAAGACGGGACAACTGCCCTGCAATATCAAATTTATGATCGAAGGGGAAGAAGAAGTGGGCAGCAAAAGCTTGGCCACATATGTCGCCCAAAATCAAAAAAAACTAGCTAATGACGTCATCCTGATCTCCGATACCGGCATGATCGCCAACGATGTGCCCTCCATCACCACCGGCCTCCGGGGCTTGAGCTATGTGGAAGTTGAGGTCACTGGACCCAATCGAGACCTGCATTCGGGACTTTATGGTGGGGCGGTCGCCAATCCCATTAACATCTTGGCAAAATTGATCGCTTCCTTACATGACGATAATAACCATATTACCATCCCAGGGTTTTACGATAAAGTCGAAGAACTCTCCGCTGAAGAAAGGGCAGCAATGGCCAAGGCCCCTTTCGATCTCAACGAATACCAAAAGTCAGTCGGCATCGAAGCTGTGTATGGCGAAAAGGGCTATAGCACCAATGAACGGAACGCCATTCGGCCCACATTGGATGTCAACGGTATTTGGGGCGGTTATTCCGGCGAAGGTGCCAAAACCGTCATCGGCAGTAAGGCCCATGCCAAGATTTCCATGCGTTTGGTGCCCCACCAAGATTGGCGGGAGATCACCGAACTGTTCAAAATCCATTTTAAAAGCATCGCCCCCAAAGGGGTCACTGTAAAGGTCATCCCCCATCACGGAGGGCAGGGCTATGTCACGCCCATCGACAGTATTGGCTATCGCGCGGCAGCCAAGGCCTATGAGACCACTTTTGGTAAAAAACCCATCCCCCAAAGAAGTGGGGGAAGCATTCCAATTGTGGCGCTCTTCGAAAAAGAATTGGGGAGCAAGACCATCCTTATGGGCTTCGGACTTGACAGCGACGCCATCCACTCCCCCAATGAACATTTTGGGATTTGGAACTATTTAAAGGGCATTGAGACCATTCCTTATTTCTATCAGTATTTTGCAGAGCTAAGCCAGTAACAACTACGTCATTGCGACCCCGACAGTCATCGGCAGAAGCAGTACAAAGGC
>JBBKWR010000410.1:0-11556 GCA_037969055.1 Flavobacteriaceae bacterium | reverse complement strand
CGACCATCGAATTGCTATTCAGATAGTAGAGGTTTTGGATGGCTGCCGTTTTAATTTTGGTGGAGGGATGCGATAACAATTGTGTAACATCCTTCTCAAATCTTTTATCATTGATTTCCATCAATTTTCCCAACATAAAATAGATCTGATCTTCGGAACCATTATTAAATACATTGCGCATACCCTGTACAACCGATGCCTTTTTGGCGACGGGCTTGTCCGCTTTATCAACACGATCCGTAAGCAATTCTAAATTGCTCCTGAACGTGCGATAATATTCTTTGCGAACCTTACTGATAAAAAAGATCCATAATCCTACCAACAAAATAATAAGTACACCAATATAGGTTGAAGGGAGTTCCAAGCCCCGGACCACAAATATTAAAAGAAAACCGGCGAGACCCGTAGCAATACTGTCCACCACCACATCAATAAACGATTTTGTCCTATTTTTCAGCTCGAAGGGCAGGGGTAATGCCAACAGCTCCGAAGCGCTCTTATGCACCGATTGTTTGAGAACGCCATCCATCGCCTTCACTACCACAACTGCTGATAGCTCGGGCATAATAAAAAAGAAAACGCTTCCGAAAAAGATACCGACCGGCAATAATAATAATGAGAATCCAACGCCCCAAATACCCACGATACGATGGGTGAAAAATAGTTGTATAACGAGCGATAATAGATTGAAGGTCGAAAACCAGAAAGCAAAAAATGATGTCAATTCGTCGGGATCGGGAATAGAAGCGGCCGCAAAATCGCTGAACAAATAATCGACCAGCTTTGCGACCAGAACGCTCACTGCCACGATACATGAGATGTAGGTGAGATGCTTCGATTGTAAGATAAGGCGCCATGGGCGCTCGGAAATGTTATGGGTTCTTTTTTGCTCTTTGAACTTCCCTAGCTTGCTTACCCGTGCTTTCCATATTTTACGCAACAGAGGAATGCATCCGATAAGCAACACTGCCGCAATAAAAATGAGGTTCTCATTACCTATCAACGGGGCCAAAATCGAGGTCAGATATCCTCCAAAAATACCGCCCAAGATGGCACCCGACCCAATGAATCCGAATACCCGCTTTGCCTCCCTAACATTGTACACCAAGTTGGCCAAAACCCAAAATTGCGATGCCGACAATACCGCATAAATGGCAACGCCCACATAAAAGAAGTACAAGAGCCATCCACTCACAATATTTAATTTGAGGAGAATCCCCAAGCCAATAAGAAGGGTGATCGACAGCACTAGTGTCGTCTCGATAATTTTATTAAGGGGTACTTTGGCTAATGCCTTGGAATAGAAAAAAGAGCTTATTATAGCAGTAATGGCTACCAATAGAAAGGCGAACGGAAGTTGCTCGACACCCAATTCGGATAGGAAGAGCGCATTGACCGAAGGCTTGATGATCAGCAATACAGCGATAATCAGGAAAATATAGGAAAGCATCCAAAATGAAACCTTGAATTCTCCCTCGCGTATGTCGAATACTTTAGTTATTAATTTTCGAAGCATGGGCAATCGGGCACTATTAGCTATTTAGTAGCCAAAGGTATGCCCTTTTTCAAAACCTTTTCCACTGGTTTGATCAAATCCCTAATAATTTGTTCGCCATTCGGGTCGTCGACGAGGGCCACAACAATATAACGTCTTTCTTCACTTTTGCCCCATACCAATATGGAATCGGAATGGAATGATTTCCAGGAACCAGATTTGCGGAACAATCTTGCGTTGGGCGCAACTTGGTCCAAGGTATTTACAAATTTATGGTGCAGTTCAGGATTTTCCAGGATGGCCAACATTTGATTGGACCTTTTTTCGTTCACCAATTTCCCATTCGCCAATAAATAATAATAACGGCATACTTGGGTGACCGTAGCGGCATGGCTCAAATTTTTCAAAGGCTCACGATGCGTATTGCCCCCACCACCATATCGTTTTCCGACCCAAAGTCCACCGCCATGTTCTTCGTCATAAAAATCATACTTGGGATCGGTCATTACCGACTCCAGCTTGTCATAACCCACCCTATCGATCATCCTGGTCGCCGCCTGGTTGTCTGATTTGCTGATCATCAATCGCATGTCTTTGCGAATGGCAGGAGTTTCCTTCAATTCCCCCTTTTCCAAGGCATCCATAGCCGCTAATAATATGGCGATTTTTGGTAGGCTGGCGGCATACATCATATAATTACCGTTTACACGCGCAAAACGTGGGTAGTCGGGATCACTCAAGTCCACAATACCAACGGCCATTTTCTTCTCGGCAATCAATTGTTTCCACTGCGGATGTGAATTTAGTTCCCGTTCAAATTTAGCCTGCATGGCACTATCCAGTAAAGTCCGTAATGGCTTTATATTGGCGTCATCCGTTTTCAGCGGTAAATCATTTTGGGCCCTCGCGAACGTAATAGTAAGGAGAAGGATGGCGAAGAAATTTTGATGTCTCATCAAGTTTTGTTGTATGGTTTTAATAGTAACTATTGAAAGCACAAAAATATTATATAAGAGGATCGAATAATTGTTAATTATTTGAGAGGTCCACTAATTGATAAGTACAACAATTTCAACCCAAGGTGCGAAATTTGACATTTTAAGTGTTAAAATTTGCGCTTTTCGACATTGGGAATAATCCTATTACGGGGCGTAACAGCTTGGAACAGGTAGATTGATCAGGTGGAAACGCAAGGAAAGCAAAGAAGTTCTAATTTAAATGATATCGGGTAGTTACTTAACGCATCATACCGCTCTTTGTACCACCTCAAAAACCTTACCCCCGTCACATTTTAAGGTTTTGGATGGAAATTTTAAGATCAGCGCATAATCGTGCGTTGCCATTAAAATGGTACGCCCTGTTTTATTGATGTCCTGTAAGACCCTCATAACCTCCACACTGGTTTGGGGGTCTAGGTTCCCGGTAGGTTCGTCGGCCAAAATCAATTCAGCTTCGTTCAACAGGGCCCTTGCAATTGCAATGCGTTGCTGTTCCCCGCCTGAAAGTTCATGCGGAAATTTGAAGCCTTTGGTCTTCATGCCCACCTTGTCGAGTACATTTTCGATCTGGGCGTTCATCTTATTTTGATCTTTCCAACCCGTGGCGCGAAGAACGAATAGCAGGTTATTATTAATATTGCGGTCGGGGAGCAGCTTAAAATCCTGAAAAACGATGCCCAGTTTTCTGCGGAGAAATGGAATATCTTTTTCTTTGAGGGTTTTGAGGTCAAATTTAACGATACTCCCAGCACCTTGCTGCAGGGGAATATCCCCATAAAGCGTTTTCATAAAACTGCTTTTTCCACTCCCCGTCTTTCCGATCAGATATACAAATTCCCCTTTTTTAATTTCTAAGGTCACATCGTTCAGTACCAAGCTTTCCTTCTGGAAAATTGCTGCTTGCTTTAACTCCAATATCGTTTCGGACATAGTTTAATTGTTGATATAAAAGTAATAAGTTCCAAAGGATAAGCCCACATGAATTTCTAAAAATCTTTTCCTTTGGCAGGGTAAAATATACTTCGGAACAATATTTGCCGTTATAAGCATTGATAACTAGTTAGAGAACGCTATGTTGAAAAATATTACCGCTTTACTTCCCTTACTTATAGGAATGGTTTTCATTGGGAATTCCCAAGAGACCAAAATTTACACCCACGAAGATAAAGACTATCAAGATGCCCTTGCGCTGTACAACAATGAACAGTACCAAGCGGCCCAAACCATCTTTGCCAAAGTAAAGGGCAGCACTGAAAATCTGGAAATAAGGGCGAATAGCGCTTACTACGAGGCCAATGCCGCGGTTCGCCTGAACCAATTGGGGGCAGACAACCTCATGGAGGATTTTGTCGAAAAGTACCCCACATCCACCAAACGCAATTCTGCCTACGCCGATGTCGCGGAATATTATTTTGACACTGGTAAATATCCCTATGCCCTAAAATGGTATAACAAGGTAGACCAGAAAGCACTGTCCCGAAAGGAAATGGACAAATTCAACTTCAATTATGGTTATTCCTTATTTTCATCCAGCAAGCAAAAAGAGGCGCAGCGCTATCTTGAAAAAGTAACCGATTCCCCTGTATACGGCTCTCAAGCGAAATATTATTTGGGATATATCGCTTACCAACAAGACGATTATAAAGGGGCCAATCAGCGTTTCGACGAAATAACTGACCCTGAAGTTTTGGAAGAAAAGTTGAGTTACTACCAGGCCGACATGAACTTTAAATTAGGCAAATTTGAAGAAGCCATAGCCCTTGCCAAACAGCAGATTCCAAAATCTGATAGGACCGAAAAATCTGAGTTGAATAAAATAATAGGGGAGAGCTATTTTAATCTAGGCCAATATGCAAATGCAATTGTGTATTTGGAACAATATACTGGTAAAAATGGCAAATGGAACAATACAGATTATTACCTATTAGGATATTGTTATTACAAACAGGGCGACTTTGCCAATGCCATCCAACAATTCAATAAAATTATTGGGGGTACCAACAGTGTTTCACAAAATGCCTATTACCACCTTGCAGAATGTTATTTGAAGTTAGACAAGAAACAGGAGGCCTTGAACGCATTCCGAAACGCTTCCCAAATGGAATTTTCTGCCGAGATCCAAAAAGATTCCTATCTGAACTATGCCCGCTTGAGCTATGAGATTGGTAATGCCTATGAGCCTGTTCCACAGGTGATATCGAACTATCTGGAAAAATATCCGAACGATAAATATGCCCAGGAAATGCAGGCACTCTTGGTGGATTCTTACATTACTTCCAAGAATTTTGTAGGCGCGATGGAACTCTTGGAAAAGAACCGTAGTTATGCCAGCAAGACAACCTATCAAAAAGTGGCCTTTTATAGGGGCGTAGAATTATTTATGGATAATGATTATGCAGGAGCTGCCCAGGTTTTTCAAAAATCCCTGGACAGTGCCGAGGATGCACTATTTAAAGCTAGGGCCAGTTATTGGAAAGGGGAATCGGAATATTTACTGAACAGATTTGACATTGCTTTGGCGAATTTTACCCAATTCCAGCAAAATCCCGCAGCACGATCTACCGACGAATATAAAGAACTAGATTACAATTTGGCCTATACCTACTTTAAATTGCGCGATTATGGGAAAGCCATTACACACTTCAATAATTTTACAGGTTCCGGCACCAACGACACCCAGAAATTATATGATGGGTACCTGCGATTGGGCGACTGTTATTTTGTGACCAGCAAATATTGGCCGGCCATAGAGACCTATAACAAAGCATTGTCTTTGTCCGGCCCACAGAAAGATTATGCGGCCTATCAAAAAGCAATGAGCTATGGATTTGTAGATCGTCGCGATACGAAGATCGAGGAATTGGACCGATTCGTGTCTGCCTACCCCAATTCCTCCTTAAAAGATGATGCCCTATTTGAATTGGGCAACACTTACATCGCTGCTGGACGCGAACAAATGGGGCTACAGAATTATGATCGTTTGCTCAAGGAAAACCCAAGCAGTGGACTTGTCCCCCAAACTTTAATGAGGCAGGGATTGGTACATTATAATGCCAGCCGAAACGAACAGGCACTGGGTAAATTCAAATCGGTGGTAAGGGAATATCCCAATACCCAAGAGGCTATCCAAGCGGTTGCTACGGCCAAGTTGATTTATGTGGACATGGGCCGGGTCGATGAATATGCGGCTTGGGTGAAAGATCTTGATTTTGTTGAGGTGACCGACTCTGAACTTGACAATGCTACGTTCGAATCGGCCGATAAACAAAATTTGGAAGGAAAAAAAGATGCGGCCATCAAAGGTTACGAAAATTACATTCGACAGTTTCCCAACGGACAGCATGCCATAAAGGCCAATTTTAATCTTGCACAGCTTTATTTTGGTAAAAATCAAAAAGATGAGGCATTGCCATTTTATAAATATGTGGCCGACAAAAGTAGTAGTGAATATGCCGAACAGGCTCTTACAAGGGCTTGCGAAATTTATATCGGAAACGACGATTACAGTTCGGCAATTCCTTATTTGGAGCGCCTGGAAACCCAGGCCGATATTCCTCAAAACCGCGTATTTGCGCAGTCCAATTTAATGAAGGGATATTACCAGAAAAAGAATTATTCCCAAACCTTGGCCTATGCCGATAAAGTGTTGGCCACATCGAGCATCGATAACAGGATCAAAAGCGATGCCCATATCATGATTGCCCGCTCTGCCATTGCAACGAATGACGAGTTAAAAGCAGAAAGGGCGTATGCCGACGTACTGAAAATAGCCACTGGGGAGACTGCTGCTGAAGCACTGTATTATGATGCTTATTTTAAGCACAAATCGGGAGCCAATGAGGCCTCGAACGCCGCTGCACAAAAATTGGCAAGGGATTTTGCTGCCTATAAGGAATGGGGCGGCAAAGGCCTGATCATCATGGCAAAGAACTTCTACGCCTTAGGGGATGCATACCAGGCTACCTACATTTTGGATAATGTGATCGTCAATTTTAAACAATATCCCGAGCTAGTTGCTGAAGCCAAAGGGGAATTGTCAATCATCAAGGCGAAGGAAGCGAAGAGTAATTCATCGGTTGATCCTGGAAATTAAACTATGCCCGATAACTATCGGAACAAAAGAACACTTTATGCAGAAACACCTTAAAATTAGTATCCTTGTCCTCCTAGGTATGGTACAAGTTACTTTCGCACAGGACGAAAAAGATTTGGGAACCCAGACCGTAACGGTTACCAAAGCCTATTCCCCAACGATATCCGATGCCTTCAAGATCAAAACGCTCCCGACGCTTAATGATTCCATCGTCCTTCAGAAAAAGAAAATAGAATACAGTATATACTCCGTTCCCGTGGCTTCAACGTTTAGTCCCGCGAAGGGAAAGGCTTCAACCGTGAAAAAGATTCCGCCTCCTGAACTTTTTAATTCATATGCTTCGGCAGGTGGCGGTAATCCTGCTAACTTAATGGCCAAGTTCTATACCAGTAGGACCATAGACCGAGAGTCAGGATTTACCTTGGGATTGGATCACAATTCTTCAAAGGGTGATATAGAGGGCATTTTGTTGGACAATTACTTTTCCAATTCAAAATTGGATGCGAATTATTCGAGGCGAGATAGCGATTTTGATTGGGGTGCGGATATAGGGGCACAACATCAAATGTACAACTGGTACGGCATTCCCAATGGTGTTTATGATCAAACCACAGTTGACGGTATTGAAGAAAGACAAAATTATTTTATGGGTGAAGCCGGGGTACATGTAAACCTTGAAGATGCTTATTTTACAGGAGCCGATCTGAAGTATAGGAGATTTTGGGATGCCGTGAAATCCGGAGAGAATCGGGTGGTATTCAAACCCGCTTTCGATTTTCCCGTGGGGGATGAATCTTTTGGCATCAAATTAAAGGCTGATTATGTGAACGGCAGCTTTAAGAATGCCCCACTCAATATGGCGACCAATGATACGGGAATCAAATATAGCAATCTACAAGTGGGCATTAATCCAAGCCTGACCATGCTACGTGATGATCTCTCATTGAACCTAGGGGTTAATATAGTATATGGACTGGACGGGGAAACCAGCGACAGTAATTTTTATATTTACCCAGCGGTATCTGCCTCTTATCGATTATTAGATCAGTTTGCTATTGCCTATGCAGGTGTTGAAGGGGAATTGAAACAGAACTCTTATTATGGTTATGTTGAGGACAACCCATATGTATCACCTACGTTGTCGATATTACCTACCGATAAGCAATATGATGCCTACCTAGGGCTAAGGGGCCAATTATTACCCAATTTAAGTTATAATTTTAAGGGATCTTATACCGCAGAAAACAGAAGGCCCTTGTTTATATTGAATCCTCAAAACGACTTTAGAAATGATGAGAAGGGTTATTATTATGGCAATTCGTTCGATGTTTTCTATGACGATCTTAAGACCTTAGGACTTTTCGGCGAACTCAACGTGGATGTAAACCGCAACTTTACCCTTGGGGTGAATGCGGAATTTTATAGTTATAACACAGAAACAGACAATCCGGCCTGGAACCTTCCAAAAATTAAGGGCTCGTTGTTTCTGGATTATCAAATCGGAGAAAAATGGTACTTAGGGGCCAATCTATTTTATGTAGGGGAAAGGGAGGATGTGGCCACAACCGCTACCGCTACCGGAATCCCATCGGAGTTCCCGGCAACCCTATTGACGCTGGACAGCTATTTTGACGCGAACGCACATATCGGCTATCGATTGAGCAACCAGCTCTCCATTTTTGTCCGGTCATCTAATATTGCGAACAACAATTACGAACGTTGGGCGCACTATCCCGTGCAGGGTCTTCAGATTTTAGGGGGTGCTACCTATAAATTTGATTTTTAGTAGCACTTTATCGCAGGGGGACAGGCTCAGCTCTTCTTTGCAATTATTTATAGTGCAATTTATTAAAATTTTGCAGTCCCTATACTTATGTTTCTGGGCAACATGCTAAGAACCAAAATTGGAATTAATAAGTGGCGCGCCTGTGTTTTTATGGTTTTCCCGCGTTATTTTCATTGCTTTAATCATACTAAGGGCGGAATAAGTACGTTATTAAGTTTATATAAGTAAGAAAAAACTTCAATTAGACATATGCGGCGAGGACGTTTCTTAGTTTTTATGTTGCCTTTCTTGGTATGTTCCTTTCACATAACCGCACAGAATCTTTTGCACAAAACGGATTCGAAATCAAGGGGGAAATCCCAAAGGGTATTGGTGGTGGATGAACATGGTCTTTCCTATAAGAAATTGATGAAAGATGCATCCATAAAGGCCAGTATAATTCGAAATCGTATCGGAACCAATAGCGATGGACCAGCATCGGAGCCCGGGCTACATAGCCAAAAGATTACGCTCTGTGCACCTAATAATTACAGGGAGTTCATGATTGTCGAACTTGATCGGCCCTTACAGAAAAACAACAAATATAGGGTAAGCTTCAATATCCGGCTAGCTGAGGATTCCAGTTTGGGAATCAGGGATATTGGGGTTCTTTTTACCGAAAATAATAAGATGCAACAGTTCGGCCAATATTTGAAAAGATATGAGCATCTAAAATATGACGATGCACATAACTTTTCAGAAATAAGGCATTGGCGATACTATACGAACAAATCAGGTTGGACACAGGTATCCACTACCATCATTTCAAAGGGAAATGAAAATTATTTGACGCTAGGTAATTTTAGGGATGACCTACACGCCCAAATACAAACTACGGAAGGCAAACTGGAAAGTGCTTCCTATTATTTTGAAGGACTTTCAGTGGTTGAACTATTTGATGGATATGCTTATAATAGTCAACCTTTCATAGATCCGTTTACCTTGGAAGATGTGATTTTCGAGCCGGGCTCATCCTCGCTGTCCGAACGTTCGAAAAACGAAATCGATCGATTGTATAGCGAAATAAAAAATGATAGTACATTGTTCGTCTCGGTCCGTGCCCATGCAGATACTTCACCTCAGGAAGTTGACGCGTTGCCCTTAGAAAGGGCCAGGGCGGTGGCCCGATATATTGTTTCCCTGGGTTTACCCACAGAAAGGATCCATTGGCTACGAACTGGCACTAATAATGGATTGGTTGGGAATTCTTCGCCAAAAAGTGATCTAAAAAGTGGAAAAGCGGAATTTACGATCAGTAATAGCGCTTTCGAATCAAAGGAAAGTATGGCCGAAACACTCTTTGAAGACGACAATTGAACTTCCCCAACAACCAATAATTGGGCGGAATATCGGATAAGCATTATAGATTGGAGCTCAATTTCCTAATTTAGTGTCAGTAAAAAATTCTAAAACGTCTTGGCCCTCCAATTAAAATATATCTTTTTATTGCTCTATATGGTCTTTATGTATATGGGCCATTCCCAAAATTTGGTAATTAACCCAAGTTTGGAAGAGTTTACTACCTGTCCGGAGCGATTGGGAAATTTTGACGATAATGTCGTCTCATGGTCCACCCCAACTGATGGTTCAACTGATTATTTCAACGCCTGTAGTAAGATTATGGGCACTCCTGAAAATTTTAAGGGCAGGCAGCCCGCAGATTTTGGGGCCGGATATGCTGGGATGTATGTATACGCCCCCGACCATTATCGGGAATACCTGCAGGCCGAATTGAGCGATAGGTTGATCAAGGGAAAGAACTATGAAGTATCATTTTATGTTAGCCTTGCAGAACGATCAGACTCTGCGATTAAAGAATTTGGCGTGTTGTTTTCCAAAGATAAAATTGCGGTCAATACCCAAAAAGATCTTTCCAAAAAGCATTGGTACGAACAAACTGATAATAGCTATAATTTTATGGAAATCGGTTATAGCAATTTCTATGCAGACACCAAAGATTGGATCTTGGTACATACCCAATTTGAAGCGAAGGGCGATGAAAAATATTTAACCTTGGGAAACTTTAAAAACAATGCGCGCACCCGATTGTTCCAAACCAAAAAAAATGCCAGGGAAGGTGCCTATTATTATGTGGACATGATATCGGTCTTCATGGACGACCCACCTAGCAATCGGAGCGAACTGGTTGCCGTCGCCGAAGGAAAAGAAACCAAGAATATCGAATTGGACAAAAGCTATACCTTTAAAAATGTCCTTTTCGGATTCGATCGGTCCGTCTTGTTGGAATCTTCCCGGGAAGAGTTGCTAAAATTGTACGATCATCTTAAATCAAATGCCAATTTGAAAATCACGATCAACGGTCATACCGATGCCATAGGCACTGAACCCTATAACCAGCAATTATCAGCAAAAAGGGCGGAGGCGGTCGCCAACTACCTGTTAGGGTTAGGGATCATAAAAGACCGCATTGTATGGCATGGTCACGGCAGTACAAAACCGATTACCAATAACCACTCCGAGGATGGTCGAAAACAAAACCGAAGGGTGGAGTTCATAATTAGTAAAGGCCATTAGACACTGGAGGTGAGAAGTAAAAATGTTTTAGGACTATACATCAAAAAAATAATTCCCGAAATATGCCTTTGGAGGGCATCGTAAAGCTTCAAATTCGATTCAAAATCCGAAAAACAGCAATAAAAATGAAAAATTACCTGCCCGTAACCCCCTGATCCATTTATTAATCACAGGTAATTGGCTTAAAAACGATATCGTGTTGTTATTGGCACTATCTTTGCAAAACATTAAATATTAATAATAAATTTTAAGAATGAGCAAAGGAACAGTAAAGTTCTTCAACGATGCCAAAGGATTTGGTTTCATCACAGAAGAAGGAGTGGACAAAGACCACTTTGTACACGTATCAGGTTTGATTGACGAAATTCGTGAAGGCGATGACGTTGAATTCGATCTACAAGATGGAAAAAAAGGATTAAATGCAGTAAACGTTAAAGTAATTTAATATATACTACTTAATTTTTTAAGACATGAGCCCCGTCCATAGCGTCGGGGCTTTTTTTATTTTTTAGGCGCATCCAAAAGTAAATGGGGTAGTTGCTGGTTGAGCACACTGTCATAAGGTCGTAAACACAGCAACATAGTGGCGCAGATAATAACATTCCCATTA
>JBBKWR010000409.1:0-3347 GCA_037969055.1 Flavobacteriaceae bacterium | reverse complement strand
AAGAGTGATACGCGGTGGTTCTTGGGACGATGATGCCAATGACTTGCGTTCCGCGGCAAGAAGGGCCTCTACGCTAAAATTGCAAAAACGGGATCCGCAAATCCCTAAAAGTTTTTGGTGGTTTACCGATGCGAATTTTGTCGGGTTTCGATTGGTACGTCCAGCGAGGCAACCCACTGCCGAGGCACAAATAAAGTTTTGGCAAACGGTTTTGGATGAATAACTGGGGTAGACCATTCTCTAGGGACGCTAAGGTTTCGGGATGAGGTACACTGGTCATGTAAGCCCCACTAATAAAATTCTAACGCTAAATACTGTTTTATGATCGAAGTGGTAAAAAGATGTTTTCCGGTAGTGTTTGTTTGCTGTAGTTGGCTGGTAACGGCCCAAGAATCCTATACGCTTTCTGCTGAGAGTGTTATGACCATTGCCGGCACGTCTACCGTTCACGATTGGGAAGTGGCCACCGATTCAATTTTAGGAAGCCTTACCACTACCGATGCGGTGATCAGCGCTTTAAAAATCGAAGTCCCTGTTGCAGCGATAAAAAGTGAACGAGGGCCTACGATGGACAATAAGATGTATGCGGCACTTAAGGCAGAAGAAAATCCTAGTATCCATTTTACGTTCAAAGAGGGTGCACCAAAAGGCGCTCTTCTCGGGATGCTGGTCATTGCGGGTGTCGAACAAGAGTTGCGAATCGAAAGCGCACTTGTGCGTGCGAACGATAAAATAAGCATTTCGGGAACGCAGGATATCCTTTTGAAAGACTATGGTATGGAGCCGCCGACGGCCATGTTCGGACAAATTGTAGTGGGCGAATCGGTTACGGTCAAGTTTGATTTGGTTTTCGTACGGGATTAGCAATAAATAGATCTCGCCTTCGCTATCCCCCCATTTCGATAACTCGTGGCCGAAATGGAAATTTATCTTCCTAAAGAATATGCAATAGCGGATAACGCAGGCAATCCCCAGAAAAAAACTATAAAGAAAACGGTATATTACTTAGGTTGTAAAGATAATTTCTTACAAAAAAGTAGTATTTTCTTTAATTAATTATTTGCAGTGTATTTCATCGATATAACCCTACCTTTTATCGAATAAATGAGTATATTGCCCTAATTATGTTAAAATAATATCATTTACACAACATTATTTTAACATTTTGTTAATATCTTTATCCTCCGATTTTCCCCTTTTAGTATTGCAATTTCTATGTCATCTTACTTATCATGGCAACCTACCATGGCTGTAATACCGACTGTTTAATATTTAATATTTCATTTTATTACCGATTGGATATACGCCTCATATCTAACAAAGTTCAACGCCTGCTTTCCCTTTAGAGGGTGCTTTGGTTATTCACTAACCAAAAACACCGCGTATGAATGTTTTTACGTTCCCACAATTTAATGTAGTGGCCAATTCTTTGAGAGCCACGATTGACAAAATTTCACCAAAAAATAGTTTTGGAAACCCAAAGTTAGGGCTGCTGTTGCTATTTCTATTGGCTTTGCCGTTTTCATCTATAGCACAAACAGTTACTACGGACAAATTGGATTATTTGCCAGGTGAAACTGCTTATGCCTCCGGTACTGGGTGGGCAGCAAACGAGGAAATTATACTCAATGTTCATGAAGAACCTGTTTATCATGCAGATGTAGTGACCACTATCTCCGCAGATGGCGATGGGAATTTTACAAATGTGGTTATCTACGATTTTGAGGCACATGATTACGGTTCAAGTTTTACATTGACGGCTACTGGTGAAGCTCCCGATTATAATACAGCCACTGCTCATTTTACAGATGGAGGTCAAGATCTCTATGCATGGCGGAATAACACATCGAATGTATGGAATCAAGGGACTACTATACAACAGGCAAATTCTATCTATGCTGAAGGCGAGGTTATTCCCTTTCGTTGGACCATAAAAACAGGAAATCCCGCACCTCAATTGCAGGAAGGTGTTTTTTATACCGTTGAATTGGACTGGGCGTATGCCGGTGGGACGGCGGAACCTGAAAATTTATTCTTTGATTATTTAACCTCTTATAATGCCACTGAATCTACTTCACCTCCATTCGGGCCAGGTTCTGGTCTAACGGCGGGTTTCTTGGGTTCATACATAACAACTGTACCTATTCCGAACGACAATGGAGACGTGTCGCCTAATCCACCAACTGTGGCTCATACAGCAGGTGATTTTACACTTTATAACATTAATCCAGCTTTAGTAACATTTAGTTCATATATAGTTGATAATGTAAATGCAAATCAAGAAGACAGGAAACTACGAATTACATTCACACCTTCAAATAATACTGGTGCAACTAATGAGTTTCTAAGCGTTGGTATTGCCTGGGGTGGACATTTAGCTAGCCAGATAGATTATGGTTTTGAAAATGGCGCAGCGGATTTTCCGGGGGCTTCACCACAGATGGTTGTTGATCTAAATCCTACAGTCTCAGGTGATCTCACCAACTTAAATATCAACCCTAATGCAATCGTTGCCCAGGGCCAAATTACCATTGTTAAAGATGCTCAAGACGATGATGCCCAAGATTTTGGATTTACCATAACTGGTCCAAGTGGTGCTAACATAACACCAACTTTTACCTTGGATGATGATGGGGATGCAAACAATGGCACCTCAAATCAAGCGATATTCTTTGGTCTGATTGAAGGTGAATATATTATCACGGAAAATATTACGCCAGGGTGGTCGCTAACTGGCATAACAGCTGTCGAAAACGGTGCAGAAGATACAACCCTTGGCGATATCGGGACTACCGATGTACCTACAAGAACTGCAACTATCACTGTAGCTAATGGAGAAAATTGGGTGGTTGAGTATACTAATGTGTTCGATCAAGATCCTAGCCTGACGATCGCCAAGACACAGACCAGTGGGCAAGACCCGGTTACGGCACCAGGTGATATCGGTTACGATATAGTTGTGACCAATGACGGGAATACTTCATTGACGGGAGTCGTTGTAAGCGATCTGTTGCCGGACGGCACGGCAGGCACGGTCAGTGCAGCTGTGGAGAGTGGCACCGCTGACAATATCCTATCCATCGGCGAGACCTTTACCTATACGATAAGTTATACCGTAACGCAGGATGATATCGATGCGGGAACGACCTTGGTCAATACGGCCAGTGTGGTAACCACGGAGTTGCCAACACCTGAAGAGGATACCGAAACGACACCGATCACCCAGACACCTAGCCTGACGATCGCCAAGACGCAGACCAGTGGGCAAGACCCGGTTACGGCACCAGGTGATATCGGTTACGATATAGTTGTGACCAATGACGGGAATACTTCATTGACGGGAGTCG
>JBBKWR010000408.1:0-12289 GCA_037969055.1 Flavobacteriaceae bacterium | reverse complement strand
GGCATTTTTTCACCTTCGCCCACCACCATGATCTGTTCTATAAAACGCGATTGTTTGAACCGATTTTCAATTAATTGGGGCGCCACGTATTTACCGCCTGAGGTCTTGAACATTTCCTTTTTTCGATCGGTGATCTTCAAGAATCCATCTGCATCCAATTCGCCAATATCACCAGTGTGAAAATAACCATCAATCATCACCTCGGCAGTTTTTTCAGGGTCTTTATAATATCCCATCATCACCTGGGGCCCTTTGGCGCAAATCTCGCCGTCATCTGCAATTTTGATTTCCGTGCGATCTAGTAACTTGCCTACAGTACCAATCCTGAAACCCCCATTTCGCATGTCGTTGACCGAAAGTACGGGAGAGGTTTCGGTAAGTCCGTATCCCTCCATCACGCCCATTTCGGCCGCATTGAATATACGTGCCAATCGCGGTTGTAGGGCGGCACTTCCAGAGGATATCAGGCTTAGATTACCGCCAAGGCCCTCCTTCCATTTGCTGAAAATCAGCTTACGTGCGAGGGCCAGTTTTTGCTCATACCACCAACCATTTTCACCGTAAGGTTCATATTTCAGACCTACATTGACGGCCCAAAAAAATAATTTCTTTTTGATGCCGCTTAGTTCGGAGCCTTTTGTGATGATCTTGTCGTACACTTTCTCTAAAAGGCGTGGAACTGCGGTCATTACGTTGGGTTTGGTTTCTTTTAAGTTGTCACTTATCTTTTCCATTGATTCAGCAAAATATACGGTTACGCCCGCATATTGATAGAGATAGATCATCATTCTTTCATAAATATGGCATACCGGCAAGAAACTCAAACACTTCGATTGGCCGTAATCGATAGCCAATCTTTTGGCACTTTCCAACACATTGCTCACGACATTATTATGGGATAACATCACCCCTTTTGGTTGTCCGGTGGTGCCTGACGTATAGATCAAGGTAGCCAATTGCTCTGGTTTTACTGCCGCTTTTAGTTTTTCTACCGCTTCTTGATTTGACTTGTCCGCACCCATTTCCAAAACTTCGATCCAATTTTTGCAGTCCGAGAGACTATCGAAAGAATAGATTTCTTTGAGGGTGGGGACCTGACTTTGTACTGCCTTCACTTTTTCATAGACTTCCTGACAGGACACAAAGCAATATATCGATTCGGAATGGTTGAGTACATAGGCATAATCTTCCTGGGAAATTGTAGGGTAAATAGGAACGTTTTGGGCCCCCAGTTGGAGAATTCCGATGTCCATGATGTTCCATTCGGTACGGTTGGTCATTGAAATCAATGCAATTTTGTCATTGGGCTTTACCCCCAATCGCAATAAGGCACGGCTGATGGTATTGGCTTTTTCAATATATTCCTGGGTGGAAGTCGCCACCCACTTGCCATCGTATTTGGTCACGAGTGACTCTTTTAAATTGTACTTTTCCAATTGGTAATGGGGAAAATCAAAAAGGCGGGTGATACTTTGCATACCAGGGTTCTATAAGGTTATTGCAAAATAGGCAAAGTATATGGTATTTTAAAATGAGTTTGATAAAATGCCCCTTTATTGGTTGAGGATATGTCAGGCATCAGCAAATAGCAAGGGTATTCCAGCTTGGTATTTGCTAAGTTGAATTTGATACCAAACGGTTTTAATAATCACCTGTTTTAATAGCGTTTATTTTTTGTTGTGGGTAGTATTACTTATGTGGTATTCGTTTAGCGCAGCTTTGAGAATATCATCGGCATTTTTTTTATCCCCATATCCTTGCGACTCCATTTTTCCCGGACCTTTATAATTGGTAAACCACAGCTGTAGAATTTCAGATATTCCAATGTAACTCTTGTTTAAATCATGCATACTATTCACGTCATATAACGGTGAATTAGTAGAAACCGCAACCAACTTGTGATCCTGCTCGCCTCTATCGATTAGATAAAGAACACCTATAATCTTGCACTTTAAAAGACTGCCCCTTTCCACCGGGGGGCCTAGAACAATAATGTCAAGGGGATCGCCATCCCCTCCATGTTCTTTTGAAAGCAATGTCCTTGGAATCATTCCATAGTTGCCCGGATAACCTAAATAATTTACAATTCTTGGTACGTTATTAACCAATTCCCATTCAACTTGACCACTTAATTTATTTAGTTCCCATTTCTCCAAGGTCCCTGTAGGAATTTCAATAACTGCATTTACGTCCCCATCTTCATATAGAGGTATAATATCTGTCAATAAATTTGTCTTACTCTGATCAATTCCTGAAGAACCGTAATTCTTGTTATCTTTTATATACGATTTGGAACTGCCACATGAGATGAAAATTAATGATATTGAAAAGCTAATGATTAAGTTATTGAATCTGTTCATGGTTTAAAGAGATTAAGTACAACTTCCGTTTAACACTATATTTTTACAAAAGTAATTCAGCGTTTGTGTTGGTCTATCCATTTTCTTGCATTCACGAATGCCTCAAGCCATGGTGAAACCGCATCTTTTCGCTCGGCAGGGTAATATGCCCAGTTCCAGGGGAAGGTTGAGCGCTCGATATGGGGCATGGTGACCAAATGACGCCCTGCTTTATCGCAAAGCATGGCGGTGTTATAGTCACTTCCATTGGGATTGGCTGGATAGGACCTGTACCCATATTTGGCAACGATTTCGTAATTATCTTCAGGATGGGGCAAGCTAAACTTTCCTTCTCCATGCGAGATCCACACGCCTAAAGTACAGCCAGCCAAACTAGAAAGCATCACAGAATTATTCTCTTGGATTTTCACCGAAGTAAAGTTGCTCTCGTGCTTATGGGAATCATTGTAGGTGAGTTTTCCGTGCGTTTTATGGTCTGGATTGATAAGATCCAATTCCATGAACAACTGACAGCCATTACATATGCCCACCGAAAGTGTATCTGGTCTGGCAAAGAACTTTTGTAGGGCGATATTGGCTTTCTCGTTGTATTTAAAAGCGCCAGCCCAGCCTTTGGCACTACCCAGAACGTCTGAGTTCGAGAATCCCCCTACTGCGCCAATAAACTTAATATCTTCCAAAGTTTCACGGCCGGTAATCAAGTCGGTCATATGAACATCCTTGACGTCAAAACCTGCGAGGTACATCGCATTGGCCATTTCCCGCTCAGAATTGCTACCTTTCTCCCGTAATATTGCGGCTTTTGGCCGGAACTGGCCTTGTTTTGGTAAGATCCCTGTAAAATGATCGGGAAACGAATACTGCAATGGTTGTTCCTTATAATGCTTCATTCGGTCCAATGCCAGATCATTGGCGGTTTGTTTCCTATCCAAAAGGTAGGAAGTCTTGAACCAAATATCCCGCAGCGATGTCACGTTCAGCCCCAATTCCATTCCTCCATTTTTGAGGGTCAGGGTACTTTTGGAAACCACTTTACCAATCTTTTTGACATCGACGCCACGCTCCATCAATATCTTTTCAACGCTGTTATCTTTGGCCTGGAAAACGATGCCCACGTTCTCTGAAAATAATAATTTGATACTGTCAGATTCCCCGAGTCCGGAGAGATCAAGCTCCGCTCCTAGATCGTTATCCGCAAAGCACATTTCCAACAGTGTTGTAATCAGTCCGCCAGACGCAACATCGTGACCTGCAATAATATGACCTTCCTTTATTAAAGTTTGAATTGAATTAAATACCATTTTAATATAGGCTGCATCATTGACTGATGGTGCTTCATTTCCGATAGTATTGAGCACTTGTGAGAATGAAGAACCCCCCAATTTATGTTGGTCTTTGGAAAGGTTGATATAAAAAATATCCCCCCCCTTTTTCTGTAAAACGGGCTCCACGATTTTGGTAATATCATCACAATGCCCAGCTGCAGAAATAATGACCGTGCCTGGTGCGATCACCTCTCCATCCTTGTATTTTTGCTTCATGGAAAGGGAGTCTTTTCCTGTGGGTACATTAATGCCCAGCGCAATGGAAAAATCAGAAACCGCTTGCACCGCGGTATATAATCTTGCATCTTCCCCTTCATTCTTGCAGGGCCACATCCAGTTGGCGGACAATGAAACGGACGCCAATCCATCTTTCAAAGGGGCCCATATGATATTGGTAAGGGCTTCAGCTATACTGTTTTTACTTCCCGCGGCTGGATCGATCAAACCTGAGATAGGGGAGTGGCCTACACTGGTGGCAATACCATCTTTGCCTTTAAAATCGAACGCCATGACCCCGCAGTTGTTTAACGGTAATTGCAAGGGTCCTGCACATTGCTGTTTTGCGACCTTACCCCCGACACAGCGGTCCACCTTGTTGGTGAGCCAGTCTTTACAGGCCACGGCTTCCAGTTGCAGCACCTGTTCCAAATAATCGTGAAAATGTTCCAGGGAATATTCAAGACTTCCATAATTTCTATGGATGGTACTATCTTCCATCACGGTCTTGGGGGCACTACCAAACATGTCTGCCAAATCCATATCCATAGGTTTGTCTCCTTTGCTGCTCGATTGGAAAGTAAACCTATGGTCGTCCCGCACGTCTCCAACTTCGTACATGGGGGAACGCTCCCGGTCCGCGATGCGTCGTAGTAACGAAATATCTTTTTGACCGATTACCAATCCCATACGTTCTTGCGATTCATTGCCAATGATTTCCTTGGCAGAAAGGGTAGGGTCTCCGATAGGTAATTTATCCAAGTCAATTTTGCCTCCTGTGGCCTCCACCAATTCGGATAGGCAATTAAGGTGACCGCCTGCACCATGGTCATGGATGGAAACGATTGGATTATGATCACTTTCGACCATCCCACGAATGGCATTCGCGGCCCGTTTTTGCATTTCTGGGTTAGACCGTTGCACGGCGTTCAATTCGATGGCATTACTGAATTCTCCAGTATCGGCACTTGAAACCGCAGCACCGCCCATACCGATGCGGTAGTTGTCCCCACCAAGGATTACGATTTTATCGCCTTTATGGGGCGTTTCTTTCAACGCCTGGTCGGCTTTACCATAGCCGATTCCACCCGCTTGCATGATCACTTTATCGTAACCCAATCTTCGTGAAGGGGTGCCTGAATCGTTCGAATTTTCATTATGTTCAAAGGTCAATACAGACCCAGCGATCAAAGGTTGTCCAAATTTGTTGCCAAAATCAGAGGCACCATTCGACGCTTTGATCAGGATATCCATTGGCGTTTGGTACAACCATTCTCTTGCTGGCATCCCTTTTTCCCATGGCCTGTTCTTCTCCAATCTAGAATATGCGGTCATGTACACTGCCGTTCCCGCCAAGGGCAAAGAACCTTTGCCGCCAGCCAGTCGATCTCTGATCTCTCCACCTGAGCCCGTGGCGGCACCATTAAAGGGCTCCACGGTAGTTGGAAAATTGTGTGTCTCCGCTTTTAAGGAAATCACGGAATCAAAACTCTTTTCGGTGTAAAAATCGGGCTTATCAGCACTTTTGGGGGCGAATTGAACTGCTTTGGGACCTTTTATAAAGGCCACGTTGTCTTTATAAGCCGAAACAATTCCGTTCGGATGTGCTTGTGATGTTTTCTTGATCAATTTGAAGAGCGAGCTGGGCATTTCTTGCCCATCGATCACAAAGGTCCCATTGAAGATCTTATGCCGGCAATGCTCCGAATTGACCTGGCTGAAACCAAACACCTCGGAATCCGTCAATTTTCTACCTATTTTATGTGATAATTGATTTAGGTAATCTACTTCTTCTTCGTTCAATGCAAGGCCTTGCTTTTGGTTGTAGGCCGCAATATCACTGATCTCAAGAATAGCTTCCGGTACAACATCG
The DNA here is from genome assembly GCA_037969055.1 of Flavobacteriaceae bacterium. Classification (GTDB taxonomy): domain Bacteria; phylum Bacteroidota; class Bacteroidia; order Flavobacteriales; family Flavobacteriaceae; genus Pelagihabitans. Next base: position 6,515 of record JBBKWR010000408.1, on the reverse strand, counting down.
ATCGTAAAAATTTGCTGGTCTAGGCCATTGAATTTTTGGGAGAGCATAGGGTCAAACCCAGTAAAATCTTTGGATACCGCTGCAAATTCCTCGATTCGTACTATACCCTTCACACCCATGTTTTGGGTTATTTCCGTGGCATTGGTACTCCATGGGGTAACCATAGCGGCCCTTGGGCCAACAAAAAAGGCGTCGATGGACGCCGTATGTATTTTGGGTTGGTTGCCAAACAACCAAGTGAGTTTGTCATTATCTACCTGTGCAAGTTCGTGGCCCGTTTGGACGGCAAAAACCTTGCTGAGTGCATCCCCGAAAAAGTGAATCATATACCGATGTTGGTATTAGGTTTTAGAAAGCACAAATTTACACCTTTTTGAGTAATGAATTTTGGAGAATAGTTAACAGATTTTGGGTCCAATTGTTGATTACTTGGATCACTCTGCTGGAATAAATGTTTTTATAGTTCACGCCATTTCCATCAAGGCCATATAAAATCCGTCGAACCCGGTTTTGGAAGCATAGATCTTTTTTTCCTCTTTTAAACTAAACCCTGCTCCTTCCTCTGAGTCCAAGAAAGATTTTACGCGGTCGTTGTTTTCTTGTGGCAGAATTGAACAAGTTGCATAAACAAGTTTTCCCCCCGGTTTGACCATTTTGCTATAGCTCTGTAAAATTTCTTGTTGGGTCTTTTTAACCTTCTCCAAGAATTCTAACTCCAATTTCCATTTGGCATCCGGATTCCGACGCAATACCCCTAAACCGGTACAGGGAGCATCAATCAGCACGCGATCGGCCGTGCCGTGTAATTTTTTTATCACTTTCGTAGAATCTATTTCCCTGGGCTCTATATTGTGGGCGCCGTTTCTCTTGGCACGCCGTTTTAGTTCCTTCAATTTATTGCCATAGATATCAAGGGCGATCAATTGTCCCTTATTTTCCATCAGGGCGGCGAGATGTAAAGTCTTACCTCCTGCGCCAGCACATGCATCGACTACCCTATGTCCTGGTTTCGCGTCCAAAAAGGCAGCCACCAATTGTGAATTCGCATCTTGTACCTCAAAAAATCCTTTTTTAAAAGCCTCGGTAACGAATACATTCGCACGCTCCTCAAGCTTTAAAGCATCTGGATATCCACGAATGGGATTTGCCACTATACCTTCATCCAATAGTGCCTTTCGTAATTGTTCTTTGGTAGTTTTAAGGGTGTTGGCACGAAGTACTACTTGCGCCTGTTCATTTAGTGCAGCAATTTCCTTTGTCCATAAAGCACTGCCTAACGACTTTTCTCCCAATTCGTCCATCCAATCGGGAATCGATTCCCTAAATTTTCTAATTTTGGATAATTCATCGAACCGGCCCTTTATTTTTCGTGCGGGTACGGGCTCCAATTGCTTCCAATCCGGGAGTTCAACACCCCGCAATACCGCCCAGACCGCGAACATTCTAAAAAGATTGGGCCTGCTATAAGGCGCTTTTACCTCGGCAATTTCGGCATATAATCGTTTCCACCTTACCATGTCATAAGTGGTTTCCGCAATAAAACCACGATCTCTGGCACCCCAACGTTTATCGTACCTCAGGACTTTTTCAACCACCTTATCGGCATATTCTCCATCATTGAAAATAAAACCCAGTGCGTCTACCACTGCAAATACCAAGTTTCTATGTAAGCGCATCCTTGAAAATTAAGGCTGCAAAGGTATGGTTTTAGGAGGGAATCCGTTTACATTTGAGACAAAATGCCCGAGTCGCTAAAGCGAATGAGGATTTTGATATCAGTTATTGGGTGTTTTATTTAACACTCAAAATCAGTTTGCAAAAAAAATTGGAAATGAAATATCCAACGGTTTCAATAGTGCTCCTGCTAACCATGTCATGTGCGAATTTCGATGAACATAAGCCGTTCAGTTCAGTTGAAATTAAACCAATTTATATTGATACTATTAGCATCCGCGCCATAGAAATAATGGGCAACAGCCTAGCTTTTGCGGCCAACAATGGTGTTTTTGGGACGGTAGATCTAAACTCGGGAAAAGTACGTACAAATATTGAAAAATATGATACCATATTGCCTGAGTTCAGAGCCGTGGCGCATACCGCTACGGACTTTTTTATGCTTTCGGCAGGTAATCCTGCCTTATTGTACAAAACGGGCGATGGGGGTAAAATGGACTTAGTTTACAAGGAGGAAGGCGAAGGTGTGTTCTATGATGCCATGACCTTTTGGAACAACAAGGAGGGTATTGCGGTTGGCGATAGTAGGAACGGATGCCTGTCCATTATCCTGACGAATGACGGTGGGTTGAGCTGGAAAAAATTGCCCTGCTCCAAACTTCCAACTGGAATTGAAGGTGAAGGTGCCTTTGCCGCCAGTAATACCAATATCAAAACGATGGGAGAACATACTTGGATCGCCACAACCTCCAGTAGAATTTACCATTCAGGGGATAAGGGGGGGAGTTGGAAAGTTTATGATACCCCCGTGATTAAAGGTTCCGATTCAGAAGGGATTTATTCCATTGATTTTTATGATGATCAGATCGGTATGGCCATTGGTGGGGACTATACATTGCCGGACAGTAGTTTGGCCAACAAAGCGCTTACACAAGATGGTGGAAAATCTTGGCATTTGATTGCCGATGGCCAAGTGCCATCTTATAAAAGTTGCGTGCAATTTGTGCCCAATGCACATGGTAATGGAATCGTAGCCCTTGGGTTTACCGGGATAACCTATTCAAGCGATAGGGGAAAAAGTTGGAAACAATTGTCCGATGAGTCTTTTTATACATTGAGGTTTTTAAACGATTCAATTGCCTATGCCGCAGGTAAAAACAGGATTGCAAAATTGACGTTTAGATAAACCAATTTGGGCGCTATAATTTTTTGGAGCTTATCTATTGCCCCCACGTTGCTTTTCACGGTATTGCTTGATCAATTGTCGTTTGAAATCCTCCTCGGATCTTAACAACAGCAACATTTTTTTCGCAGAGATCACTTTGCGTAACTTTGCAACAAACATCCGTTGTTCCTCTTGTTTTTCTTTTTCACGTAAAAGCAATTGATTTAAAAGGCTTTCCGCTTCTTTATCCGAAATAGCGCTTACGTCTTTGAGTTTGTCCCGTATCTCGGAGCGCTCTTTTCCCCGAAAGTCCTCCATATGTTGCTCATGTTCATTATAAATGGGCCAGAACGACTGGGCTTCATTGCTTGTCAGCGATAAGCGCTCGGTTATAAAAGCAACTTTTAAGGCCTTTATCTTATCTCCATCGGGTCGCCGTTGTGCGTAAAACAGGCTTGTTACCAGTAAACAGGCGACTAACATTATTGTTTTTGTCTTATTCATCGCTGTCAAGGTTTAGTTGTTCAAAATCATCAATGTTATTGTTTAAGTATTCGATCAGGTTTTCTTCATCCATTCGATTCTCTATAAAATCATCGATTTCAAGATCATCGATCGGAATTACTTCGGCAATCTCGTAGGTTGTCAATCCTAATCCATTGTTTTCAAAATATGTTTCAATGTCAGTATTGGCCAAATCTTCAAAACTTACTTTTTGGGCTGTATTCCAGTTGATTCCGAAGAGGACCAATACAATGGCGGCAACGGAGGCTGCTACAAGGTAATATTTTCTTAACGGCCGAAATTGGACCACCTTAGCTTCCTTCTTGTTTAATTTTCGTTTGATGTTTTTATGCAAATCATCAAAATAGGCTTCAGGTACTATAAAACCTTCCTCTTTCGGAATATTGGGCTCCCTTTCAGCACTTCCCGAATTTGTTATTTTAGTCAAAAGCCTTTCTGTAAAGCTCTCAAAATAACCATCCGGAGTTTTAAAACTATTTTTTTTATCTAAATTCTTCATGTTGCTTATTTGACTATCCGATCTTCCATAGGTTTAATCAATCTTTAAATGGACTTTAATTTTTTTGACCGCCAAATGGTAAGAGGCTTTGAGTCCACCTACCGTCGTGTCCAAGATTTCGGAAATCTCTTCGTATTTGAGTTCCTCAAAATACTTCATATTAAATATTAATTTTTGTTTTTCCGGGAGGGTGGCAATAGCCTCTTGTAACCGCAACTGAATGACATCCCCCTCAAAATATACATCTGTTTGCAAATTCCCAACCAGCTGCTGCTGTAGCTCGACATCGCCCACCCCTATTAACTTTGCTTTCTTTTTTAAAAAGCTCAGTGATTCGTTGGTAGCGATGCGGTACATCCAGGAAAATAATTTGCTGTCACCCTTAAAACCATCAATATTTTTATACACTTTAATAAACGTATTTTGTAGCACATCGTCGGCGTCGTCATGATTGAGTACAATTCGTCGTATATGCCAATACAAGCGCTCTTTGTAGGTATTTACCAATACCTCAAAGGCCCTGGTTTGGGACTCCGGCTGTTTTAATTGTTGTACTAAAGTTTCCTCTGTCAGCAAATGCTTCGGACTTAATTACAGGTATAAGACTATAAAGTTAAGGAATGGTTTAGTCTTTTAATTATCCATGGTGGTCAGCGCTATCACTTTTTGATATGTTTTAAGAAGAATGGACTTCGGTAAAAGAAATATTTTATCCCAATGATTGCATGTCCACCAACTTTTTATACACGCCCGCTTCGGCCAAGAGTGCGATGTGCGAACCACGCTCAACTATTTCTCCTTTTTGAAGCACCACTATGGTATTTGCTTTTTGTATGGTAGATAAGCGGTGTGCAATCACGATAGAGGTTCGATGCCTCATTAGTTTTTCCAAGGCGTCCTGCACCAAGCGTTCACTTTCAGTATCCAGGGCAGAAGTTGCTTCATCCAAGATCATGATCGGGGGGTTCTTCAATACGGCCCTTGCGATGGATAAGCGTTGTTTTTGACCACCACTCAGTTTATTACCACTATCCCCAATATTGGTTTCGTAGCCATTTGGAAGTTCTAAAATAAACTCATGTGCGTTTGCAATTTTCGCCGCTTCGATGATTTCTTCCAAGGTGGCGTTTTCTTTTCCAAGGCCGATGTTTTTCTTGACCGAATCATTGAATAGGATCGATTCCTGGGTTACCAATCCTATTAAGTTGCGCAGCGATTTCTTGGTCATATCTTTGACGTTAATCCCGTCAATCAGAATTTCGCCTTCTTCCACGTCATAAAAACGCGTGACCAAATTAGCAATAGTGCTTTTTCCGCTTCCCGATTGTCCGACCAACGCCACGGTATGTCCCTTGGGCACTATTAAATTGAAGTTTTTCAAAACGTGTTCATCTTCATATTTAAAAGAGATATCCTTAAATTCGAGTCCAGAATCAAAGTCCGATTTGACAAGGGCATTTTCCTTGTCAATAATTGTATTTTCGGTTTCTAGAATCTCCATAACACGTTCTGCGGCAGCATCTCCTTTCTTAATACTGTAGAAGCCCTTGCTAATTGCTTTCGCTGGCGTAAGAATATTATAAGCCAGTGCGATATAAGCGATAAACGAGGAAGCATCAAGTGTTTTATCGACCAAAACCATTCTTCCGCCAAACCAAAGTAGCACCACTATGACCAATATTCCTAAAAATTCTCCCATGGGCGACGCCAAGTTTTGCCGGTTTAATAACCGATTTGAAAATTCGAAAAAACGCTTGGTAGAATTGCTGAAAGTGTTGTAAAATCGAGATTCAGTGTTGAAGGCCTTGATGACTCGAAGCCCTCCAAGAGATTCCTCGACAATTGATAAGAACTCACCCTGTTCCTTCTGAACCCTGTCTGAATTCTTTTTAAGGGATTTTCCTATCCTAGAAATTATTATTCCCGATAATGGAATAAAAATAAAAACGAAAAGGGTCAATTTCCAACTGATACCGGCCATGATGATTATGGTGAATATTATCGTTAACGGCTCTCGGACGATCAATTCCAAAATCGACAGGAAAGAATGTTGGATCTCCAAAACATCAGAGGTGATCCTGGCGATAACATCTCCTTTTCTTTTTTCGGTATAAAAGGATATGGGCAGGTCAACTATCTTTTGGTACATTTTGTTCCTGATATCTTTCAAGACCCCATTCCTAAGAAAGGTGATGTAATACATCGCGAGGTAGTTGAATATATTTTTTAAAAGGAACAAAGCCAAAACAAGCCCGATAATAAGTACCAGGCCTTTCATTTTATCATCACCTGAATACAAGGTAACTTGATAATTGATAGAGTGTTGCACATAATCTTTGGCATCCACGATACCAGCATAGACAGGCTTTTCCAAAACTTTTTCCGTTTGGTCGAAAAGCACGTCTAACATGGGTATCAACGCAGCGAACGACAAAGCGCTGAAAAGGGCATATAGGATATTGAAAAAGATATTTAAATAACCATACTTGCGATAAGGTTTCGCAAAGCGAAGGATTTTTTTGAAATACTCCATTAATTTAAATTGAGCTCACGGAGGATGCGGGCTATTTTGTCATCCAGTTGTTGGCTGCAACTTTGGAAATTTTCAGCACGATCCAGTTTCATATTGGTGCTGATGTAAAATTTTACCTT
>JBBKWR010000407.1:0-7803 GCA_037969055.1 Flavobacteriaceae bacterium | reverse complement strand
TTCATCCCCGCCATTTACCGATATTCTGTAAATATCGAAATTATCGTTTCTGCGCGCCGTATAGACCAAGTATTTGCCATCAGGGGCCCAACCATGCCAATAGGAGGGGCCCAGAGGGGTAATCAATTTAGGGGTCCCACCGCCGACTGGAACCGTATAAATTCGGGAAGTGCCCGATTGCATTCCTTCAATCACGTCATTATTGCTGATCGCCAGTGTTGTTCCATCGAAAGAAATACCATGGTCATTGTTACATTTGGCCAAATCTTCAATTGGGATGGGTTCCTTGATTTTTCCATCGGTCGAAAGCTTATATAACAAACCTTTTTGATTGATAATAAAATAATTACCGTCCGGGCTCCAATTGGGGGCTTCGAAATGGGCATCTTCCTGAAGTACTACTTGCCTATTTCCTGTTTCGATGTTGAAGATTTCCAAGGTTGATGTTGAGATCTCTGTCTGGGCCAACAAACCAAGCGTTGTAAAGAAAGCAAACGGAATAAGGCTATTATTGTTCATGATGCAGTAATTAATTGGTTCAACTTTTCCTTGTTCACTTATATCTCTGCCTACATAGTAGGCGCTGGAAAATCATGCAAGGTTCAGAGCGCACCAAGATCTTTACATGTTCTGTTCCTATTTTTGCTCTATTTCCATGTTCATACGGTAGCTCAACGCTCCGGATGGACATTTTTTAATCTGCTCCATGATTTCTTTCGTGCTTGCCCCTTCTGGAGTTATCCAAGGTTTTTCACCTGGGTGGTATACCGTTGGGAGTGTTTTGACGCAAACGCCCGAATGAATGCATTTCTTGGGTTTCCATATAATGGTAAGATCCCCGTTCAAGTATTCTTTAATAATTTCCCTGTTTTCCATAATAGATAGTTTTAATTGCTTCCAATCGGAGGTGGCCCATCTGGAATGATGGGTACATATACTTCACTTCCTTTTCGCTCTTTAAATTCAGCCTTTATCTTCTCTACATACTTTGGATTTTCAAACAGATCAACAGCTGTCATGCCCAATGCTTTTGCGGCTTGAACCATACCCTTATGTCCAATGCTCATTCCACCACAAGCCACCACTGCCCAGGAATGCCAAGGGGTATCCTTGGGCGCCACCGTAACCCCAAGATTGATGTTGGGAACATTCCAGCTCACATCCCCAACGTCGGTAGATCCCCCGCCCGGATTTTCTTTTGTTTCTTCCAAAGGTTTGATGGCACTATCCATCCCTACCTGTGGTTTCCCAGTAGCTTCTTGTATTTTCTTGCCAAATGCAATTTCCTCAGGAGTATAGCTCAAAGGACCTAATAATTCAAGATTTCCTTGCATGAGCTCTCCCCCGGAACGATTTACCAGAACCTCATAAATGCCAGAGATCAGCGAAATTTTGTAATCAACATTGGCCATAATGGCGGCCCCTTCGGCCATTTTTTTCACTTGTTCGTAAACGGGCATCATCCCGCTCCTTTTCGTGTCACGGACCCGTACCCAGAGCCTTGTATAATCCGGCACTACATTTACAACCTGTCCCCCGTCCTGGATGTGATAGTGTATCCGTACCGTTGGTTTGATATGCTCCCGGTAGTAATTTATTCCAGTGGTATAGAGTTCGAGTGCATCCGACGCGCTTCGACCGTTCCATGGATCTGCGGAGGCATGTGCCGCCTGCCCATAAAACTCCACCTTAAAATCCACCAATGCCAGGGTACTCTGCACATCTGCCTCGGTAGTGGCACTGGGGTGCCAGCTGAGGTTTACATCAACGTCATTCCAAAGCCCTTCCTTAACCATCCAAATTTTACCAAAGAATTTTTCTTCAGATGGGGTACCCAAAAATTTGATCGTTCCTTTAAGTTTGCCCTGCTCGATAAGCTCTTTCACGGCGATAGCAGATCCTAAGCTGGCGGCCCCAAAAAGGTTATGGCCGCATCCATGGCCCGCCGCGCCTTCATTTAAAGCTTCCTTTTCGGGCTGGGCTTTTTGGGAGATACCCGGCAGGGCATCGAACTCGCCCAAAACACTTATTACCGGTTTTCCTGACCCATAAACCGCGGTAAAAGCAGTAGGGATGCCAGCAACGCCACGTTCAACGGTGAAACCGTTTTTTTGGGCATAATCGGACAGAATCTTGGAGGATTCGGTTTCTTCAAATGCTGTTTCAGCCAAGGCCCAAATGGAATCACTGATCTTAATTAGTTCGGCTTCATGCTTCTCAACAGAGGCGATGATGGCTTTTTTGTTAGTGGTTATTTTTTGGGCAGATACTGATAACATTATCAATATCAAAAGGATAGTCAGTGCACTTCTGTTCATGTGTTCGTTTTAATTAGCTGTCTGATTTTGTATACTTCGATTTAAATGTATCATAAATAATTTACAATAGGATTTATCCACTACTCAATTAAAACCCGAGGTCAGATCAAATGATGATGGGACCCCTAAATAACATTGAGCGCTTATTGTGGGTTCATTGTTTATGAAACGACCTAAATATACCAAAAAAAGATGCTTTAAAACGTAATTTCATAGGGACTTTTAAAGCTATTGGGGCAATAAATGGCATACTTTATGAGTTAAGTATCAACTAAATAACCATTAATGAACCCAACTTTATTCGCAAATCAAAATCTATTCCAATGAAAAACCTACACCAATCATTATTACTTATAGCTGCAGCAGCACTTATTAGCGCTTGTGGCGCAACCAATCAATTAACAATGGGAGCGGTGGAACCGGCACGTGTACATATTCCTTCCGATGTCCTTAAGGTTGGTATTATCAACAGGAGTATTCCGTCAGAAGAAAACAAGTCCATAGACAAGATGGATAAAATTCTCTCATTGGAGGGTCTGAAATTGGACAAGGAGGGCGCGGAGGCTGCAATTATGGGTCTTTCTGACGAGCTTACCCGCTTTGAACGCTTCGAACAAGTGACCATTATAAACGACATAGAGGTTCAACGAAAAGGATTGGGGGTTTTCCCAGCTGCCCTAAGTTGGGACAATGTAGAGAAAATCTGTGAGGCGAATGGTGTGGATATCCTATTTTCACTAGAATTCTATGATACGGACACCCATGTGGATTATCAGGCTGAAATGGTATCAATTCCTAATAGTTTTGGGATTAAAGCAAATGTTCCAGGCCATAAAGTGACCATAAATACGGTCATTAAGAATGGATGGCGTGTGTATGACCCACAAACTAAGTTTATTTTGGATGAAATCGCAGGCAACAACTATGTGACATCCGTAGGCCAGGGAATTAATCCTGTGAGGGCAATAGAGGCCATCGTGGGTAGGAAAGAAGCGGTGCTTCAGAACAGTACGTATATTGGTAACTTGTATGCCCTTGATACCAGACCTAAACGAAGAAGGATCTCCCGGGATTACTTTGTATCCGGAACTGATAATTTCGTGACCGCAAAACGAAGGGCACAAACAGGGGATTGGGATGGCGCAGCAGTTTTATGGGAACAGGAAGTCTCAAACCCTAATCCAAAAGTAGCCGGAAGGGCCTGTTATAATATGGCCATTATTAATGAAATCAATGGTGATTTGGACAAAGCAATGGACTGGGCATCCAAATCTTACTCAGATTATAATAATAAGGAAGCCCTTCGTTATGTCAATCTTCTCAAAGGAAGGTTATATGAGAAAGAACAGCTTCGCCATCAAGAATCAAGATAAGTTTTTAACTTTTAGTACTTCCTTGGGAAGTCTGCAAGAAACAGGTTACCCAAGGGCGTTCTTATAGGTGATGAGGCAACGTTCCCGCGCCCATTTGTGATCTACCATTTTAACTGGATAGCCGAACTCCTGAAGCTCGGGCACCCATTTATTGATATATGCTTTGTTCTTGTCAAATTTATCGACTTGGGTCGTTGGATTAAAAATCCTAAAATAAGGCGCAGCATCGACCCCGCTGCCCGCAGCCCATTGCCAGTTACCCACATTGGCGCTTAGGTCGTAATCCAGCAACTTTTCCGCAAAATAGGCCTCCCCCCATCGCCAATCGATCAACAGATGTTTACATAAAAAACTGGCCACCAACATTCTCACCCGGTTGTGCATATAACCAGTAGCATTCAATTCGCGCATACCAGCATCAACGAGCGGGTACCCGGTTTGACCAGTTTTCCATTTTTCGAACTCTGATTCATTATTGCGCCATGAGATGCGGTCGTACTTAGGTTTGAAGGCTCGGTGCACCGTATCCGGAAAATGCCAAAGGATCTGCATAAAGAATTCTCGCCATATTAGCTCGTTCCAAAAAACTTCATTTTTTTCTGCGATGGCCATTTTAACCATCTGCCTAATGGATACGGTCCCGAAACGTAGGTGCGGACCGAGTCGACTCGTTCCATTTTTTAAAGCGGGAAAGTTACGTGTATCCTCATAATTAGCTATCAAGGAAGAATCGACACTATAAGAAGGTACCTCAATAGTTGAGGCTACAAACCCTATCTTTTTCAAGGATAATAGTGGGAGGTTAGATGATTTATAAAATGAACCCTTGGTTGGGCTTGCTTCATATTCCCTTAAATGCTTCCTGGGATCAAATATTTGCTTCCATTTATTCTTGTATGGGGTAAACACAACATAAGGTGTTCCATCTACCTTTGCAATTTCCCCTTTTTCAAAAATCACTTGGTCCTTGTAAGTCCTAAAATCGATTTGGTTTTCGGATAATAACTGTGCGATTGCACTGTCACGGGCCCTTGCATAAGGTTCATAGTCATGGTTGGTATATACCGTTTCAATTCTGTACTCCTTAATTAGATTTTTGAAGACATCTTCGACCTTTCCGTGAAACATGGCAATGGAAGCCCCTTGTGTATCTGATAAATGGGCACTCATTTGGATTAAGTTGCGATGAATAAAGGTTACCCGGGCGTCATCTATTGGTAGCGAATCCAATATTTCGGCATCAAAAATGAAGATGGGCAGCACGGGAATAGTACCACGCAAGGCCTCCAAAAGACCACTATTGTCCTCCAACCGAAGATCCCTTCTAAACCAGAAAATGGAAATTTTATCTTTTTTCATTTATCAATTGACTTGAGTTTTGAGTTTTGGGTTATGGGTTTTGGGTTATGGGATTTGGGTTATGGGTTTTAGGTTAGCAGGAATATTCAGATTTCCCATACCGCCATCCACGCCTATGATCTGGCCGGTCATCCATGTACTTTTGTCACTCAAAAGAAAGATGGCCATATTCGCAATGTCGGAGGCCATCCCAACCCTTTTTAAGGGATGTCGTTCAGCCATCATTTCCCGTTTTTTATCATTGTTGAGAAGCCTTCCCGAGAGCGGTGTATCCACAAGGGAAGGAGCGATGACATTGACCCTTAGTTTTGGGGCATATTCCGCGGCTAAAGATCGCGCAAATCCTTCTATTGCACCTTTGGAGGCTGCCACACTGGTATGGTACGGCATGCCGCTCCCCACCGCCACGGTGCTAAAGAAAACCAAACTGGCCCCCTCCGTCATTTTAGGCATGATCTCCTTGATCACCTTTACCAAACCAAAAAAATTGATCTTCATATCTTCATTAAAATTATCCATGGTCATTAACTTAAAAGGTTTTAGGGTGATGGTGCCCGGACAATATATGAATCCATGAATTTCATCAGGGAGGATATTTGGGTCAAAGGTATCTTTCGATGCATCAAAGGGTATATGGGATACATTGAGTCCACTTAATTCAACTTTGGTACGGGAGGCAATAAATAGGTTATGCTCGCCCTGAAGCTGTTGGGCAATAGAAAGCCCGATACCATGTGACCCACCAATAAGTAAAATATTTTTTGCCATTACAATTAAACAGATTTAAAATGAAGTGCTGCAGGCCTCTGGGGCACCGTACCAAAAAGTGCCGATAATTTTTGCTCACGATATCCAAAAATTTGTTTTAGTTGCTTTTGGACCAACAAAGGATTTGCAAATTGGCCCAAAATCCCCAAAGGCAATTTGTAATCAATAATATCTTCCATAAGCACGCCCCCATCAATGGGATGCAGAAAATGTTTATGGTGCCATAAGGAATATGGACCAAAACGTTGTTCATCAACAAAATATTCCCCTTTCTCAACATGGGTAATTTCAGTAACCCATTTTGTAGTGAACAAAGGAAATGGGGAAACTTTATATTGGATTATTTGGCCGGCGAACATGGGCCTATCAGCTCCTGAAAGTATATTGAAGCCCATATGCTCAGGAGTAATTGTTTTGAGATTGGCAGGGTTGGAAAGAAAATCCCAAGCCGCATCCATTGAAATGGGAAGTGACTGCTTTGCTATTAATTGGTATAATTTCATAACACTCTTTGGAACAAAGGTATAAGTTATTTTGTCTAATAAATATAATAAAATGTTAAACAAAATTGCAATCTGATCATCGGCAAAATGTAAATATTTACGGTTGATTTACATCCTGTGCATCCCAATACCACATTATGATTAAATATGGGTTCAATTTTGTACTTTTCATCATTCAATTGATATGATAAAGAAGGCCCTATTCTTAATACTGTTCTGTGGTTCCCACTTCCTTTCGGCCCAAGTGGAAAGTAAGGTAGTGGGGCCTATGCCCAATGGGGTTTATGAGACCTCGGGCCTAATTTTTTATAATGGTAAACTGATTACCCATAATGATTCTGGTAATGCGCCCCAATTGTTCGAAATCGATACGACGTCATTGCAGATCACGCGCACTGTGACCATCTCCAATGTTCAAAACATCGATTGGGAGGATATAAGTCAAGACAGTCTGTATATTTATATAGCGGATATTGGGAACAATCTCGGTGCGAGACAAGATCTTGCCATATATCGCATTCCTAAAAGTACCTATGACCAATCGGATTCGGTAAGCGCCGAATTGATCAATTTTGCTTATGAAGATCAGACAGATTTTAGCGATAGCGGCAACAGTGATTGGGATGCAGAGGCGCTTATCAACATGGGGGACCAGTTGATTATACTTACCAAACAATGGAAAACCAACGGAACCGATGCTTACTCACTACCCAAAATTCCCGGTACGTACACAGCGACAAGGCTGGATGGTTTTGATACCCAAGGACTGGTCACGGCCGCGACGTATAACCCGCTAACCAAAATCCTTTATATTTTAGGCTACAGTACGGTATTGGACCCATTTTTTTATAGGGTAGAAGGTGTGACCCAAAATACTATTTTTGGTGGAAAGGTTGAGAAAATCTCGCCTAATGTCGGGTATGCCCAAGCGGAAGGACTTACCTATGTCAGTGAGCAACGGTATTTCTTCTCCTCAGAGTATTTCGCCCTTGAAAGCCCACCCATTACAATTGCGTCCACTTTATTTACCTTTAATACCAGCGATAGTGCCGGAAGTCCATCAGACCCGGACCCGGACCCGGACCCCGAACCCGAACCCGAACCTGTACCGGAACCAGGTGTTGGTAGGTCGATGCTCCAGTTATTTCGCCCACAAGGTTCTGCCATCTTGGGATATCAACTGACCCCGGACAAATCTGTAGTCGGACAGGCCATTTTTGATACCACTGGCAGGCGTGTCAGTTTTATAACAAGTCCTGATCTTGTAAATGATGCAATCGATATTTCTACCTTAGGTACTGCAGTTTACTACCTTACCCTCTACCTGAATGATGAGGTGCTTTCCAAACCTTTTGCCAAAAATTGAGCTTACCTTTACCTACTTAATTTAAGAGTCCCTTAACATTTGAACCATGGCTTTATCTCTAGTTTTGTAAAAACTATAATAAACCATATAAAAATGAAAAAATTATCACTTTTACT
>JBBKWR010000406.1:0-3369 GCA_037969055.1 Flavobacteriaceae bacterium | reverse complement strand
AATTGGTTGGTCTTTGGGGCCTATTTCTTTGCCATTTGTGTGGCCATAGCCGTTTTGGTTAGTATGTTTTATCCAGCCCCATCACAGCAACAGTTGGCGGGACTCACCTTTGGCAATATTAGCCCGGAACAAAAAGCCGAGAACAAGAACAGCTATAATATATGGGATATCATTACCTCGGTACTGGTGGTTTTGGTCGTTTTATACATTATGATATCATTCAGCACCCTGTCGCTCTAATTCGAATAGTAAAACAATAACATCTTACACGAATCACCATTTTTTTAAATTACGGTCAGCTCCGTGTTTATAATTATTTAAGATTTGGCATTGGTAATCCCATTTGAATTCATGAAGCAGGTTTATTCCTTTCGATATTTAAGGAACCTCCGGCACGAAATAAATAAAGCCCAACCGCGGCCATCCACGAAAATATGGCTACTAAGAGTAATCTTTGCCAAAGTCCGGTGAAAATCTTAGTATCGAAAGAATTGAGCATAAGTGCCAAAAATAGGGCTGCCATAAAACCAGAAATGATCGCAAAAGCCCCGTACTTTTTTAAAAAGTTAGTTTTTAGAAACGAGAAACCCAATGTTATTGTTCCAATTATTACAGATATGAAAGCTATGGCAGAAATTCTATCATGAATGGTGGACTCCAAGGAACCTTGAAGGGGACAACCTTCGTCGCAAGAAAAAATGCCGGCCAGGAACATGCCAATTCCAAATACAAAAATTAGCACAGTTCCAATTTTTGATATCCATCGATTGGGTAACAGTAAAAATAGTGAAATGCCAAAACAGGTAACTAGTATTCCTGAGGGAAGGAATCCTAAAAAGTTCATCAAATTTGCATGGGTGGTTCCTGTTGCCCCGAGTTCGCTTATAAATTGATTCAAATGATCATAACCGGGCCTATTGAATCCATTTATGATAGTGGTGAATGTGAACAGAACGGGGCCTGCTAGGCCTCCTAAAGCCAACAATTTTGAAATCTTGTTGTTCATGAGCGTGACTTAGGATCCGGATATACTATTATACCTTGATTCCAATAACTACAGGATGTTCATGCCGGAGGGTCTGGTTGCATGTCCAGAGCGTAGAACAAAAAATGAGGAATCGGTAATTGCCAAATCTTTAAATAAAAATAGTAAAAATTGATAAAAGTGCGTCGGAATGAAGATTTTTGAAGGACTTCCCATTGCTGTTTTTTAGGTTGCCCTTTCTGTTTTTATGAACAAGCAGTCCAGTTCCAAATATTTCTCCTTCATTAGGCTTAAAGCAAATGCCCCTGCAGATGCCACAAATACCGAATAATCGAAAGCGCCTTTGATGCCTGTAGAAAATGTCATTGACAGGGCAAAAATCAGCAGCAGCATCCCGCTCAGTTTTGCGAAAAGTTCGGTTTTAAATCCGAGTATCAGAAAAAGGGCGAACACTATTTCGGCAGCGGTGGCTATCCCAGCAAGGGTTGGAATTAATGAACTGGGAAACAAAGGATTGATCATTTCCGTATAGGCCAAAAAATTATCCCAATTTCCCCATACCGAGATTTCTTTGTCCCACAAGCCGAACCTGTCGGCCACTGCGGATAAAAATCCTAGAGCGATGGCCAATCTTAAAAACAGTTTTACAAGCTTATTTTCCATATCGATTTTTAAGTCTGTTGATTTTCTCATTACATGTTCGCTTGCCACTTTCAGACTTCTATCGGTGTTCGACTTTGATGCCCTTTTTAGTTGATATTTCAATCAGTTTAAACGCTTCCGCCCATTAGGGAGCTTGACCGATATTTTAGGAGCGAGAACAAGGAAACAGCTGTCCACGCGCCTTCTAAAATTATAAA
This sequence comes from Flavobacteriaceae bacterium, assembly GCA_037969055.1. Taxonomy (GTDB): domain Bacteria; phylum Bacteroidota; class Bacteroidia; order Flavobacteriales; family Flavobacteriaceae; genus Pelagihabitans. The sequence goes on along the minus strand of JBBKWR010000406.1, from coordinate 1,524 downwards.
AGGCCAATAGTTGATTAGGATGGAGGCCATACAAGCCATGCCGGCCCCTACCAGATTTAGTAGGATAAAAATTAAACCTTTATTGTCAATGATGCTGGCCGTATTTAAGATATATGCCAGCAATATTTGAAATACGCCTACGAAACCCAACCAATCAATGATATCCATGAGTACTTTTTTTTATTGTTTCAATCGCCAATGCCATTATACTTTGTAGTGGGATTGAAACCTTGTTTTGAGATAACTATCAAGTAGGTCCAAAACTTCCGGAAAGTTTTTTCTGCCAAAACCCACGCGAATATATTTTCCGGGGTATTCAAACATTTCGGCCGGTACCGTCATAATACCCGTTTCTTCCAATAAGCGGTTGCTAAAATCTAATGACGAAGTTTCAATATTGAGTTTTACGAACGATACGGAACCCGCTTTGGGTGGAATAAAAGATGCTATAACATCGTGTGCCCCTGCGAAATGTTTGAATGAAGCTATATTCTTTTTTATTTTTTCAATGTTGGGCAGCAAGAACTTGTCCATATGGTTCAATGCAATTAGCGATAATATTTCTGCCGGAGCACTGTTGCAAATACTCAAATAATCCTTAAAGGCAAGTACTTTACGCAGAAAATTGGCGTCTTGGGAAACCAACCAACCGATACGTAGTCCTGCAAGGCCAACTGACTTTGAGGTACCCCAAAGGCTGATCCCCTTTTCGTAAAGATCACAAATGGGCTGAAGCTCCTGAAGATCATCCACAACAAGTTTGTGGTACATTTCATCCGAAAAAATATAAATATCATGCTTGCTGGCCAACGCAATAACTTCGTCCAATTGTTTGGCGGTCAGGTAACTTCCCGTAGGGTTGTGGGGAAAATTTAAGATGATCAATTTTGTGTTGTCTTTGATTAACTTTTCCAGGTCCCCCGTCTTAAATTCCCAATTTTCCGGGTCAGGTTTCCAGTACGACAAATCACATTGAAGCGATTTTACGACTTCGGACAATGACTGGTAACAGGGGGCAACGCTTATAACATGATCTTGCGCTTCCAACAATACGTTCATGCTGATGAAATTCAACTCGCCTGGGGTGGCGACCACCACATTCTCAATCGTTTTAATTTTATAATATTGGAGTATCGCCTCCCGCAATATTGAATTTCCCTCACTTTCGGTATAGCCCAGCTTGAGGGATTGCCATAAATCTAGTTCCTGTTTACTGGCATGGCCCAAAAGATATTGCATTTCATAGCCATCACAGTCAGAGCTCGAAAGCAAATATTTTGCTGTAAACTCATGCGCACCAAAATAGCGTTCCAACTTGAAATCATTTATTTTCATTCATCATTTTTTTGGGTTCGTTGGATATGCCCATCGGCTTTTGTAAATTGGACTTAATGCAATCTACTGATTATTTTATCAATTAATTTTGGCTGTCCGATCTCCTTAATTCATAACTGTCCGTCACTTTTTATTTCCTTCATTTCTTTGATTTTGACTTGATCTTGATACCTTAAAGGATGAAAATAT
>JBBKWR010000405.1:0-6531 GCA_037969055.1 Flavobacteriaceae bacterium | reverse complement strand
CGCTAATAGACAATAGTAAATGTCATCTCGATATTTACGAAGCGGGTATTATGCTCAGTGGGAACTTTTCAGATACTTTTAAGGCCATCTCGGTCATGTCCAAAGAGATAGAATCGATTCGGTTGGTTCGGGGCAAGGAATTGATCGAGACTTTTTATCTATCCCCAATCTACATACTTTCCAAATTGGGCGTCCCAAACCGTATCTCTAGATATTTTAGTTTTCACCCCTCAGAATATAAGATTTCCGAAACACGGATCCTCATCAAGGCCAAGGAACACAAAATGCTATTGATTACCAGTGGATATCGTTTCGAAAGTCTTTTGGAAAGTTTTATGAATAAGGGTTACGGTCCAAAACTTAATGTTGAGAAAAAACCCAGCCGCAGGCGTATCGAATATTCCACCGCCTTATCTAAACTCAAAGTTCCTTTCCTGAATTAAAAAGCCATTAGTAAATTTTTTATAGATCCTGCCATCACTTCAGATGACCAGCGGCAAAGATCTTCGCGCATCTGTGGAATTCGTACTTTTAATTAAATGCACATTCTCGAAACAAAACGTCTTATTTTGGATAAAGCTTCTTTAACCGATGCAGGCTTCTTCCATGCGTTAATGAACTCCAAAACTTGGTTAGAATTTATTGGGGATCGGGGTATCAAGTCAGAACTTGAGGCAGCCGAGTATATCCAGAATAGCCTGATCGACAGCTACGATCGAAATGGATATGGACTTTACAAGATGGCGTTAAAAGAGGACAAAGTGCTAATTGGTATCTGTGGTTTTGTAAAACACGACTATTTGGACCATCCCGATATCGGCTTTGCGATGCTCCCGACCTATGAAGGCCAGGGTTTTATGTTAGAAGCCGCAAAAGCATGTATGGTCTATGGTATCGAATCATTAGGCCTAAATCCCATTCTTGCCGTGACCACTTCTGAAAACACAAGATCAAAACATCTTTTAAAAAAAATAGGGCTCCATGCAATTGGAAATATTAAACCTCCCAAGCTCGACAAAGAATTTTTACTGTATTCAACAGCTTAAATACTAAAACAATTAGTTACTTTTCTTGGGCAATGAAATCTGGCTTGAAAGAAAATTTAGTAGGTAAGTTGTGCCTCAAATAGGCTGTAAACATGATGACGGTTATACGACTAAGTCCGGAAGGATTTATAAAGTAATATTGATGAAAACTACGCTTCACAACGCAAATACAAGGGGCCATGCCGACCATGGTTGGTTGAACTCGCACCATACATTTAGTTTTGGAAATTACCTTGATCCGAATCGGATGAACTTTGGTGCGCTTCGCGTGCTTAATGACGATGTAGTGGTCGGAGGTAAAGGTTTTGGTGCACACCCACATCGCGACATGGAGATTGTTTCCATTCCCTTAGAAGGTGATCTACAGCATATGGACAGTATGGGAAATACTACGGTTATCAAAACAGGTGATGTACAGATTATGAGTGCCGGTACCGGCATACAACACAGCGAATACAATAGCAATAAGGACCAGCCTGTAAAATTCCTTCAAATTTGGATCCTACCAAATAAAAAAGGCGTAACGCCGCGATATGATCAAATTTCTATAAAAGAGGTGGCCCAACATAACACCTTTTTTCAAATAGTTTCGCCCCGTAATGAGGATCAAGGCGTCTGGATCAATCAAGATGCCTGGTTTCATTTGGGCACTTTTGACATGGATATTGAGGGCACCTATCCATTGAAGAAACGTGGGAACGGCGTTTATGTATTTGTCATTGATGGAACAGTGGAAATCAACGGACAACGACTTGAGAAGCGTGATGGTTTAGGACTATGGGATCTTGATCAATTTAAGTTCAAAGTATTGGACAAGGCAAAAATATTGTTGATGGAGGTGCCGATGGGATATTAAGAAATTACCAATTATAAAAGCTTGTAAATCTGGTATTGCGGCATGGAGGAGTGGATTATCGAGATGTGTGGGTGCTGCCAATTGTACTTCCAAAAATTCGGTATCTTCAATTTTTAAATCTTGTTGGAAAATACTATGATTATGAAAATCTTTTGGATTGCCGTATGTATTTTGGGGCATATCAATCTTTATGGCCAAGCGGTCGAAATCAAGGGCTATGTATTTGAAGATGCCAATGGCAATAATATTAAAGATAGGAAAGAATCTGGAATATCCCATGTGTTGGTATCCGATCAAATGAACACCACCACTACAAATGAAAATGGGGAATTCAAACTTATCAGCCAAGAAGACCTTCCTTACCTTTTTATAAGCATGCCCAATGGGTACGTCGGTAAAATATATTATCCCAAGGGGCTCGGTATGAACTTTCCGCTCCAAAAAAATACAAATCAGCGCGAGTTTAAGTTTATACATGCCTCAGATACCCATGTAGATTCCTTAAATCTCCCAAGGATGCAGCGTTTTAGGGAAATGGCCGATTCATTAGGGGCAGATTTTGTCCTCATTTCGGGGGATTTGATCCGTGATGCGTTACGGGTACGGGAAGAAGTAGCCGTAGCATATTATGAGCTGTACCTCGCAGCAATTGCAAAATTCAAAATGCCCGTATACAGCGGCGTTGGCAACCATGAACTTTTCGGAATAGAACGCGATAAGTCCTTGGTCAGTGCCGATCATCCACTTTATGGAAAAAAAATGTTCAAAAAGTACCTGGGGCCCAATTACTACTCATTTAACTTCGGCGGAATTCACTTTGTTTCCCTGGATGCGGTCGATTACCAAAACCTTTATTATTATGGTGGTGTAGACACATTGCAACTCAAATGGCTGGAACGAGATCTGTCGGTTCTCCCCAAGAATACCCCAATAATCACCTTTAACCATATTCCGTTTGTGTCCCCAGGTTTTTCCTTTCAAAATTTTGAAAGTGATATTTTCTATGGACCCCAAATGTTATTACAAGAAGGGAAGTTAGCGCATCGTCATATCGTGTACAATTTCGAAAAAGTTCAAAAAATAATTGGCGATCGGCCATACCCGCTTGCACTATCCGGACATTACCATGCAGCCCAGGAAGGTTCAATACTGGGGTCCGATACCCGCTTTGTACAAACCTCTGCCATCACCCGGCCAGATACTTTCGAGTACAACGGTTTTGAGGTGCAATCAGGTTTTACTATGTATAGCGTTAAAGATGGGAACATCGTATCCAGTACCTTTATTCCACTCCATCTGAAATAATTGCTTGCCTGTTGTCCGCTAAAGTCAATATCCGATCGTTAAAAAAAGCTTCAAAAATAGTATCTTTATAAGGACATCGATGCTACTAAACCCTTATACACCAAATTATGGATAAAGCACTTCAAACCATGATTGATAATATGCCCGAAAAAACGGGTAAATCATTAGTTGAATGGAAAAAAGTTATGCAGGCCAAAAAATTTGCAAAGCATACAAAGGCCGTTAAATATTTAAAAAACGAATATGGGGTGACCCATGGTTTTGCCAATACAATCGTAATCCTTTCAAAGGAAGAGAATATAGCTCCGAACGATTTGGTAGCAGAACAGTATAAAGGCAAAGAGATACTCAAACCCATCTTTGATCGATTGATTACCCTTGTCAAAGGATTTGGCTCGGATGTGGTCGTTACGCCAAAGAAAGCTACGGTCAGCCTCATCAGAAAAAAACAGTTTGCCTTGATCAAACCCGCCTCCAAAACAAGAATTGACCTTGGCCTAAAATTGGTGGGCAAAGCATTAACCCCACGCCTCGGCAATTCAGGTGCCTTCGGTACAATGTGTACGCACTGCGTAAAACTTACCAGTGTTTCAGAAGTCGACGAAGTTTTAAAAAGTTGGCTTTTAGAGGCATATGAAAAGGCAGAATAAACGCCCACAGCACTACCATCCTTATAAACAAAACCATGTCCATGCTAAATAAACTGTTTGTACCAATTTGCATTTTACTTATGTCCATTCTCAATGCCAAAGCGCAACAATCACCCGTAAGGCTTGGGGTAGTTGGGCTCACCCATGGACATGTGGGATGGATATTAGGTCGGCAAGACGTTGGCGATGTTCTTATGGTGGGTATTGTTGAAACGAATCGAGACCTGGCCAAGCGCCTGTCGGACCAATATGGATTTTCGATAGCCATGGTGTATGATACCATGGAAGAAATGATCGATGCCACACACCCTGAGGCGGTAGCTGCATTTGGGAATATTTACGACCATTTGTCGGTGGTTGAAACCTGTGCGCCAAAAGGCATACATGTGATGGTCGAAAAGCCAATGGCCGTCAGTTTTGAACATGCCCTAAAAATGGAGACCCTGGCCAAAAAATATAACATACACCTCTTAACTAATTATGAAACCTCTTGGTACCCGACCAACTTAAAGGCCCGGGAATTGCTGAAAGATGGCAAAATAGGCAGTTTGCGCAAAGTAATCGTCCGCGACGGCCATAGGGGTCCAAAAAAAATCGGGGTAAGTGGTGAGTTTCTGGAATGGTTGACCGACCCAGTTTTAAATGGTGGTGGGGCCATAATGGACTTTGGGTGTTATGGTGCCAATTTGATGACCTGGCTTATGGATGGCAAAAGACCATCTTCGGTGACTGCGGTCACCCAACAATTGCAAGCGGAAAACAATCCAGAAGTAGATGATGACGCCACCATTATCCTGACCTATGACGGTGCCATGGCCATACTGGAACCTTCTTGGAACTGGCCTATCGGGAGGAAGGACATGGAAGTATATGGCGAAACAGGCGTGATCTATGCCGACAATCGCAATCAACTAAGGGTACGTATGTCGGAAGGATATGATGGCTTTAACGAAGATTCTTACGAGTTAAAAGAAAGGGACGCACCCTATGATGATCCGTTTTCCCTATTTGCCGCGGTTATAAGGGGTAAGTTGCAGTTAGAGGCCTTTGATCCCTATTCCCTTGAAAACAACATGGTAACGATGGAAATTCTTGATGCCGCGGTACGAAGTGCAAAGACCCAAGCTACCGTGAAACTCAAATAAAAATTCCTATATTCAACAAATATATCGGGTAGCCTTATTATGCAAATGCAGGTCACCCGCAACAGCATCCAGTATGTGTTATGACGTAAAGGCCAGTCTGGAGGCCCAACTCAAAAGAGCTCGGCGCAATGGTGATCTTCACGCAGAGGAAGAGATACTGAAAAAACTCGTGCCCTTGAGCGATCTTCCCATTTTCCATGCCTCCGGCTTTAGCCATCCGAAGCTATTGATCTATACAGATGCAGCCCCAAATAGTCCGGTATTATCAACCTGGGGCCTGGTCCCATTTTGGGTAAAGGATAAGGAACAGCTGAAAAAGACTTGGAACAATACGTTGAACGCAAGGGGTGAAACCATTTTCGAAAAGCCTTCCTTCCGAACCTCCGCCAAAAATAATCGTTGCCTGGTATATGTTGACGGTTTTTATGAACACCATCATTTTAAGGGAAGTACTTATCCGTACTACATCCATGCAAAAAATGGAGAACCGTTGGCCCTTGCCGGTTTGTGGAGCGAATGGAAAGACCAAGAATCTGGGGCTATGTTAAATACATTTTCAATCGTCACCACCGAAGGCAACACAATGTTGGCCAAAATACACAACAACCCAAAATTGGAGGGGCCGAGGATGCCCTTGATCTTACCTAGCGCGTTGGAAGAGGAATGGTTAAACGTACTAGACGACGAACTCGACATTATAAAATTAAAGGAACTGATCCGCTCTTATCCCGATTCGGAACTGGAAGCCTATACCGTAAGGAAGCTTCGGGGCAAGGAATATATGGGCAATGTCCCTGAAATTTCGGAAAAATACGAGTATCCCGAATTGGCGATGCAGACCTTAGATCTTTAAAGCGCATAAAATTTATTTTCCTGTATATCCAATTTCCTGAATATGAAAAACTTTTTATTTTCCACACTTACCTGTCTGTTTTTATTGTTCCATATCAGCAATTATGGGCAGATCAGCCCACCAGACGTAGATGTGTTGGTTACCACCGCCTTGGCAAAATTTGAAGTGGCGGGAGCTGCAGTGGCCATCGTAAAGGATGGTAAAATCGTGCACAGCAAAGGTTATGGTGTGAAAAATGTCCTATCACAGTCCAAGGTAGATGAGCATACCCCTTTCGCCATCGCTTCGAACAGCAAGGCTTTTACCACCACCGCCCTTGCCCTATTGGTAGAAGAGGGCAAATTAGGTTGGAAGGACCGAGTAGTCGACCATATTCCAGAATTTAAAATGTACAATGCGTATGTGACCGAAAATTTTAATATCCAAGATTTGCTCACCCATCGCAGCGGGTTGGGTTTGGGCATTGGTGATCTCATGATCTTTCCTGACGGTTCGAACTTTACGATCGATGATATCCTAAGCAGTTTTCAGCACTTTAAGCCTGTGTCTGCCCTGCGGACCCAATTCGATTATGACAACTTATTGTACTTGGTGGCTGGGGAACTCATTGCACGAAAGAGCGGCATGACTTGGGAAGCATTCATCCAAAAACGTATTTTCGATCCCTTAAAAATGG
>JBBKWR010000404.1:0-2926 GCA_037969055.1 Flavobacteriaceae bacterium | reverse complement strand
CCTGCCCATACATCAAAATCGTTTGATTATTGAGCTGTGTGCACAACTTCCAACATTCCACCGCAAATTGTTGTGTTCTCAGATTAAGTATTTGTTGGATACATGAACCAGCGAATGTTTCGAGCAATACTGAATAATTTATGCAATCCCTTAACGAGATTCCCAATAAATTTTGTAACTTACTAAGGCTATACGCTTTAACATCTTGATCCAATAGTTTTTTGATACTTCCCCTGCCATAAAATAACTTCTTTTCGTGTCCCTAGGCTATTCCAACAGTCTGTTCCTATTTTAGACTGATTATCCATTCTATTAATCTAAATCACCCACATCATGAAAAAAAATGTTTTCATTTTGTCGATCATGGCTTTGATGGTCTTTAGTTGTGACACAGAGCCAATTACATCAATGGAGCCAGATAAAGGGCTCTCTCCAACGGCCGCAAAGGCATCGATCAATGCCACTTATGGCTATTTTTCATTCTCCTCGGCTATGGCCAGCAATGGACATACTTTGTTTATGCAAACCGACAATGCTGGGATTTTCCCAAATGCTGGAGATAATATGCTAAGCATTCATCCCAAGTCGGTCCAGGGAAGTGGAATTTTCACCCATAGTGATGAGAACGGGGACCTGGTAGCATCGGGGACCTGGGCTGCAACACAACTCCTGAGTTTTAAAAACTATGGTCCGCCCGGAGATCCGAATATTCCAACTTTTTTCAGGGCCGGTTTTGCAAACATTCGTGTCCATATGGTAGCCGATACGGGGCCTGGAGCAGGGTCGGAATTTGATGCCATTCTCCGGATACGATGCCTCGTACCCGGCAATGATACCACACCTTCAAGCTGGGTAGAAGGAATACGGATCACCGTTCAAAATGGATTGAACTTCAACAAAACAGTTATAGGTGGATTCACGTTATTTTTCGATTTGAATTAAAATTACCTTACTATTTTAAAGGCCTTAGGGTTCCTGCTCTGAGGCTTTTTCATTTTCGCACTAATCTTATTCAATTATTCACCCCGCTAGCGTTAGTGTCATTCTCATTCATAAACGACTTCACCATTTAATCATTTTTATGGCTATTGTTCCTGCAATATGCACAAGGATGAGGTACGAGGTATGAAGTACAAAGTATGAGGTTTGAAGTACGAGGTCTAAAATTGGAAATAATAGATACGTATTAGGCCAACTTGTTTTAAAAAGAAAATTCCAGCATTCATTTCTGGGGCAACAGGAATAAAAAAGTGTACCTTGTTTTTTTAATTATTAGCTAGGTTTATGAAAATTGTTTGGATTGTCGTTCGTGTCATTTTTGCCATATTTATGATTTACGCCGGAGTACAACACCTCGTGAAACCAGATTTTTACATTCCATTTGTCCCTTCATTTCTACCATTTACTACAGCCATCATTTATACATCGGGCATTTTGGAAATACTGCTGGGCATAATGCTGATCATCCCGAAATACGCAAAGCAAGGAGCCTTGGGGATATTAGTGCTTATGCTGATTTTTTTACCACTACATGTGTGGGATGTATTTTCAGCGACTCCTGCTATTGGCAGCCATAAGGCGGCTTTAATCAGGCTTCCAGTACAATTTCTGTTTATCGCTTTAGCTTGGAAATTAAAGAATACCCAAACCAGCTAGCACTATATAAATGACATGGCCAAAAGGCTTGATATAATGCTCGAAACAAAAGAAACTAACCTATACAATAACTTAAGGTTTGAGGTTTAAATAATTGGTGCAATGCCTAAAACTTCTTTATCTTTTAGTTTATAAGAAATTAATGCAAGTTATAAGCATTTCGAATTGCTTGAAATAGGCTTTCTCTCTAAAGACCATAATACCTTAAAAAGTGTCGTTATTTAATTTTCACCATTAAATCATAAATCACCTTCCACTCTTAAAATTATGAAGGCCATAAACAATAAATCAACCTATTAATTTAGCAGTAATAAAGTGTTAAATTAAATAATAATACCTTAATAATCAATATGTTACTGCTCCCTTTTGCGTATGCAAAATATTTTTTTAGTTTTGATTTCTTTCAAAAAAATCATATAAACCCTTTTTACGAATCTCTTCAGAATAATACCACTGGTGAAAAATTTATAAATGAGAATTTTGGCTCAGAAAATGACATCGGAAATTCCATACATGAAATTAAATTAATACCCTCTTATTTAAAACTAAAACCTATTCCTTTAGCGGCGCAATACCGATTGATTAAATTTCATAGAATTGATAACTTTCGAATCAACCTTGATGTATTTAAGAATGTAGAAAACTACTTGGAAGGCCAAATGAGTCCAAAAAGCAGACGTCAGTTAAGGGCAAAAATACGCCGATTAGAAACTTGTTTTAATATTAAATACAAATTTTATTATGGCGATATTTCTAAACATGAATATGACTTTTTATTCAATGAATTGGAATTATTAATTGAAAGACGATTTTATCAACGAGGCGATTTATATTCATTAAGACATAACTGGGAATTTATCAAAGAGCATACCTATCGACTTATATTAGAAAAGAAAGCTTCTATTTTTGTTATTTATGATGAAAATAAACCTATTGATATCTGCATTAGCTATCATTTCCAGAACATTGTGCAACACCTTATAAGATCCTACGATATTGATTATTCAAAATATTGGATTGGTCATATTGATATTTATAAACAGATCGATTGGTGTTTTATAAATAATTTTAAAATCTTTGATCTGATGTGGGGAGAACTTCTTTATAAACGACGCTGGTGTAATGAAATCAGCAAATACGAACATCATTTTATATACGAAGATAATCACCAATTAAAAACACCCTTTGTAAGATTAATGATTAAATTATACGGGATAAATGATGTTTTAAAATCGAAAAGTATTTACGCATCGCTCGTTAGCGCAAAAAA
>JBBKWR010000403.1:0-5654 GCA_037969055.1 Flavobacteriaceae bacterium | reverse complement strand
GCTATTATTGTTGACAGGGCAGAGCCCAGCGAAGCCTTGAAAGCGACAACTGTCTGGTCTATCGGAATTGAAAATGCTAAGTATTTGGTATCCTCACTACAACTCGATGCATTTAGGAAAGGCTCAGGAATTAGGCAGGAAACAGAGGTAAAAGCTGAAAAAGGCGCATATTTCACTGTTGCAGATATTACCCTATTCCCTAAAATTGAAAAGAGCTGGATGATTGTGGCCGACGTCAACCAATCTAGGGTGGACATTGGCCTAATCTCTGAAAAAATAAATAGTAAAACAAATCTTTTTACATTAGTTCAGGAAGATATCGAAAAGGGGTCAAAGCATCTTTTAGCGCTTTGTGGAGCTGCTGACGGCATGCAATTGACGGCCGATAAATTGAGAAATACAAGACACTTTTCAAATACGTTGTTCAATATTATGAGAGGCGGCATATTTGATAATAACTATCAAATAGAAAGATCTGATTTTATAAAATATATTGGAAGCGCCAATAAAGAAGTATCGCACCTAAAGAGCGCCCTCTTAGAAAAACTACCCGAGCACTTCGAAATCAGTTATTTAAGGGAATTGGCGGATCAGGACGCTGACAGCGATTTTAAAAGACTTGCTTTTGAGTATATGCCCCTAAAATTTAGCAGAAGACATGGTGATCCAAGTCGCCCTTGGAACCGTTTCTCCATAAATACAACTGCTGAAGACGGTTCTAAAATATTGGATTATGAAGGCAACTGGCGGGATATTTTTCAAAATTGGGAAGCCCTTGCGCACTCCTACCCTGCTTTCATCGAAAGTATGATCCATAAATTCGTGAATGCGACCACTTTCGATGGCTATAATCCTTATCGCGTTACCAAAGGTGGTTTTGATTGGGAGACCATAGAACCGGATGACCCTTGGTCTTACATAGGTTATTGGGGCGATCATCAAATTATTTATCTGCTGAAATTTTTGGAATTTATTGAACATCATTATCCCAATAAACTGGCAACCTATTTCGATCAAAACATTTTTGTTTATGCCAATGTTCCCTATAAAATTAAGGGGTATGCCGATATACTCCGCAATCCTAAGGACACCATCGTTTTTGATGTGGAATTGGACGCAAAAATCAATAAAGAAAGGACAAAAATAGGAGCCGACGGTGCCTTGTTGAAAGATGCGGGCAAATCAATATACAAAGTAAATCTCATTGAAAAATTATTGGTGACGGTATTGGCCAAAGTGTCCAATTTCATACCAGAAGGCGGAATTTGGATGAACACCCAAAGACCGGAATGGAACGATGCGAACAATGCCTTGGTAGGAAACGGTGTTTCCATGGTTACCCTGTATTACTTAAGAAGGTTTTTGGGTTTCTTTAAAAAGACGGTCAACAATGTGCCAAATGAAAACTACGAAGTTTCGAATGAACTGGGCGCCTTTTTCGAGGCTGTGGCAGCAACGCTCAAAGATAATTTACCCCTACTTTCAGGAAAAATATCCAATCTGGATAGAAAAAGCATAATGGACGGTTTGGGTATTTCTGGTAGCGAATACAGGAATAAGATTTACACTAACGGATTCAGTACCCATAAGAAAATCATTACTAAAGATGATTTGTTACAGTTTATTGAAATCACATTAAAATACCTCGATCATAGTATAGAAGCGAATAGGCGAACCGACAAGCTTTTCCATTCGTACAATTTAATGACCGTTGAGAATGATGTCGAGGTATCTATCTCCCATCTATCAGAGATGCTCGAAGGTCAGGTAGCCGTATTGAGCTCGGGGTATATTTCAGGGGAATCTTCCTTAATGCTTTTGAATGCGCTAAGAAATAGCGCACTCTTCAGATCCGATCAATACAGTTATATACTGTATCCAAATAAAACGCTCTCAAGATTTCTTGACAAAAACAATATACCAGAACAAAGGGTTAAGGAATCAACCCTATTACAACTACTTATTAAAGATGGCAACACACAAATCGTGGAAAGAGATCTTCAAGGTAACCATCATTTCAACGGTTCGTTCAACAATGCCAATAGCTTAAAAAGTGCCTTGGCACAACTACCCCAAGAACGCTATGGAGAGTTGATATCGAAAGACGCGACACTTTTGCTGGATATTTTTGAAGAAATCTTTGACCACAAATCGTTTACTGGAAGATCGGGCACCTTTTTTGGTTATGAAGGTTTGGGCTCGATTTACTGGCACATGGTCTCAAAACTGCTGTTGTGCGTTCAAGAAACTTGTTTGCAGGCAGACGTAAACCAAGAAAGTGAAGTGACCAAAGGCAAATTGCTGGATCATTACTATGAAATCAATGAAGGTATTGGGGTTCATAAATCTCCTGTTTTGTACGGAGCGTTCCCAACTGACCCCTATTCGCATACCCCTGCGGGTAAGGGTGCACAACAACCAGGTATGACCGGTCAGGTAAAAGAAGATATTTTGAGCAGGTTTGGCGAGCTGGGCGTAAGTGTTACTGAAGGGAAATTACAATTCAATCCGATTTTGTTACGGAAAGAGGAGTTTTTAAAAGCACCATCAACTTTTAAGTACAATACTATTACGCATGAAGCAAAGGAAATTCCTTTAGAGAAAGGATCTCTTTGTTTTACCTATTGCCAGATTCCCATCATTTATACGTTAACAGAAGAAGAAGAATGCTTAAAGGTCGTCTTTAATGAGGGGTCAATTCTAGAAATTAACGGCCTAATCCTTGGTTCGCAAACCAGTAATAAGGTTTTTGGAAGAACAGGGGAGATCGATAGTATCGTTGTTTCCATAAAAAAATGAAAATATAAGGAATTGGGGTTGTCAAGGTTCCCTTAAAGTATTAATAGAATGTCTGAGTAATGAAGAAGGAATAAAACGTCGTTCCCATGAAATTGTGAATTTCATACTTATAGCATGCCAATGCGTTCGATTGCAATAGTGACCGGCATCTTTAAAAATAAACCATAAATCCCATAAACCACTAAAACCAAAATAATATGTCAAATATCAAAACAGCAGTAAAAGATAGTGTTCCTATGGGGCAGAAAATCGCATTTGGTCTCGGCATGCTTGCCAACCAAATGTTTCCAGCTGCGCTGGGCATTTTCATGGTTGTATTGGTACAGGACTTGAAATTCCCAGGTTGGATGTGGGGCATCCTGTTTTTCTTGCCACGAGTATTCGATTCAATTACCGACCCCATCATGGGTTTCATTTCTGATAACACGCGATCAGTTTGGGGCAGAAGAAGGCAATATGTATTTATTGGGTCTATTATAATGGGTATTTCCTTTGTTTTAATGTGGCAATTGTATAGAGAAAATGGGATAGAATACAACTTTGTATACTTCTTACTTTGGTCGTTTGTTTTTTATTTAGGATTGACCATTTTCAGTGTTCCTTATGTGGCGATGGGTTATGAAATGAGTGATGATTTTCATGAACGAACAGATATTATGGCCATTGCCCAATGGATCGGACAATGGGCATGGGTTATCGCCCCTTGGTTTTGGGTGGTAATGTACGACCCGGAATGGTTTCCGAATGCTGATACCGCCACAAGAACCCTAGCTATTTGGGTAGGCGTAGTATGCGCGATTTTAGCAATGATTCCGGCCATATTCATTAAGAGCAATTCAACTAAAGATGATACCAGTCTTGCACCACTAAACCTACAGAATATTGGGAGTAGTATCAAGGAAATTATTAAGGGCTTCAAAGAGGCCTTAGGCATTGAATCGTTTCGAAAATTATGTATTGCCACATTTTTAATTTTTAATGCCTTCAATACCATTGCGAGCTTTTCTTTCTTTATTGTGGTATATTATTTGTTCAATGGAGACACTGCAAGCGCCGGTATCTGGCCTACCCTTTTTGGTTGTATTGGTGCCTTGGGAACCACTTTTTTAGTGATACCGATTGTTACCAGAATGTCCAAAAAGATGGGAAAAAAGAAAGCTTTTTTACTTTCTCAAGGAATATCGATAATCGGGTATATAATGCTTTGGTTTCTATTTATTCCAGGTAAACCATATATGTTTTTATTTGCCTTACCCTTTTTCTCTTTTGGTATTGGAAGTCTGTTTACGTTAATGATGTCCATGACCGCGGATGTTTGTGATTTGGATGAGTTAAACACTGGCAAACGACGGGAAGGAATTTTTGGCGCTATTTACTGGTGGATGGTGAAGTTCGGTTTTGCGATTGCTGGATTACTGACAGGTGCAATTATGACTTTGGTAGGTTTTAACCCAGATGCTGAAAATTCTGATGCTGCGGTTACAGGATTGAGAATCTTTTATTCAGGCCTTCCCATAGTAGGAACGCTTTTCGCCATGTACGTCATGCGCAATTATGATCTTACCGAGGAAAAAGCCATAGAAATAAAGGCAGCTTTGGAAAAACGTAAAGAAAAGAATGTAAAAAAATATCTTGATGCCAGTTAGAACAGAGAAATTTTTGGCCTTGGCAACGCTCGACTATGAAAACAATACCACCGAAGAACTGAGGGAACTTTGGGTGAAGGGTATCAAAGAGGGTATGCACGGACTCTGTTTTAGCCCTTATGCGGAAGGACAGCAACCTGGAGATTTGATGACCGAAGTTCAAATACGCAGGCGAATGCAAAAAATACAGCCGTACACTAAATGGATACGCTCTTTTTCATGCACTAAAGGCAATGAGGCCATTCCGCGAATCGCAAAAGAGTATGGAATCAAAACATTGGTTGGAGCATGGTTGGGAGACGACCCTGAAACCAATGAACAAGAAATAACAAACTTAATTAAGTTGGCAAATGAGGGTTATGTGGATATAGCTGCCGTAGGGAATGAAGTAATGTCCCGAGGCGATTTGACCGAAGACGAATTATTGGATTTTATAAATCGGGTCAAGGACGCTTTGCTGAATATTCCAGTTGGCTATGTTGATGCTTATTATGAGTTTACAGACCGCCCTAGAATAGCTGAGGCCTGTAACGTTATTTTGGCCAATTGCCACCCCTATTGGGAAGGTTGTGATCAGGACTACTCCCTTATATATATGAAAGACATGTTTCAACAGGCACTTCGTGTAGGTAAAGGAAAAAGAGTTATCATTTCTGAAACCGGGTGGCCCAGTAAGGGAACCAATCTTCAGGGGGCTTTTCCATCAGAGGAGAACGCTATGAAATATTTTATCAATGCTCAAAAATGGTCTGAGGAGGAAGATATTGAAATATTCTATTTTTCATCATTTGATGAATCATGGAAGGTAGGGTCTGATGGCGACGTTGGAGCGTATTGGGGTATTTGGGATAAAAACGAAAAGCTGAAGTTTAAACCAAGTGAAAAACCCCATCGATTAACTAACCACTTGGATTGAAAGAATTGTTCAAAATTTTTGAATATAAATGAATACCGTTAGGGTTCGAGCCCCGGCTTGGTCACTATCAAGCGCAAAACCCGCCCTGGAAGGCGGGTTTTTTATTTTAAAAAATTCCAAGCTTGCTTGGGAATATGGATAAAATAAAAAACCGCAAACGATCAGTTTGTGGGTTTTGCATTTGCAACACGGGAACGCTGGGTCCGACGCGTGAAACGAGTCAACCCCGGCCCGGTCACAAAATGGCGCTAAAACCTATCTTAACCGGTAGGTTTTTTATTTTGGTACAAAAG
>JBBKWR010000402.1:0-2905 GCA_037969055.1 Flavobacteriaceae bacterium | reverse complement strand
CGTTTCAAGTCAAACTTTATTTCTTCAAAAGAGTTGTAGTGATCCATCGTTTTTAAGTAAAAAATTCTTTTGACAGTTTTCGGACCACCCCAGAATCGATTTTGGCCCTAAAATAGTAGACTATCCCCGCAAGAAAAATCAAACACGTGGCTATTATTAAACAAGCCATGGGAATGTTATCTATATACTCGCCCAATGCTATCGTCGCGGCCACCACAATAAATATGGCTGCCAAAAACAATATACTTCCTATCAATAATATCTTACTCAGGAGGCTTACCGAAATGGCAAGTTGTTGAAAAGCCTTCAAGGTATAATACTCTCGTGTTTTATGTAGAAAGGTCTCGCCCGTATCGATTGCTTTGGAAGAGGTCTCTTTTAAGGAATCTATTACGCCCATTATGATTTTTGTAACTGCTTATTCTTAGTTTTCAGAATTTTTAATTGGTTCTCCAAGGAAGTAATCACATCCTCCGTTTTGTAACTTGCATCAGAAACCAACGATTCAACTTTAGTTTCCAAACTTTCTTTCTGGTTCGCCAATGAATGCGCAACCCTGTCCTTCAATTGTACGGCGTTGTCTGTAATTGACTGCTGTGCCTCGGCTGCCTGATCCGCCAATCTTTTTCTGGTAACGCTTCCTTTATCAGGCGCATACAAGATACCCAGAATGGCGCCAATCGCCGTACCTGCCAAAATGCCCAATACTGTATTTCCTTCATTGCCCATAATCTATTTTATTTTAAGTTTTTATTTATGAATGCTTTAATTCGTCCTTAACCAAATTCACCCCCAAAATTCATAATAAATACGGCGTATGGTTAACTCAAAACCACAAAAGATTAACTGAAATGGCATACAGCAAATGAGTTACTTTTTTTAACTGTGGAGGTAATTTTTTAAGAGGGCTTATCTTACATTTATGGACAAAGTTCCGCATTTACCATGCTATAGTTGAATCACATAATTAACAAGGCAATCCCATGAAAGAAGTAGACCTAAAACAAGGAAAAGAGGAAACACAGTTTGTAAAAGAAGAAGATGATCCAACGAATAATTTTATTTTTCAAACCAATACAAAGTCAATTGTTGGAGGTATGTTCATCGCTATAGTTCTTGTGGTTATCGTAGTTGCCATTGTCTATAGTGGGGCGGCCATAGAAAATGGACAGTAAAACCAACTTCACATCAGTATAAGCAATTATATTAAGAACAAATAATTTAAACTTAGTTGAGCGTCAACGGGATGGCTAATTTATTTTTGCCGTTTACCAAACAGTCGGATTAATTGCAGTTTACTCCCAGTTTTTTGCAACAAGATTTTACAAGATAAATATTTCTTTAGGTGTGACCATACCATAAGTAAATATAGTGAGGCGGATAATTGAACCCAGCAAGATGCTATTTCCATTGATGATTGCTTAGTCTTATCAATACTGGTCTGACCTATCTTTCGCGTCAATCCTTTTATCGATTCGATCAATCGAATGATCCCCGTTATTATACATTTCAGATGAACTTATTAGATAATATTATGGAAGCAACCAAGGCAGAAATTGGAATTAAAAAAGAAAACAGAAAGGCGGTGGTAGAAATGCTACATCAATTGCTGGTAGATGAGCATGTCCTCTATATCAAAACCCGTAAAGCGCATTGGAATGTAGAGGGAATCGACTTTCATGCCCAGCATGTTTTTTTGGAAGAACAATACCATATCTTGGAAAAAGCAATAGATGAAATAGCAGAGAGAATCCGTATGTTGGGCTTCTATGCCCCAGGCACAATGAAAGAGTTTTTGGAGCTAACCCAATTAAATGAAAACGGACCCAAAGAGAATAATAGTGCTGGATTTTTTAAAGTGCTCTTGGCAGACCATGACAGTATCATAAAATATATCCGAAAGAAGATTGATGAGCAAGAAGAAGAACACAATGACGCTGGTACATCCGATTTTATTACAGGGCTTATGCAGACGCATGAACAAATGGCTTGGATGATGCGCGCTTCATTAAAGACATTTTAACAATTAGTATATCGAATCAAATGGCGGGCACATCACCCGCTTTTTTTGTGACCACGTGCGAGGATTCAATAGTACATAAACCTTTTATTTAAACTGATATGGATTATTCATTCCTTTCGCTACTTCAATGTAAGGGCTAAGATAGGTTTGAAACCTGGAGATAGGGAGGTTAGGAAATAAAAAAACCGGCGCTTGTGGCCGGTTTTACGATGTTCATGATATTGTTCAGGCTGTAATAGCTAACTTATTTTGATGGTTCTGATAGTATTTTGGACTACAATCGTATTTCTCCTTAAAAATCTTTGAGAAGTAGCTTCTACTGGTTAGACCCACGGTGTAAACAATTTCTGAAATATTCAATTCAGTGTTTCGGATCAACTTTTCCGCAGCCTCCACCCGAACGTTTCTAATAAAATCGGTTACCGTCCTATCATGCATGATTTTAAAGCCTTCCTGCAACTTAAACGGAGATAACCCAGACTTTTTACTCAAGTATTTTAGGCTATACTGTATTTCTGGATAGTTTTGGATGAATTCTGAAATTTCTTTGATCTCTTCCATTTCGCTTCGGGTGAGGGTACCATATTTATTTTCTGCATTCACCATATCGTCGGCATGTTGCTCAATTTCCAAAGCCATTATCATATAAACCATCCCGTTGATCAATAAATTTCTTACCAGGCCTTTTTGGCTTATGGCGCTGAGATGTTGTATCCGTTCTGCAATTTTAAGGTTGTACGAGCCGACATAGGCGAAGGTATCCGTGTCGTTAGTGGGCATAAATGTATTTAGTAATTGAAGTTTCAATTCGTTGTCCTTAACAATATCCACATCAACGGTGATCATCGAAATCTTTACTTCTTCATCCTTCCTAAATCCCAT
>JBBKWR010000401.1:0-2665 GCA_037969055.1 Flavobacteriaceae bacterium | reverse complement strand
TTTTTTGCAGTTATGGGGATGAAAGAAAATTGTGAAATTTCCAAAAATGATATATTTAGAATTCCATTTTGACTACAAGGGTCTGATACTTAGCCAATAACGAGTGCCCTTTAGTTCCCCTGTTTTGGTCAGCATTCCCTTTTCTACCATATCTCCCAAATCCCGGGTTGCCGTAGAAGCTGAGGTTTTGGCTATTTTGGTATAATTATCGGCACTCAACCCCCCAATAAAGCCTTCGGACCCGGACTCAAACAGTCTTTTTATGACCCGTTCCTGACGTTCGTTCATTTCAGGAACAAACTGGTCATAGAACTTGCCTTTTTCGATGATGAAGTCAATTGTTCTCAGAGCATCTTTCTGGGCAACAATTATGGTTTTGCTAAAATATTCCAGCCAATCCGTCACTTTCAGGTCCTTGTTGTCGGCTTCCAGTGCCTCGTAATACGCTTTTCTTTCTATTTCGATCGTTTTTGAAAGAGAAATCAAGGCAGGTTCTCCTATGCTCATTCCCAAAGATTTTTCAGCCAATGCCCGTGCTATGCGACCGTTACCATCCTCAAATGGATGTATGCATACGAAATAGAGATGTGCCAGGCCGGCACGTGCGAGGGGCAGGATGTCCTTTTTTTGATGTGCATCATTAAACCATGCGATAAATTTTTCCATTTCTTCTGGAACGGTTACCGACGGTGGTGCCTCAAAATGTACAGTTGGTCTATCCAACCTGCCCGATACCACCTGCATAGGGTCTACATGGGTGCGGTACTGGCCAATATCGGTCAAATCACGTCTACCATTGGTAATCATTTCGTGCCACTGAAAAAGCTGCGTATGCGTCAATAGAGAATCATATTGACGATATAGATTGACCATCATCTCTGAAATGCCATACTCGGCAGGAGGCACTTTGCGTTTATCCGAGGTCAATCCCAAATTATTTTTAATAGATGATTGGATGCTGTCCCTGTTCAGGTATTCACCCTCAATTTCAGAGGTTTTTAAGGCCTCATTGGACAACACCTCGACCAGAAAATTATTTTTCTCTTCCGTTCTTACATGTTTCAATGCTCCTAGAACGGTACCGACATTCTGGGAAAATTGATATTCCAAAGTGGAAAGAGTGGAAGCATCATAAGTAAAATGTGGCCATTCTTGTTTTTGCCAGTTCCAAATTTTGCGAGCCATGGGTTATAACTTATGATTATATAGCTCAAATATACAAAAAATTTGAGCTATATATTTGAAACATATAGCTCAAAAAACTAAGAATTAAATTTAAATACCCAATCGTTCCTGATACTCGTCCATGATATGGGTAGGGAGATTTTTAATGTAGATTTCCGTGGTTTGGAGATCGCTATGCCCCATCATTTTACTTAAAGCATTGATTGGCACATCGCTCAAAATAAGGTTGGTGGCCATGGAATGGCGACTGACATAACTGGTTAGGTTTTCCTCAATACCGCAAAGTTTGGCGATCTTCTTTAAGCGCCTATTATATTTGATACGGGCATCCCTAATATCTCTATGTTGATTCTCAAGACTTATTCGTTTGACTATGGGATAGATAAAATCGTTTCCATTTTTATCCCCCAAGTAAAAATCCAAAATGGAAGAAAGCTGCTCAGTAATTTTTATATCGTAGGGTTTCCCTGTTTTTTGACGGCGATAATGAATTCGTCCATCGACAATATTGTTGATCTTTAAAAAAGCCATATCGATAAACGAAATGCCGTTCATAAGATAGGAGCAAATGAAATAATTACGCGCGTGGAACAGGGGAGATGAAGATTCCAACTCTAACTCCAAAATCCGTTTGATTTTTTCTCTGGAAATGGCCCGCTTGGCGGTTGGCTCCGATTTTATCTTGTAGTGGGTGAAGGGGTAATAGTCACGAGTGACCAAACCTTGAACAATTGCTCTATTATATATCGCACGAATCGTGCGCATGTAAACTGAAAGTCCATTGAGGCTGTTGCCTTTTTTTAAATGATGGATTTCAAAACGGTTTAGATAGGCATTGGTGATTTCTTCAAAACGTAAACTTTCTTTTCCATTAAATGTTTTGAGGATATTATAGACCTGCTTATAGGCACGCGCATTGCCAAATCTTTTTGCCTCAACCATACCATCAATCAATTCTTGTGTATATTCAAAAAAAGAAACCTTATTGGTAGTTTTGGTTAGGAGTGATTTGAGTTCTTTTATGCTATACCCTTCCAACCGCCCATTTTCCTCCAATGAATTGATTCCATCGATTAATTCGGTCTTTTTCTTTGTCAGAAGATTGTTCAAACGGGTAACGGAAGAAACACCTTTGTAGTTTTTTTTGACTTCACGGGTCTTTTCGCTCCAGTGTTCTGGAGGAACGGAAAAGCCTGTTGCTATTGCAATTGTCTTACGATGATGGCTAAGTCTAAAAATGATTGGACAGGTTCCGTCTTTGCGTTTGCGTCGTGCATCAATAGAAAGTGTGAGGTTTGTTTTCATATTTAAAGATATGAAAAATTTGCACTCAATTTGCACTCAAAATTAGGTTTTATATGGTCTTAAATGGTTTTATATGAAAATTAAATACCTATAAATCAGCATATTAATAATATTTAAGCTTTATTGAAACCATATAACTTATGTTTTGGGAGCAGGAGGCCGCAGGTTCGAATCC
>JBBKWR010000400.1:0-2865 GCA_037969055.1 Flavobacteriaceae bacterium | reverse complement strand
TTATCGTCGCATCCAAATACCAGTATACTTAAAAGAAATAGTTTATATAATTTTTTCATGATGGTTGGTTTAGAAGTCTACATTAAAGCCTAAAGTAATGGTACGTGGTTGTGGCGGGGAATAAAAGGTATGACCCGAAAACAAGGAATTTCCTTGATAAACGTCGGTAGTAGATTCCGGGTCCCAACCCTTAAAATCTGTAATAGTTAATAGATTTACTCCCGTAAAATAAATACGAATGCGATCTAATTTTAATTTTTCTGTAATATCTGGGGAAAAAGTATATCCAAGGGTAAGGTTCCTAAGTCTGATAAAGTCAGAATCTTCTAAATAACGGGAAGAATTCTGGGTGCCATTGCCCCCAAATAAACGAGCCTGGGGTATGTTGGTGTTATCCCCCGGTGCCTGCCATCTAGCTAATTGATCGCGGGTCTGGTTGTCAAAGAAAGCACCGTTGGCGGACTGGTATATACCCCCCCCATTATATAGTTGTGCCCCCCATTGGCCTTGAAAAGTGAAAGAAAAATCAAAATCTTTATAGCGAATGGTATTGGTCATCCCTGCTATGATATCCGGGAATGGGTTTCCCAGGACACGCCTGCTTGCTTCTCCAAAGTCGTTGGTAGTAGAGCGGTCCAGGCTCCCATCGGCCAATTCTGTGTTGCGATAAAACAGCGCATCTCCATTCTCTGGGTCTACCCCAGCAAATTCTTGTATATAAAAAGAGGCTACTGTTTCCCCTTCTCGTACTATTTTTTGATCTCTAACAATATCGGCACCACCTGGTAGTGATTTTACCTCATTCTTGTTCCATGCTACGTTCAGAGAAGTAGACCAGCTAAAGTCTTCCGAAATAATGTTTTTTGTATCCAACCTAAATTCGAAGCCCTTATTTTGGATATCCCCGGCATTTTGATTGATGAATCGGATACCGTTATTATAGGGGATAGGAACCAGGAACAGGATACCTTCTGTATCTTTTATATAATAATCATAGCTTGTATTTATTCGGTTTTTGAAGAGGCTTAGGTCTAATCCAAAATTGTATTGGGTAGTATCTTCCCAACTCAATTCCGGATCTCCCAGGGTTCCCAGCCAAAATCCAGGGCTTTGGTTGTATGTTATGGTTTCAAAACTAGTTCTACTCGCAAAATTTCCAATATTGGCATTCCCGGTTAACCCCCAACTGATGCGAGCCTTTAGGTTAGAAATAGTTTGGTTGTTTTTTAGAAATGCCTCTTTAGAAAGCAGCCAACCCACTGAAGCTGCCGGAAAAGTTCCGTATCGGGTTTCCGAACCAAAACGGGAAGAACCGTCGATCCGTAAACTAGCCTTAAGAAGGAAACGCTTCCATAGGGTTGCATTTGCTCTCATAAAATAGGAAACAAAGCTATAGCCTGTTTCTGATGTACTGCCCCCTGTAATCTCCCCGGCGGTATCTAGCTTACGAAGCTGATCAGAAGGGAAATCCTGACCACTCACGTAAAGATCTTTTAATTTATTCTCTTCATAAGACATGCCCAAGGTGGTTTCCAGATCCCAGGTTTTACGTGTAAGTTGATGTGTGAAATAATTGTTGATCACATATTTTTCATTAATAATAGTAAAAGCGTCCCCAAAGCCATTGGTGGCAGCACTTAATGATAAACTTCCAAAAAAACGTTCTTCCAACTGTTGGTTGTAATCATACCCGTATTCGGAACGGAAATTCAGATTTTCAGACAATCTAGCCTGTCCGTACACCTTCATAAAAGCTCTCCATACATTCGATTCGAAATCTCCATTAAACTGGTCCATTAAGAAGTTGGGGTAAAGGGTATTATTGGTGTTTGGGGTGATGCCATCTTCGAGATAAGGGCTGCTAAATGGAATATAAGCAACGGCCTGCATGGGGCTTAGAAAACTAAAGTCACGCCCAACGCGCGAAAGCTGTACCTTGCTTATGTTGGAGTTCATTCCTACCGTAAGCCAGTTGCTGGTCTTATTCTCAATATTCGCACGTACGCTATAGCGTTCCAAGGTATTTCCGCGTATAATACTATTGGTTCGGTTATAGCCGGTTGAAAGGAAAAAAGTAGTGTTCCCTTCCCCGCCACTGGCACTAAAACCAATGTCCTGGGTGCTTCCTGAGATCAATGCCAGATCTTGCCAGTCCGTATCCACAGCACCTTCTCGCCAGTCTTCCTCGTTTTCCGAATATAGGTTAAAGAAAAAGGTTGCGTCATCTTCTGTAAATCCTGAATTTAGGGCAGCCTCTGTAAACAATTCCACGTATTCCTCTGTATTTAGCCATTCTCGTTTATTTGTGGCTTCGCTCCAACCATAGGAACTTCGGAATGAAAAACGGGTCTTACCCTGTCGCCCACTTTTGGTGGTGATTAACACCACACCGTTAGAACCACGAGACCCATAGATGGCTGCTGCTGAGGCATCTTTTAGAATCTCGATAGATGCAATATCTTCCGGATTTAGACCAATCAGTGCATTTATTGGAGAACGATTAATGCTATTGTCTTGTTTTTCAATTGGAATGCCATCAATTACATATAGCGGTTCCTGGTTTCCGTTTATTGTGGCTACTCCACGAACCCGGATTTTAAACCCAGATTCTGCCCTTCCACTGGTTTGTGTGATCTGTACACCAGCTGTTTTTCCTACCAGCGCTCCCTGTATTGAGGGTACTGGAACCTCCTTGATTTGGGCTGCCCCCACCGAGACGATATTATCTGTGAGATTTTCCAGCGTTGTGGTACCATATCCTACTACTATGACCTCATCCAGATTAGTGCCGGCTTGAAGAGTAACATCTATCGTTGTAATAGAAGCTACTATTACCCGCTGAGAGTTAAAACCGACAAAGGAAAA
>JBBKWR010000399.1:0-4599 GCA_037969055.1 Flavobacteriaceae bacterium | reverse complement strand
GGCTTGCCCCCAATATCAAAATCGTCGCGCGCATCGCTGACAACATCCCCACTGATTCTTGGTATTCCCTCTCGGTTCGATTTCAATGCAAATAATTCCACGATCTCGGAATCATCGCTCGGTCTTTCCCATACAAACTTTACGAACTGTAGGTCTGCCGGCAAAAGTCTTCTTACTTCTTTCATCCTCAAGTAGGCACCTACTTGGGCGGTATCTTTTTTGGCGGCAATCCCAACCGCGTAGCTGGGCGCTCCCATCTGGAACTTATCAAACAGTGGATTGCTCTGGTTCGCCACATCAAGGGAATCTTGTGAAACATCCGATAAGAGCGAATCTATTTCGGACTCTTGCTTGACCGGTATTGAATCGGTATCGGTGGTTACCAATCCTTTTAAAAGTTGGTTGGCTTGAAAAAAGAAGGCTTGTATTTCAGGGTTATTGGGCCTATAAGTTTCCCAAAATTCCAATTGTGCCGTACTGGATAGCAAGCCCTGGGCCCTTGTAATGTCTCTTGCTCCCGGCAATTCTACCAATATTCGGCCAGAAGTTCCTTCCCTTTGAATATTGGGCTGGGTAACCCCAAAGCCATCGATACGTTCCCGTAGTACTTCGAAGGCGGAGACAATTGACTCATCTATTTTTCTTTTGATGACCTGTTTTACCTCATCATCGCTCATGTTAGAATTAACATCGCCTTCCAAGGCACGGGTATAAAAAATATCGGGCGTGGCCAATTTGGTGTCGCCTTTAATCTTGTCAAAGGCTTCAAAGAAAAGATCTACATATGCATCGGAACTATTTTTGGAAGCTGCGTCTGCATCTGCCAATGCTTTGTTGAAAATCGGACTCTTGGTATTATTGGCCAATCCTTTTAAAATATCCTTTACGGAAATCTGCAAGGTTACATTAATACCTCCTTTAAGGTCCAAACCTTTGTTTAGCTCCTTTTTCTTGGCATCATCGTAGCTCGTATACCCAAGAATGGTATTATCCCCAATGGAATCCAAATACTTGGCTTCCAATGCTTCCCTTTGTGTTACATAGTTGGGCTCGGTTTCAGAAATACGGTTTACCGCAAAGGTTTTCGCCTCATTTTCAACCTTATTCGTGATAAACGTATAGGATAATTGATAGATGCTCACAAGCCCGAACAACAAGGCGAAAAGCTTTATAAGTCCTTTATTTTGCATTGGTTACGATTATTAAATGTGCGTTTTTCTAACAGCGTGCAAATATATGATATTCCCATAGGATTTGACAACATATTTGCGAGTTATTCTATAAATGAAGGGGTGCCGTACCCTTGTACGACACCCCTTCAGAAAATATATTTATGAGCAATTATAATTCGAGCAAAGCGTTGGTTTTGGCTACCCCGCCTGCGCTTTCGATCATTTTCGCCTTTTCGGCATCACTTAATGGTACATCAACAATTTTTTCTATCCCGTTCTTTCCTAGGATAACAGGAACGCCAATACAGATATCTTTAAGTCCGTACTCCCCATCCAAAAAGGTCGAACAAGCGAACATTTTTTTCTGATCACATGCAATGGACTGTACCAAGGAAGAAACGGCCGCTCCAGGCGCATACCACGCGCTTGTGCCCAATAATGCCGTCAGGGTCGCCCCACCTACTTTGGTGTCCTCAGCAACCTGCTGTAAGCGTTCAGGCGATAAGAACTCGGATACCCTGATACTGTTGCGTGTGGCATGTGATGTTAATGGAACCATACCTGTATCGCTGTGGCCGCCAATTACCATTCCGTCAACATCGGAGATTGGGGCCGATAATGCTTCCGCCAATCTATATTTGAAACGGGCACTATCAAGAGCCCCTCCCATTCCTATAATTCTGTTTTTTGGAAGATTGGTCGTTTTATGCACCAAGTAAGTCATGGTATCCATGGGATTGCTAACGACGATCATGATGACCTTTGGGGAATGCTTGATCAGATTTGCGGATACCGTTTTAACAATACCGGCATTTATACCAATCAATTCTTCCCTTGTCATACCTGGTTTGCGGGGAATGCCTGAGGTAATCACCGCTATGTCGCTCCCTGCTGTTTTTGAATAATCGTTGGTAATCCCGGTTATTTTGGTATCAAAACCATTTAACGAGGCGCATTGCATAAGATCCATAGCCTTGCCTTCGGCATACCCTTCTTTAATGTCCAATAAAACAACTTCGGATGCAAAATTTTTAATGGCGATATACTCAGCACAACTCGCTCCTACGGCGCCTGCCCCTACTACGGTAACTTTCATATGATGCTATTTTATTTATAGATTGGTCTATTCATTTTGGAAGCTAAAAGTACAAATTCTTTAATACAAAGCAGATTATGGTATCTATTTTAATAGCTTAAGTTGGCGACTTTTATAATCGACGAAATACAAGCGTTGTTAAAAAAAATGGTGATTCAACGAAGAAAATCGAATTAAGCTGTCATACATCGACATATGACAATACCGAGATATACCCTGCCGTTAGATATAAGTTACCCCAAACCTGAATTAACCTACATTATGAAAAAACTTTTTTCATTCTTCGCCATCCTTGGAATTGTACTCGCCAGTAATTGTTCACGAATCCCTGAAAATAATAATCCAATAATTGGAATTTGGAATCGTATTGATATTAAGACCAGCGAAACCGGAAAACAGACTACTCGCCGCGAATGGATATTCAACGATGCTTATCTTGGCAGGTTCCAAAGAATAGAAAACGGTATAATGACGGTCAAAACCGATTTTAATTGGAAAGTGGACGGCGATGACTACATACTCAAGTACCCTGGAATAGATCGGCCCAATGATACGGTAAGCCTGGGTATTTTATCCGATCATTCAGAATTAATAAGGGTAGACGGATTTATGCTGGCAACAAGAGATTAACCATTAATACTTCTTTCATAAAAAAAACCGCAATCGTAAGAATGCGGTTTTTTTATATAATGGGTAATGTTTTTATCGAAATCCGAAATTAATACCTACCGATAAGTTATTGAACTCAGCCAAGGTATAATCTGCATGCAGTCTAAAAAATCCTAGTTTTAATTTGGCCCCAAGATTTGCCCTGACCCCACTAGCCTTGTGTGATAAGGAAAAGGGATCTACATAAGTTTGTTGAAATGGACCGGATTGTACCACATATGTACCCAAGAAATCGGTATTCGAAGTTCCTGTCATATAGCCCAAGCCCCCATAAAAGTTAATTATTGGCAATTTGGTCGAAACCACAGCTTGGAATAGCCAGTTATTCATGGCTACATCGATATGTTGATTTTCGCCAGCAACAAGATTCGTATTTGTGAAATTATATGTGGCATCCAGATGGGTGTATCCGATGATCCCGGATATCGCCACTGGCAAGATCTTATTCGCCGGCAAATGTTGGGTGAATTCATGTTGAATCCCTAAACCATACATCCCTAAGGACCCATCTGTCATTTTGATATTAGGCAAGAACCTTGCCTTAATCTCGGTACCCTTTATTAGACCCACACTAGCCTGTAAATAGGCTGTGGGGATAAAATTCATATTTTCGCTAGCTAAACCGGAGGGTAGCTCAAAATCCTGACGAGAGGTCACGCCAGGGGCAATTTCGCCCTCAACATAAACTATTATGCCCTTTAAATCACCCAAAGACGTGGCGACCAATTTTGAACCGCTCCCGTCGTCAAATTGCAAGTTATCGTAATCTGCAGTGTTGAGGAGGAATTGTTTCTTTTCGGTTTTATTCTTAAAGGAGGTCATGTTCCCGATAATTGATATCTCGAATCCTCCAAGGGGCTTTACGTCCGCGGAGTTGTACCATCCGTTGGCGATGCTGTTCAGGGCAGCTTCCGATGCCGGTGCCATATAGCTATCCGTAAACCGTTCGGTATCTGCCAATCCGGCGGCCAAAACCTCATTGAAATTTGCCTGGGCCCATATTTGAAGACTGGAAAGTGAAATAATTAGAATTAATAAGTTTCTCATGGCTTTAATTTTCCCCAAAAATAACATGTCCGCCAGTTGGCAGACAAGTTTTTGTTGTGTAAGTACCTATTCTTATGCGTCAATGTTCGCATAAACGGCATTTTTCTCGATAAACTCCCTTCGCGGGGGCACCTCATCTCCCATTAACATAGAAAAAATCCGATCCGCTTCGGTTGCATTATCGATGGTTATCTGGCGCAAGGTCCTAAACTCAGGGTTCATGGTGGTGTCCCATAATTGTTCGGCGTTCATTTCCCCAAGACCTTTGTAACGCTGGATACTTACGCCACCACTGTAGCTATTGGCAATCTCATCGCGTTCTTTGTCATCCCAGGCATATTGTTTTTTAGCTCCTTTTTTTACCAAATAAAGTGGCGGTGTAGCGATATATACATGTCCACCCTCGATCAATTCCCTCATATAACGGAAAAAGAAAGTAAGTATCAATGTTTCGATATGGCTTCCATCCACATCGGCATCACACATGATGACTACTTTGTGGTACCTTAATTTTTCTATGTTCAAAGCCTTACTGTCGTCTTCTGTACCAATGGTAACCCCAAGTGCGGTGTAAATATTCTTAATTTCCTCATTGTCGAAAACGCGGTGCGGCAT
>JBBKWR010000398.1:0-5951 GCA_037969055.1 Flavobacteriaceae bacterium | reverse complement strand
TAGGTCTGGCCTATCTTTGTGGCGGGTAGTTTTCCAATTTTGCGTACAGGCACAAAACCCGCATTTAATCTGTAAGCCAGTAGTGGGGCAAAGAAAAAACCCCTACTTTCCATTCCGATCACTTTGTCAATCTTTTTGTCACCAACCATTTCAAAGAGACTCTTCACCACATACGCAAAAGCGGTTTTGTCTTGTAAAAGTGGCGTAACATCCTTAAAAACAACTCCTTCCGAAGGAAAGTTTTCAATATCCCTAATGTAGTTTTTTAATTCCATTATTTACTTTCCTGTTAGTTTGTGGTTAAATGTAAAAAGAAATATATTTGCCCTCCTTCGCAAAATCCTAATGATTTTGCTACGGAGGGTACTGGCCCGAAGCATATTTATGGCCCCGTGGCGCAACTGGATAGCGCATCTCACTACGAATGAGAAGGTTACAGGTTCGAATCTTGTCGGGGTCACGACATTCAGGAAACCACGTCTTTTTTGGACGTGGTTCTTTTTTTGTGGAAAGACCAAGCGACAGCTTGAAGTCTTGTAACAAAATTAAGAACAAGGGCGATAGCCCGTGGTTTCCTAATTGCAGCATTGGACACAAAAGAAAACCGTCCCTGTGCCCCGCAGCATTTGCGGAGGGGCAAGGTAATCTTGTCGGGGTCACTTAAAGCGAAAAGTCCATCACAAAAGTGATGGACTTTTTTATTTTATGAAGTAATGGAAAACCATCTGTTTTCCGATTGTGGAATGAAATAGAAAAACAGCGCGCCCTAGCGCGGTGACTTTTCATTTTCACGAGAGGTTCCAAAAGAAAACCGTCCCTGTGCCCCGCAGCATTTGCAGAGGGGCAAGGTAGTCACGTACTTGGGCATGAACTTTAACAAATGAGGCTCCTCTTCCTCCCTTGGGATTGTTGACCAGAATGCCTACATTTATGGACCTAAAATTAGTTGCTATGAAATTTTACAGGTCGATTCCGCTATGTGCGATTTTCTTGTTTACCCTGTTGGGATGTTCCAAAGACGAGTCGCCCGCAACCCTTGATGAAAGCGCAATGGCAGTGGGCGTTTATCAATTGATCGAGTTGAACATAAATCCGGCACAAGACATTGATGGGGACGGAAACACAACCACCAATGTTTTAACAGAACTGCCCTGCGCTACTGGTACGCTTAACCTAAAAAATGATCGCACATTCGAATGGACATACGAGGACATCAATATTGTCTTTATTACCGGTGACCTCTACAAAATTTCCTGTGAGGGATTTCAATTGAGTACCTCCGGCGTATGGCAGGTAAAGAATGGCCTTTTGAGCATGGCCGATAATCTTGGAACCGTGATTTATTCCGTAAATGGTAATATATTGACCACCACTACAGGAGGAAACCTTCCAGAATTCAAGAGCAGGAAATACGAAAAACAATAGGAGTGTAACACTTATTACATTGAAATTTCTTTTGCTCCCCTATCTTTGCACAAAATTTTAAACATGGATGCTATCTTACAACCTTGGCCATGGTATGTTTCAGGCCCTTTAATTGCAATGGTGCTATTTCTCCTGGTGTACTTTGGAAAGACATTTGGTATGTCTTCGAACCTAAGGACCCTATGCGCTATTGGTGGGGCAGGAAAATTTGCCGATTTTTTCAGGTTCGATTGGAAAGCCCAACGCTGGAACCTGATTGTTGTGTTAGGGGCCATAATAGGTGGATTTATCGCCTATTTTTTTCTTTCGGACCACTCGATCATCGCTTTGAGCCCTAATACACATACTGACTTGGAAGAATTGGGGTTCAAAAATATCGGAGCTTCATTATTGCCCAACGAAATTTATGGTTGGGAGCAGGTATTGAGCCTGAAAGGTATTAGCATATTAGTTTTAGGTGGTTTTTTGGTGGGCTTTGGAACCCGGTATGCCGGAGGCTGTACTTCTGGCCATGCCATAACCGGACTAAGCAATTTGCAATTGCCCTCATTGATCGCGGTTATCGGTTTTTTTATTGGAGGCTTGATCATGACACACCTATTGCTCCCCATTATTTTTGGGTAAGTCCTCCTTCGCCTACCCCTATTGCCTTGGCTACGGAGGTCAAAGGGCTTCTGAGAATAAAACAGTAAGCAGTAAGCTTAAAATTAATTAACGACACTATTCTATTAATAAATGAAGATTATAAAATTCTTATTGGTCGGTATCTTTTTCGGAATTGTCCTGGTTAAGTCAGAGGCCGTTTCTTGGTATCGAATTTTTGAAATGTTCAAGTTCCAATCGTTTCATATGTATGGTATCATTGGATCTGCAGTACTACTCGGCGCCTTGGGGGTTTGGGCTTTTAAGAAGTTCAATATCAAGAGTATTGAGGGCAATGCAATTCATTTACCCCCCAAGGAGCGCAGCTTCACCCGATATATTTTGGGAGGTAGTATTTTTGGCCTCGGTTGGGCACTTGCAGGTGCTTGTCCGGGACCCATGTATATACTTCTAGGCACGGGCACCTTTAGTATGCTGATCGTGATCGCTGCCGCCGTTCTTGGGACTTTTGCATACGGACTTCTGAGAAATCGATTGCCACATTGATTGATGACTCCCTTAAGTACTCCACCATTTAAATTTCCAAAATTGGGCCAAGGGATTTTTCTGTAGATTTCTCCGGTTTATGTGCTAGAAGTAAACAAACTTTTATTGATACATATTTAGTCCTGGCCCAAATCCTCGTTCTAATATTGTCTAGCATGGTAAACTTGCCAACTATTAACCCATGAATACTTACAGACGTTTTGGTCGTAGTTGGAGCGTGGCACATATCATTGTAGATAAGCCTATAGCTAGCTAAACCCCGTAAATATTATTGCGTGCAGTCATATTAATTCTGACCACGTTTACGAGCAGCTATTCATATATAAATGAACCTTCCAAACTGGTCACCGAACTACCTCCAATAAACACTTTAAAATCGCCAGGTTCTGTTTCCCATGTATTGTTCGCCGTATAAAACTTAAGCGTTTCTTGAGTAATCCGAAAAGAAACCAGTTTCTCTTCATTTGGTTTTAGTGAAACCAATTTAAAGTCCTTGAGTTCCCTAACTGGTCTTGTCCTACTCCCTACCAGATCACGTATATATAATTGTACCACCTCGGTGCCTTCATACTTTCCACTGTTTTTCAATGTAAAGGCAACTTCCAAATCCTCTTTTGGGCCAACGGAATTTGCACTTAGCTTAAGGTCTTTATATTCAAATTGGGTGTAGCTCAAACCATGTCCGAATGGGTACAGGGGGGTGTTTACTTCATCGGCGTAATGAGACCAAAACACAAGGTTTTGACCAGGATTATTTGGTCTACCCGTAGTCTTGTAGTTATAGTATATTGGAATCTGACCTACACTTCTTGGAAAAGTCATAGGTAGTTTTCCACTTGGATTATAGTCCCCATACAATACAGCTGCAATGGCATTGCCACTTTGTGTTCCAAGATGCCATGATTCAACAATTGCTGGAATACGCTCTGCAGCCCAGTTAATGGTTAGTGGCCTTCCGTTCATCAATACCAGAACAATGTTCTTGTTAACCGCATAAACGGCCTCCAGAAGCTCTTGTTGAAGACCGGGCAATTCCAACGTGGCCCTACTTCGTGCTTCTCCAGTTTGATATCCATTTTCACCAAGCACCATAACCACAGCGTCCTTGCCTCTTGCAGCATCAACTGCTTCTGTTATTCCAGTTTTGTCGGTCGTATTTATTTTGGTTTCGAATACGAAATTGGTCTCACCTTCCGTAAGGTTGACCCCTTGGAGAAATGAAATTTTATTGTCTGGATATTTT
Source organism: Flavobacteriaceae bacterium (assembly GCA_037969055.1). Lineage (GTDB taxonomy): Bacteria > Bacteroidota > Bacteroidia > Flavobacteriales > Flavobacteriaceae > Pelagihabitans. The sequence goes on along the minus strand of JBBKWR010000398.1, from coordinate 2,134 downwards.
TGCAAACCTTCTAAAACAGAAATCGCCGTATTATCCTCGGCTGCGATACGCCAATTACCCAAGGGACTGTTCTTGTCATCTGCCAAATCTCCAATCAAAGCAATATTCAATCCGCTCTTTTTTAATGGCAAGAAAGAATTTTCATTTTTAAGTAGTACGATTGATTTTTTTGCAACCTCCAAAACCGCATCATTGTTCTCTTTACTTCCCACAATTCGTTTTTCCCTTTCTGGGTCGCAGTACCTGTAAGGGTCGTCAAATAAACCCAGTTCATATTTTACGGTTAAAATGCGTTTTACGGCATCATTGATCAATGCAACATCTACCTTACTTTCTTTTACCAAATCTTCTAGGTGGTTTACATAGACATAAGATTCCATATCCATATCTGATCCAGCATTTACTGCTAATTTGCTAGCTTCTTTGCCATCTTTGGCATAACCATGATTGACCATTTCCCCAATCGAACCCCAATCAGATACCATAAATCCTTGATAGTTCCATTCCTTTTTGAGCACGTCCCGTTGCAAATAAGCGCTCCCCGAAGCGGGAATGCCATTCAAATCATTGAAGGCGTTCATAAAGGTTTTAACATCAGCATCAATTGCGGCCATAAATGGCGGGAAAATAGTATTGTAAAGCGTAGCGGTTCCCACATCCACGGTATTGTAGTCCCTTCCCGCTTCCGAAAATCCGTAGCCCGCAAAATGTTTCGCACATGCCGCAATGGTATGAATGGCAGATAAATCATCGCCTTGAAATCCCTTAACCCTTGCATAGGCAATCTTACTTCCCAAATATGGGTCTTCCCCTGCACCTTCCATGACACGGCCCCAACGGGCATCCCTGGAAATATCCACCATGGGCGCAAATGTCCAATTTATCCCACTCGCCGAAGCTTCTGCTGCGGCTACTTCAGCGGATTTTCGTATTGCGTCCAAATCCCAACTCGCGGCTTCTGCCAATGGAATGGGGCTCATCGTTTTATAGCCGTGGATTACATCGAAGCCTATAATGAGCGGAATTCCCAATCTTGTTTGTTCCACCACAATTTTCTGGACCTTTCGAACCTCCTCTACCCCCCTAACATTCAACATTGAGCCAACCATGCCCGTTTTTAGGTGTTCATATTTATTAGCGGCATCGCCCTCCGAAGGCGCTGGCCCCGTAACGTTCCAGAAGCCATTGTACTGGTTCATTTGACCTATTTTTTCACGGAGGGTCATAACGGCCAATATTGAATCAACTTTCCTTACGATAGCATCTTTATTGTTTTGAACAGACTTCACACTATTTTGCCCCCAGCTCTGAAAATTAAGAACCAGTGCAATCAAAATAGTTAATACCAATTTTTTCATCTTTCGATCTTTATTTTAATTAATGTGATTGGGCCATTTAGTGGGCAACCGTAATAATATTTACTTTCCAATTTATCACTTACAAAAAATTATCAGTTATAAAATCCAAAAGTTTCGAAAAATTATCCAGAATTATAGTCCGATGTTCTAGATAAGTTGATATAAATCCCTATTAAGCCCTTTATACCCACTACACCATTAACTTAAACAGGACCTAAACCATCCGGAATAATACTTTAAGAAAGCAATAAATATACAATTATTAATACTTACTATTTGACTTGTTTCCTTGGTAGAATTGAACAAAAATAGGAGGATATCGAATATTGATCATGTTTTTAATTCTTTATTAATAAGATGAGAATACCGTCCTTGGCCAAAAGTTTGGTCAAGGCATACCTTTAAGATTTGCTACGCTTATAGTAAGATAGCCCACGATTTGGTCGGGTCAATTAATTTCTTGGGTATTTGTCGATGGCTTGGAAGTTATCATGATTCTGGGAAGTCAACAGCCAGGAGTGCCCATCGATCCGTTCAATTAATCTGTAGAAATTTTCTCACCAAAGGCAAGTTTGCATCAACTAAACAATTTCAGCACTCAATCCTGCTTGGAGCAATCTACTGCAGCGAGGTTTGAGGTCATCATACTCCCCAGTTTTTACAATGCATTTCCCGTTGTGATGTACAATGAGCGAGCATTGTTGGGCCTGCTCTGGCGTGTGTTCACACACATCGATCAGCGTTTCGATCACATGGTCGAAGGTATTCACCTCATC
>JBBKWR010000397.1:0-5390 GCA_037969055.1 Flavobacteriaceae bacterium | reverse complement strand
ATAGAACACCACTAAGGTGCTATTTGCATTCAAAAAAACATCATTATAAAAGATGCTACAAACATTAAATCGTTCTTAAAAAAATAACCTACCCTCATAGGTGACAAGGACGGGGCGCAGCAACATTGAAGACCGTATGATTTCGACGATTTATGATTTCAAAGGAATCGAAATTTCTTTATTTGGCTTCAATTGAAATACAGTTCCCATCACCAAAATTGCCAATTCTTGATCGGTTGCTGCAAACCATTCGAAGGTGATTTTTTCATGGAATACAGAAACCTTTAAATCCGTTTCCCGCCATTTGACCTTAAAATGGAGTCCCTTCCATTTCGCAGGAAGCCAAGGCTTAAAAGTAAGTTGTCCATTCTTAACCCGCAGACCTCCAAAACCATTGACCGCGGCCTGCCAAGTGCCACCCGCGGATGCAATGTGTATTCCGTCGCCAGTATTTCCCTGATTGTCGACCAAATCTACGTACGCGGCGCGCTCAAAATATTGTAATGCCTTTTCATGGTTATTGGTTTCTATACCCATGATGGTATGTACACTTGGGCTCAAGGAAGATTTGTGCATCGTACGTGCCTCATAAAACTCATAGTTGGCTTTTTTGACCTCGTCATCGAACTCATCGGGAAGTATATACATAAGCATGACCACATCTGGCTGTTTGATCAAGGTAGTGGTATCACAATTGTCATGGTGGTAACCGGGGGGGTACAGCGGCATATTATTTTCGTCCCATTTGGTTATGGGTATTTCGGCTAAATCAAAATAACCCTCGAATTCCTCTATCAGTTTTTTTTCGGGCTCGTATGGAATGTAGATTTTTTCGGCAATGGCCTCCCATTTGTGGACTTCCTTTTCGGTCAAGGCCAATTTTTTGAGCAAAGGCTTGATTTTTTCGGGATGTCCTTTTAGCAGTTTATGATAGTATTCCACCGACTTTTGCATGCTCCATTTGGTGGTCCAATTTGTATAAACACTGTTATCGACCAAATGATGGAACTCATCTGGACCTTCGACATTGGTCAACTCATATCGATCTTCTTCTTTGTTGTATTCCAATCTACTTTTCCAAAAACGCGTGGTTTCGAAGAGTATCTCCGCGCCATGATCTAAAATAAAATCGATATTTTTGGTGGCCTCGTGATAGGTTAGCATAGCATAAACCACCATTGACGTGATGTGTAGTTCACGTTCGCCGGTCCAAATTCGAACGGTACCGTCCGCTGTCCATTCTGGCGTAACTTCATGGCCCGTGTCCGCCGATTCCCATGGATATCGTATGCCCTCGTGATTACCATCCTTTGCATAATCCCTGGCGCCCTCCTTGGTATGGTAACGGTACATCAGTAAAGCTTCAGCTGTTCTGGGTTGCGTAAAAGTATAGAAGGGGAGAAGGAATATTTCCGTGTCCCAAAAAATATGGCCTCGGTAACCTTCACCAGATAGACTTTTGGCACCGACATTCGCCCTGGGGTCAAATTCATTGGCGGTAATCAACAAGTGGTATATATTGAAGCGAACGGCATTGTTGATAGCTTTATCTCCTTCGATTAAAATGTCGCAATCTTTCCATTTTAATGCCCATGCATCGAAATGATCTTTAGAGCGCTCCTTAAAACTTTTTGCCAAATTGGATTCCAAAGTATCCAGGCAGTTCGCTTTCAATTTGGACTTGTCAACATCCCTACTTGTGTAAATGGTGGTTAATTTTTGAAAGTTGACCGTCTCTCCTTTTTTAGCGTTGAAACTTGCTCGCTGGCTGGTCTTGTTGTAATCTGCGTCGGAATTTAGTATGTATTGCGCCGACACCTTAAGTGCGGAGGCATATCCTATGCGGTAAGGTCTTTCCAAAGTCTCCATTTCCAGATAGACTGCATGATCCAATTTTTCGGCAGACCTGGCTTTTAAATGTCTGCTCTTTGACCATTTGAGCCATTTCATTTCGGGAGCGAAGGTCGGTTTTTCCTTATAGGATGGGGTCAAATCTAAATTGAGTACATCCCCATTTAATTCACTGCGGACTTCAATAGCCCCATCATAATTTTCTGGTGTAATTGTTCCGTTTACCTCAAAGAAATGACGATTGGCAAGACTTGCATAGCGGAAACTTTCATAACTGGTAATTCTGCCCTCGGTATCTTTAAATCTTGTATGGCGATGTAATACACCCTGCTTGATATCCAAGGTTCTTTTGTAATCAAGCAGCTCACAATTGTGAATACTAAGTTTTTTACCTTCTACCCAAACTGATATAGTGGGCCAAGAAGGCGCATTGACCATATCGACAACAAAAGAATCGTAGTGGTCGAATATTCCGTTGATATAGGTGCCCGGCCATGCGGCTTCATGACCTTCCTCCAAGGATCCACGTGTCCCTAGATATCCATTTCCAATGGTAAAAATCGTTTCGTAAAAATTGATTTTACGATTATCGAATTCTTTTTCTTCCACCAACCAATCAGGTTCACTCAACAGGGATTGGTAGTTTTCGTTTTTTTGCTGGTCAGATACTACCATAGTTATCGATTATTATTTTATCGGTTTCTTCTCTCGATTTGAAGACATCGAAAGTGCGTCCTTGGGTTCGCAGCGCGCCTAAAGCGTTGGCATATTTGGTCGCCCTGACATAATTCTCCCTATCCTCCAACAAGCCGAAACCGAGACCTCCGGCAAATGAGTCCCCACAGCCCGTTGTGTCGATTACATGATCGACCTTGACCGATTTGACCATCTCTTGACGCATTTGACCTTCTTCCATAAAAAAGACCACACCTCCCTTTGAATCCAGGGTTACTATAAGCGATTTTACGCCAAGATTGAGACAATGCTGGGCAAACGCAGGTAAATGATCTGTGTTTTCATCGATAAAATGCCTAAGATCTTCAGATTTGTATTCTTTTTCGAACCAACAGCATTTCGATTCTTCGAGATTCATTTTCAATACGTCGATATAGGGCAGCCATTGATCACGGGCGATCCAAAATTTGATGAGCCGATCCCCTAAAATGGTCGCGGTATTGGTCGGCCCGTGCGCATCGAAAATTACGATTCCTTTACTTTTCTTTTTGATATATTTCAAGGTCTGTAAGGGCACTTCATAATCGGTAATGGGCACACAAACAAATACATCGCAATGTTTAAGCTTTTTTATGTCTTTGGGAACTATCGGATTCATAAAACCCGTTTGTTTCTCCAACCTGTTGTTTTGATCTATAAACTTTAGCTGAATAACGTCGCCCTGATCGGCATCGGAGGTTATATGGGTCAAATCGATGTTGTCATAACCCTCTAGCTGGTCTTTGATGGCCTTCTCGTCTTTTATTCTCACATGGGAAACCAAGAAAACCGTACCGTCTTTGCCCAGCAACTTGGCAAGACCGATGGCCGTATGTGTGGCGCAACCATATTTTTCTATAACCTCTCCTCTATGGGTTGTTATATGATCTCTTGGTATGGGCCCGAGAACTGCGACATTATATTTTGACATGACATTGAATTTAGATATCCATCGGTTTACAAAGTGCCAGAATAATTATTCTAACACTATAAATAAGCGGGTTATGAAAGATAAGTAAAATTGTAGAGACGAAAAGAATTCCTATTTACGCATATTAAGTCCTATAAATTTTCACTTAACACTTGTCTGCCGAAACCAGCAAAAGCTTCCCAGGATCTCTTCGCAAAGTTAGCGTCAAAGATATGGGAATTACAAAACGCACCGCTATAGGGTGGCCTTATGAAGGAACAAAAGGACTATGAACATACCTCCAAGGGCAGATAGGAACCTATTCTTTTTTAAATATTGTATTTAACGCTTAGCATACACCGTTTTCCGATTGACGAATTCCATCATCCCATCTTTTGCCAGTTCCCGCCCGTATCCAGAATTTTTGGTACCTCCAAAAGGTAATCTAGGATCTGATTTTACCAGTTCGTTAATAAAATAGGCGCCATCACTTACCTTGTGGGCATATTTTAAAGCCTTCTCCATATTTTTGGTACATACCGTTACCCCAAGCCCATAGTTGGAATTTTCAGATAGTTCAAACGCATGATCTAGATCCTTCGCTTTGATCATAGCGGCCAAAGGCCCAAAAGTTTCTTGATCAAATGCAGCCATCCCCGGTAACACATCCCCCAGAATGGTGGGTTCGTGATAGCAGCTATTTTGATTGCCCCCCAATAGTAGTTTAGCACCATTTTTTACCGACTCTTTCACCTGTTTGTTCAACTGATCGGCAAGATCAATTCGTGCGAGCGGTCCTATCTGGATGTTATCGTCCATTGGATCCCCTGATTTCAATTGTTTTACCGCTTCGGTGAATTTTATAACGAATTCGTCATATATACCTTCCAATAAAATAAAGCGCTTGGCCGCAATGCAGCTTTGTCCACAGTTTAACATCCGGGCCGTAACCGCAGTTTTTACTGCCTTATCAATATCCGCATCCTCCCAAACAATAAAGGAATTATTGCCACCGAGTTCCAATACCGTTTTTTTGATATGACGCCCTGCTATTTCTGCCACGGCCGAACCTGCCCTTTCACTTCCAGTAAGGGTTATCGCTTTTACGGCATCATCGGAAATGATCATTTCGGTTTGATCGTGATGAACAATTAAATTTTGGAAAACATAGGAGGGATATCCCGCTTTAACGAACACGTCTTCAATTTGTTGGGCACAACCGAATACGTTCGGAGCGTGCTTCAACAGTCCAGTATTTCCTGCGGTCAAGGTCGGTGCCGCATATCTAAAAACCTGCCAAAATGGGAAATTCCATGGCATGATTGCCAATACAGCTCCAATAGGGTCATGCCGTACAAAACTCTTTTCTGCATCTGTGGTTATGCTTTGGTCTGCAAGGAATGCCGGGGCATTTTCCGCGTAATAGTCACACACCCATGCGCATTTATTTACTTCCGACCTTGATTCCGAAATAGGTTTACCCATTTCCAGGCTGATCATTTGGGCATACTCTTCCACATGCTCTCGCAACACCGTTCCTGCATTTTTTAGTAATCTGCAGCGCTCGGAGAGCGGCACCGCCCTCCAAGATTCAAAGGCAATCTTGCTTTTATCGAGTTTTTCCTTTAACTCTTTTTGCGTAAGCGCTGTATATTTGCCCACCACCTGACCGTTGTAGGGGTTAATGCTCTTAAATTCCATGCTATTTGGTTAGGCTGCCGCTAAGTATGACTTTTTCACGCTTGTCCTCGATGATTTGAGAGACATATTTTCCCCTGATCGCTTTTATCCAATTCTTTGCCCGTGCGTTGAGTTTAAATTCATCGGTCATCATGCGACCTCTTGACACTAAAATGCCCATATCGGCCCCTTCATATAAATAATCCCCTTCCTTGGCGATATGGAGGAAAAATGC
>JBBKWR010000396.1:0-2736 GCA_037969055.1 Flavobacteriaceae bacterium | reverse complement strand
GAAGAAAAAGTAAAAGCCATCAAGAAAACCGAAGATGTTTCCGCACGGGTAGTGCATCAATGTCAATCTTGTTTTACGGTATACGATAAGCTGTTCGGTGACCCCAAAGCGGGCATCCCGGCAGGGACGGTTTTTAAAGATGTTCCAACAGACTACAGCTGTCCAGTGTGTGACGCGCCCAAAGCAGCATTTAAAAAGGCCGAGGTGATGTTGTCCTAACTTCAAAAACCGACCACAGGTATGCATTGTTATTGGGAATGCCAATAAAAATTTTGGACCGTCTGAAACAGAACATAGCCTTTTACTAAAAAGAACCCTACGATTTATCATGCTCATATAAAGTAGTCTATCGCTAGATCTTTCATAGCAAGTATAGAAGTAAATCCCGAGTGCCTGCCCAAAATTTTCGGGCAGGTCGTCGAGGATTCTGTACAGCAAGGAAAAACTTTTCTTAAAAGAGGGGCTTTTTTTATGACCCCAAAACTTCTTTTGCACCTTTGGATATGCCTGTTTAAGGCTTGACTTTTCTGCGCTTTTTTCGAAGGTTTATCAATTCTCACCTGCCGCGATTACGATATTATAGTAATTGACTTGTCCTCTTTTTTGCACTATGGAGAATTCAGGACAGTTCTTCCGAGCCACCGATTTACTTTTGGTCTATAAAATTAACGCATTAAAAAATGGACGCCAGATAAACCAAAAAAGTAGATGATTAACCCTATAAAGTATTAGGATATGAAAAATGGACTTCTTTACTTAACAGTAGTTGTTTTGCCCTTATTGGGCGGCCTAAGTTGTACAAAAGATGACCCTCATGTACCGGATGCCATAACACTTAAATTTTCCAGAAAGGCTTTGGAATATGTACAACTGAATGAGGGCACCAGGTTGGTTTATCTTGATTCCACCACGGCAACGCTAGATACCCTAATGGTCTCTGAAAGTACTTTGGATAAAGGTTTCATCCCGACTAGTGTTGCCCCTGGGTTTTTGGGATTCCCTATAACATTTCCGGCACAAAACATAGAAAACTTTCTTTTGAAAATCACTAAAATATCAGGCTCTCAACAAAAACCATGGTTCTTTGGAAAGGCAACTACTGCAGAATATGGTTCATCAATTTCTTCAGATCACGCGGTATTGGTATTATCGGATATCACAATCAAGGACTCCGGAAATGAAGAACAGGTTGGAGGGTCGTTCGCTTTCTGGGAACAAAATACTGTTGATTTGGTCACCTTAAAAGTAGAAGATAAGACCTACAATGATGTTGTGGTATATAAATTCGATAATAGTTATGGCGGTGATATCAACAGGGATGGCTATCGAATTGCCACCTATTACTGGGCGAAAGGAATCGGCATTATCAAAAGAAGGGTCATTACGAAAGGTGGAGTCATCAAAACATACAATTTGGTCAGTGTTGACTAAACCATATTCAAGGCGTAGACTTTAGGCTATAAATTCAGAGCATTATGAAAAAATATATAAGATTTATGATTATTAGTGCTGCGTTGCTGGGCAGCTGCAGTAAAAGTGATGAACCTACTGGAGCGGTAGAGGCGTTTCGGACTTCCCTTATAACAGGTACTTGGGTTGTCGGCTCCCATACCCAATACGAACCATCTGCTAATTCGGCTACGGACACCTTAATTGATGATACAAATGATTATTCCGGATATGTTTTGCATTTTAATACAAATGGCTCGGTTACTGCCTCAAGGGATAATAATATCACAAGGGGAAATTGGACGGTTGAGAATCAGATTATCCTAATTAGTGGCCCTTTAGGTTATAAGGATAAACCTTTATTGGACTTAAACTTTGAGGGTCCACCATTATTTCAAACCCTAAGCACTTCATGGCTCGTCCAAACCAGTCTTGCCAACGAAAAGGATTTATTTGACTATAATGGGGCGACGCGCCAATCTTTAATTTTTAGACGGGGTTAAATCAATAGGGCTGAAGTGGTCTAAACGTACTTGTCCACGAATTTGTTTGCTGCTATGTTAGTCAAGAAAAGCTTCTCAAAGGCAGGGCTTTTTTCAATCCCTTTTTGACTATACAAAAGTTGCCGATCCAGCCCATGCAATCGCCAAAAAGCAAGCAATTTTGTCGCGTTTCTACTTGAATTGAACCGACCCGCCCTGTACAGGGCTGCCGTCCAAAATATCATTTATGATAGATCTAGGATTTACGCTGTTTTGAGAGGATAGCTTGAATCCTAACCAACTGAATAGGGGTAATGCCCAAGTAGGAAGCGATATGGGATTTTGAAATCAGATTTTCGAGACCAGGATACGTTTTGCGAAAAATAAGGAATTTTGTAGTCGCATTATGACTGTCCCTTTCGGTCTCGTATTTTTTTTGCAAAACAGACAGCTGTTCGAATATATGATGCCTAAGGGTTTCAAGGCATTGGTGCTTTTCACATAGGATTCTGAAGTCGTGGTACGGGAACTGTATCAACCTGCATGACAGCGCTGCCTGATAGGAAAATCGGCTCGGACCTCCAGATAGTAGTGCTGCGTAGGCGATAGGAAACATACCCGGCACGAAGAACGCAGTATTATGGTCATACCCCTCCTTGCTGTAAAATGCTCTGATTACGCCTTCAGTAAGCAAAAAGCACCGAAACGTTCTAGAATCCTCCCGAATCAAGTATTCGTTTTTGTGTAGAACGACCGGTTCGATAATTTGAATAAAATCGCTCCAGCCTTTATCAGAGATTGGACT
>JBBKWR010000395.1:0-3966 GCA_037969055.1 Flavobacteriaceae bacterium | reverse complement strand
CCCACCCTTGGCCAATACGGTGTTTTACTTCCTCGCTAATGGCATAAAATCCAGGGAATATACATTGAATGCGTTAAAGGCACCGGCCATCCAAGATTTTAGGATTACACTGGATTATCCGATTTATACCGAACGTTCCCAAGAAGTTTTCCGCAGTACGGGAAACGCGACCATCCCTGAAGGCACTAAAGTTACCTGGGCGATTTTGGGGGCCCATACAGAAAGCATCGATTTAATTACCAAGGACACGGTAATCGCTTTTTTAAAGGAGGGCGAACAGTTTGGAATAACGAAGCGGATCTATAATGATTTCCAATATGAAATAGTTACTTCCAACCGGTTTGTGAATGGATATGAAAGATTGGGATATCTTTTCAATGTGATCAAAGATGCTTATCCGACCATTAAGGCAAGACAATTGCTTGATTCCTTAAACCCAAACGTTGCCTACTACGTTGGGGAGGCTTCGGACGATTATAAACTGAGCAGCATAAAATTAATTTGTTATCCAGACGATGACCCCCAAAATAGGCAGGTGAAAATGTTAGGTAACCCCAATGCAAACTTTGACCAGTTCTATTACACTTTTCCCTCCGGGTTGCAATTGGTGGAAGGTAAAAACTATAGTTTCTACTTCGAGGCAACTGATAATGATGCCATCCATAAAGGAAAGTCTTCAAAAAGCCAGGTCTTTTCACTGAAACTGTTGAATGATGATCAGCGAAAAAATTTGGAACTGGAATCCCAGCAGTCGATCATTTCAAATTTGGACCGTTCCCTCGATAAATTCAAGGAACAAAAAAATGCCCTGAACGAAATCAGTCAAGCACAAAAAGAAAAGCGACAGTTGAACTTTAACGATCAAAAGCAGATCAAAAACTTTCTTGAAAGACAGCAACAACAAGAAAGTATGATGGAGAAATTCAGCAAACAGCTAAAGGAGAACCTCGAAAAAAGTGAAAAAGAAGATCGATTGAACCAGTTATTGCAGGAACGATTGGAGCGCCAGGAGCTTGAAGCAAAAAAGAACGGGAAGTTATTGGAGGAGCTACAAAAGATTGCAGATAAAATAGACAAAGAGGAACTTACTAAAAGGCTTGAAGAATTGGGCAAAAAACAGCAGAACAATGAAAGAAATTTGGAGCAATTGTTGGAATTGACCAAACGGTATTATGTGACTGAGAAAGCAGCACAACTGGCCAAAGACTTGGAAAGGTTGTCGAAAATGCAAAGTGATTTATCGGAAACCAAAAAGGTTGGAGAGGAATCGAAGGCGGAGCAACAAAAAATGAATGATGCATTCGATAATATCGCTGAAGAACTTCAGGAATTGGCCAAAGACAACCAGGACCTTAAAAAGCCATTGGCGCTGAACATCGATAAGCAAAAGGAAGAGGGGGTTAAGGACGATCAGAAAGAGGCGCTAGATGAAATTATCAAACACAATGCCGAGGATGGGCCTTCCTTAAATATGGAAAAGGAAAAATCGGCAAAGACAGCCTCGCAAAAACAAAAATCGGCCGCCCAAAAAATGAAGGAGATGTCTGATGACCTACAAAAAGCTAGCGAAGGCGGGACTAGTCAATCGGAAGTGGCGGAAGATGCAGAAATGTTAAGGCAGATATTGGACAACCTGATCATTTTTTCCTTTAAGCAAGAAAACCTTTTTGAGGGTCTGGAAGATGCCGGGGAAGAGACCCCTAAATATGCTGGGATGGTCAGGGAACAGCAAGAATTGAGGGAGTTGTTCGCGCATGTTGATGATAGCTTGTTCTCGCTTTCCTTAAGGCAGGCTGAGATATCCGAAACCGTAAACGAACAAATTACCGAAGTCTATTATAACATAGATAAAAGCCTTGAAAGTATTGCCGATAATCAGATATACCAAGGAGTATCATATCAAAAATATGTTTTAAATGCCGCTAATACACTGGCCGATTTCTTGGCCGATTTGCTCGATAATATGCAAAATAGCATGAAAATGGGGAATGGGTCCGGAGAAAGTCAAGATGGTTTTCAATTACCCGACATCATTAAGGCCCAAGGCGAACTCAAAGAAAAGATGGATGGTATGGGAAAATCTGGGCAGGGTAAACCTGGCGGGGAAGGAGAAGGGCAGCAAGGCGAAGGGAACCAGCAAGGGGAAGGAGGTTCCAAAGCGGGAAAAGGGGAGCAATCCGTAAAGGGAACAGAAGGTAAAGCGGAAAATGGCAAAGAAAGTGCCAGTACGCAAGGAAAAAATGGACAAGGCCAAGGGAAGGGTTCAGGGAATAATGCAAACGGACAAGGAGGCCAAGGACAAGGGGAACCAAGTGAGGCAGAATTGAGGGAGATCTATGAAATCTATAAAGTGCAACAGCAGTTGAGGGAACTTCTGGAAAAGCAATTACAGGACATGATCAATAATAGCGATCGAAAGTTAGGGGAGAAGCTATTGTTACAAATGGAAAATTTTGAAAATGACCTTTTAGAGAATGGCATCACAAAAAGAAGTCTTTCAAAAATGAACAGTATTCAATATGAGTTGCTGAAGCTAGAGAATGCGGCGCTAAAACAAGGCAAAAAGTCAGAACGGGAAAGTAATTCGAACCGAGAACAGTTCGTAAATCCGATCACCACCAAACCTGGCATACTGGAGAATTATCGGAATGAAATAGAGATCTTAAACCGACAAGCACTACCTTTGCGCCAAAATTTTCAAGATAAGGTCAAGGCGTATTTTAAAAGTGATGATTGAGTTTCATTATGAGTTGGAGTTTGAGTTGGGAAACGAATCAAAGTTTTCCGATTGGATAAGTAGGATAATTAATTCCGAAGGCGCACACCACTCCCAAATTGATTTTATTTTTTGTTCTGATGCCTATTTGTTGGAAATCAACTTAAAGTATTTACGGCATGATACTTTTACCGATATCATCACTTTTGATTATTCAGATGACACGACGGTATCAGGGGATGTTTTTATTTCGGTGGATAGGGTGAGGGAAAATGCAGCGGTGTTTGGATCCACTTTTGAAAAAGAATTGTTAAGGGTGATGTCGCATGGGGTTCTTCATTTGTTGGGGTATACTGATAAATCGGATAAAGATAGTGCCGTGATGAGGAACAAGGAAGACGAAAAAATAACATTGTTCCACGTGGAACATTAGAATAAGTTTCTTTTAAAAGTACTATTTTAAGTATAGATAATATGTTTGCAGACGTGTACGATGTCATAGTAGTTGGAGGCGGCCATGCGGGAGCAGAGGCTGCAGCTGCTGCAGCCAATATGGGTTCCAAAACCTTATTGGTGACCATGAATCTCCAGACCATCGGACAGATGTCCTGTAATCCTGCAATGGGGGGCATTGCAAAGGGACAGATCGTACGTGAGATTGATGCCCTTGGAGGCTACAGTGGCATCATAACGGACAAGTCAGCCATCCAATTTAAAATGCTTAATAAATCTAAGGGACCCGCCATGTGGAGTCCGCGTGCACAAAATGACCGCATGCGCTTTGCTGAAGAATGGCGTTTGGCATTGGAAAATACCCCAAATGTTGATTTTTACCAAGAAATGGTCAAAGGACTGATCATAGAAAATGACACGGTGGTCGGGGTGCGTACCTCGTTGGGGATTGATATAAAAGGAAAATCTGTAGTGCTTACCAATGGCACTTTTCTCAATGGGTTGATCCATATTGGGGAGAAGCAATTTGGAGGTGGACGTTCAGGAGAAAAGGCGTCTACTGGGATTACAGAACAACTCACTGCTTTGGGTTTTGAAAGTGGTAGAATGAAGACGGGCACGCCCCCGAGGGTAGATGGCCGTTCTTTGGATTACGCCGTAATGAGCCCTCAGCCTGGAGATGCTGTTCCAGAGAAATTTTCTTATTTGGACACCCCAGTATTAAAAGTACAGCGCGATTGTCACTTGACACATACTAGCGCTGAGGTACACGAGCTCTTGAGGGAAGGTTTTGATCG
>JBBKWR010000394.1:0-6964 GCA_037969055.1 Flavobacteriaceae bacterium | reverse complement strand
CAGCAGCCCCTACAACTCTTGATCGACATTAAATCGGAGGCCATTGAAACCTTACAAGCTATAATCGCGATGCTATCTGGGTATCCCGATTTGATCCTTAACCCAGATATTAGCTTTGTGATTTCCGGAAATAGACCGCCTCCAGTAAAATACACCGACTATCCGGATTACATTTTGTTCGATTATCAAAGTCTAGAGGCCTTTTTAGAGGATACAATAGGGGGGAAGGTGGCCTTGATCAGTCTCAATTTTAAAAACATTTCCAACTGGAACGGGGAGGGAAGCCTTGCTCCGGCAGATGTGGAAAAGGTGTCCGCCACCATCAACAAGGCCCACAGCCTTGGTAAACCCTTTCGTTTTTGGGGTTGTCCAGATACAGAAACGGCTTGGAGGACCTTTGCCGAACTGGGGGTCGATTTTATCAATACCGATCAGCCTTATGAATCGGCACACTTTCTCAAATCCCTATACAATGAAATGCATTGAATCGCACTTGGCGCTTTTTGCACGGGGATGTTTGACAATAAACACTTAATGCTTTTTATGTAGCTACGTTTATTGACATTTATGGCGCCTTATCAATCCCAAATTTCTCTTGTTGCTCTTTTGACAAAGGCTCCCCCCATTCCGTTTGTAGAAATTCTTCCAAAGGTTGTGCCACTTTCCAAAGGCGGGCGGTATTGTCGTACGAACCTGTTAGGATCGTTCCGCCATCGGGTGAAAAAGCTACGGTGTTGACATAAGAGGAATGGCCCTTAAACTCCTGTAGCACTTTCCCCTTCAGATCCCATAAGCGGGCGGTCCGGTCATAGGAACCTGTCAGTACCGATTTTCCGTCCGGTGAGAAAGCGACCGAATTGACGGGACCCCTGTGGCCGATATATTCCGTTCGTAGTGTACCATTGATATCCCATAAACGGGCAGTCTGGTCTTCGGAGCCACTGAGTATTTTACTGCCATCCCGTGAAAAACCGACCGAATTGATCGCACCGGTATGCCCTTTGAATTCCTGGAGCATGTTTCCGTCCAGGTCCCACAGTCGAACACTCTGATCCTCCGAACCTGTTAGTATGGCTTTGCCATCCCACGAAAACGCCACGCTGTATAAAGCGGCTTCATGTCCCACAAATTTCATTAATGAATCTCCTTTAATGTCCCATAGGCGGGCGGTCTTATCCATGGAACCTGTTAGTATGCTTTTGCCATCGGGTGAAAATGTTACGGAATAGATGCGGTCTCCATGGCCTTTGAATTCATGTAATAGCTTACCCCGTATATCCCATAATCGGGCTATTTTGTCCCGAGATCCGGTTAGTACGTTGTTGCCATCAGGTGAAAAGGCGACCGAATATACAGTACCTTCATGCTCTTTAAACTCCTGCAGTTTTTTACCCTTCAAATCCCATAGGCAAGCGGTCTTATCTTCAGACCCCGTAAGTATGGTTTTGCCATCCGGCGAAAATACCGCAGATTTAATAGCGCCCGTATGGCCCTTAAATATCTGAAAGAGTTCCACTTTTAAATTCCATATCCGGCCGGTCCTGTCGTCAGAACCCGTTAATATGGTTTTACCGTCGGTTGAAAAAGCAAGGGAATTGATAGGTCCGGTATGGCCCTTGACGACCTGCAGTAGTTCGCCTTTTAATTGCCATATACGGGCGGTCTTATCATAGGAACCCGTTAAAATGGTGTTGCCATCCGGCGCAAAGGCGACCGAAGTTATGGGCGCCTCATGCCCTATAAATTCTTGCATATATTCTTCTTCCTTTTCCAAGTCCCATAAGCGGGCGGTCCAGTCTTCCGAACCAGTGACTATGGTTTTACCATCTGGTGAAAAAGCAACCGACGTTATGGGCCCCGAATGTCCTATCTTTTTTTTAAATTTCGGTGTTATAACATTTCCTTCCATATCATGTAGGCTAGCCATGCGGTCAGCTGAACCTGTTAGAATGGTGTCGCCTTTGGGGGAAAGGGCTATTGCCAAAATCGCGGAACTATGTGCTTTGAACTTCTTAAGCAGTTTTCCCCCTGAATCCCATAAACTGACGGTGCCGTCCTGAGAACCTGTTATAATGGTACCCTTACGGGAATAGACTACCGCCAAAATCCTCGTACTATCCTTCAGTACCTTAAGGGATTTTCCTGCCAAATCCCACAAACGGACGGTCCCGTCCTGAGAACCTGTTAAAATTGTATTGTCCTTAGGTGAAAAGGCGACAGTAGTGATAGCGCCCTTATGTCCTTCGAATTTCTGAAGCAACTTTCCCTCCAAATTCCATAACCGGGCAACATAATCTTCGGAACCTGTTAAAATAGTCTTCCCATCTTCCGAAAAAGCTACGGATTTAACAAAAGAAGAATCACGCACTATTATTTTATAAAATGAATTTTTGTGATATATATTATCCGCATCCTTACGGGAAATGATCGTATCGTTCATTGATATGGCCTGTTCCAATAACCTTAGCGCCAATGTAGGGTCATCTGAAGGAAGATTGGGATCGGTTGTTGTTGACATACTTGGATCCTTTAAGGCCTGTTGTGCAAGTCTCAAAGCATAGGTTGGGTCCGCATCTCCATTTCTATAAATTTCCGAACGCAGATAATTGGCCTTTACTTGCTCGGCAAGTTGATTGGCCTCATTCATTGTATAAAATGAATATCCGGTTATAAATACCAATAGAACTCCCAGGGCCGCCCACATATAGCGCATTTTCTTTCTTCTGGCCTTCTCCTGGTTTGTTATCCTGCTCCTTTCGTTTTCACTGGCTTCCAAATACTGCATGCAGTCTTCAAATCCATGCTTGATATAGCGATGGGCCCACACGGCGGTCGGTTTAAATTTATCACGCCATTCCAAGGCCAATTGCAATTCACTACCTGTTAAAAAATCTTTCTTTTTTAACTTATGGAGGCGGGTGTCCTCCGCCAATTTCTTATAGGCCGATGCAGATTCTCCTTCCTCTTCCACCCATTTACCAAGCGTGTCCCATTGGCGTATTAGGCTTTCATGTGAAATATCGATCAGTTGGTCCCCTTTCTCCCCAGTATTCTCCAAAATCAGAAAGGCGCGCATGTCCCTAATAAAATGATCGATGACCCTCAATAGTTTCTCCTCGCTGGCCCCTGTGAGTTGCTTCAGATCTTTTAATAACAGGGGGCGTCTTATTTTGCGTTTGTTATCATCAATTTCGGTCAGGGCCTGAAAAAGTACCTTCGCAATTTTCCGATCATCGGCACCCAGGCTGTTAAGCGCCTCATCGGCATGTATGTCGAGTGCTTTTTCGAACCCTCCAATAGCCTTATAATCTCCCAGATCCAATATGCCATTTTTATCCACTACCAATTCATAATCCCAGATACGCATCAGCGCATGCTGTATTAGGGGCAATTCATCTTTTACGTTACCAAGGTCGTTCAACAGTTGGGAGGTGAGGGCAGGGCTGAACTTACCGCCAAACAATTTAGCCGGGCCTTCTATCACCATTTTTAGCTGTTGGCGGTTTAAGCGCGGAATCAAATACTGACTTTTGTTCAAGGCCTCCGGAAGGTCATGGAATTGTGCACAATCGCCGATAAAGTCGGATCGCATCGTGAGCACTATGTAAAAAGGAACCTCCTTTTGTGTCGACAAGTTGAGCATCATGTTCACAAAGTCGAACGCTTCCGTTTTTTTATCAGCATCCTTCAGTTCCATCGCAAACCGGAATAGTTCTTCAAATTGATCGATCAGTAAAAAGAAGTTGATGTTCTGTTCTTTGCGTAGGGGTTCGACCAGGTTAATAATGGCCTTGACCCCTTCTTTTTTAAGCTGGACAACGAAATCCAAAAAGTCCGGATGTGTTTTTGAAGGATCCACTTGTTGCAAAATGGCCAGCGCCAAATTATACATTGGGTTTTGCCCAGGCTTCATGATCGCGATGAGCCATTTATTGCTGTCTTCTACCAGGTACCCTCCTTTTAGGGCCGGGATCAAACCCGCCCGGATCAAAGAAGATTTTCCGCTTCCAGAACCCCCTACCACGGCCACGAAATGATTTTCATGAAGGCGCTGTAAGATTTCCAAGGTTTGTTCATCGCGACCGAAGAAAAATAAATTTTCGTCCGAATTAAAAGGGCGGATCCCTACGTAAGGGTAAATGGTCTCTACACTCATTCGTGTTCTTCGATTAATTCTTTTAAAAACGCGTTGAGCGATTCCGCATCGATCGTTGGTTTGCCACTATTATTAATGACCTTTACCAAAGGACTTTGTGCAATTTTGATGGCCCCGTCATCCTTGAAGGGGGGCGTCATATAAACAAAGATATCCTGATTGAAACGGTCGTATTCCATCAACTTTTTCATGGTGTTCTTCACACGGATGTCCACCCAATCTTTGTTATCCTCACTACCGTAAAGGAAGATAAACTTTTGCGCCTCGTTGATGTTATTGAAAAGCGATTTGATGTTTTCTTGTGGGTCACCATCCTCAGGATTAAAAATGAGCTCAATATTATGCTTGCTCAGGGTTTTTTTCAAATTGAAGGCATCTTTAAAATCATCTATATGGGTATCCAAGAGCACTTTTAGCGTCGATTTCCCAGCAGATACTTGTGCCGATAAGGCTTTTGTACGGGCTTCCTGTAACTGTTCGGTATGGTCCACCAATATTTTGGCCAATTCTCCTTCGTTGCCTCGGATAAAATCATAATTTTTAGCGGACAATGATCGGTCTTCCAGTCCTTTCAGGAATGCCTGATGTTCTTTGTTCAACACTTGTTCGAATTCGAGTCCAGCGGGAATATAGATGAGCTGCGGAGTGGCAGATGCAAGGCCCAGTTCAACCTGCTTTTGTATGTAGCGGCTGTCCGGATCTCCATTAATTTTCCTGCCCGGCGTTTGGTTCAGGATAAAGACAGCCAATTGTGCTTTTGCTAGGGCTTCTTGGGTAACTTTCTCATGGGTATCCGCATCGGAAGACGAGGGATCCCCAGTGATGACCTGGTACCCTTTGCTTTCAAGTTCGGCTATAATGCCATCGCGACGATCGTAAAGCGCATCACTAACTTCCCCCAAATAAATTGTGAACACCTCGCTTGCGACCTCCTCAACAACCGGTTCCTGCTGTTTGGCAGTCACGGTTTGATCATTTTGAAAATCTTCGAATATCTGCACCAGGGCCGTTCGCAACTTATTCATTTCATCACTAAACGCACCTTTGGTCTTGATCCTCAATGGATCGCCATACCCTAGTGCATCTTCGGCGTCATGGAATTTAAAACTGGTAGTGCCCGTTAACTTATCATGCCATTTTTCATAGGGAATATTGGACATCATCACGGGGATGATGCGCGACCGGTTGCCGACGAGCAAGCCTGTTTTATCGGATTGTACTTTTTTGTGAAAATGCTCCAGCTCTTTTATGCAGTAGTCAGACTGGGTATAACGTCTGGAATACAGGCAGATCATGATGGCCGATTTTTCTATGGCCTCAGCGATCGATTTGTCGAACACCTCGCTTTTGTCCAGGTTCTTCGAGTCCCACCAAATTTTTACTTTTTTGGAATGTTTTTGAAGTTTGGTCTCCAGATACTTATAAAACTGGTTTACCCACCCGTCGTCTTTGTCGGTCTCGGGTATATTGTCGTCATGTACATAACTTATAAAAATGTCGTACTCATAACCCGTTACTAAAGCCATTGGACCGTCTTTTTAATTATTAATAGAAATAGTGTAGGGAGGCAAGGTTTGATTGGGCAAATGTAATATATAAAAAAGGTAAGACTTTTCTAGGGGTTATCATAATCTTAAAGGAGATTAATTAAAAAGGGGTTCGGCTGTGGGTCCTTATTTTTACGAGACAACTGAAAATTTTGCCACTTTGGATACAGCAATTACAAAATAAATGGATACGTATAAAAGATCTCCCTAAAACCTATAACATCATCCGAATTTTAACATACAGGTCCTGTATTGATCGGTTATGGCTATTCTAGCTTTTGTGATGACTGGTTTTCAGCATACGTCCTGTCATTTATGATTTGTTCTTGCCGACCCATGGGAGTTGTTTTGGCATCATAGATATTACCAATTATGGTGTAACATATTTAGATGAAGATTTCCCGGTTATGACCAAACATTCCATTAAGTTTACCATTATATTAGTTTAAAATCAAAACAACATGCAACAAGACGAGAACACTACAGCAAACGGGAAAGTATGGGATGTCAACGAATCAAGCAGGTGCCCATATCTTGGGGGCAGTTTGCAACAAAGCGCTGGTGGCGGCACATCAAACCGAGACTGGTGGCCAAATCAGTTGAAACTGAACATTCTTCGCCAACACTCTTCGTTGACAAATCCAATGGGTGAAGGTTTTAATTATGCCCAAGAATTCAAGACGCTCGACCTTGATACCGTTAAAAAAGATATTATTGAACACCTGACCACCTCCCAAGACTGGTGGCCGGCCGATTATGGCCATTACGGACCATTCATTATACGAATGGCGTGGCACAGTGCGGGTACTTATCGTATCTCTGATGGTCGTGGCGGGGCTGGGACCGGAACACAGCGCTTTGCGCCATTGAACAGTTGGCCCGATAACGCCAATTTGGATAAGGCACGTTTACTGCTTTGGCCAATCAAACAGAAATATGGCAAGAAACTTTCGTGGGCCGACCTTATGGTTCTTGCTGGTAACTGCGCCTTGGAGTCCATGGGCTTTAAAACATTTGGTTTTGCCGGGGGACGTGAGGATGTTTGGGAGCCAGAAGAGGATATCTATTGGGGACCTGAAAGCGAGTGGCTTGGGGACAAGCGATACACTGGCGATAGGGAACTGGAGAATCCGCTAGGCGCGGTTCAGATGGGCCTTATCTATGTGAATCCTGAAGGTCCCAATGGAAACCCCGATCCCCTTGCATCCGCGCGTGATATTAGAGAAACTTTCGGACGCATGGCCATGAATGACGAAGAAAC
>JBBKWR010000393.1:0-2641 GCA_037969055.1 Flavobacteriaceae bacterium | reverse complement strand
TCAGTGGAATAGGGCAGGAGGCCATTTCGGTGGGGGTCACGGCAGCGATGCTCCCGGAAGAATACATATTGCCGATGCACCGAAACCTCGGTGTTTTCACGGGTAGGGATATTCCATTGTATCGATTGTTCTCACAATGGCAGGGCAAGGCAAATGGCTTTACAAAGGGGCGCGATCGAAGCTTTCATTTTGGCACCCAAGAATATAAGATCGTGGGTATGATCTCTCATCTCGGACCGCAATTGGGGGTAGCCGATGGCATCGCATTGGCCGATATCCTCCAAAAAAACAAGCGGGTAACCGCTGTGTTTACAGGAGAGGGTGGTACAAGTGAGGGCGATTTCCACGAAGCACTCAATATTGCTTCCGTATGGGACCTCCCCGTGCTTTTTTGCATCGAAAACAATGGTTATGGTCTTTCCACACCCACAAATGAACAATACCGCTGTAAGCAATTAATCGATAAAGGAGTGGGATATGGTATGGAATCCTACATCATTGATGGCAATAATATTTTGGAGGTATTTGCTATGGTGGACAAACTCTGCAATAGCCTTCGAAAGAAGCCACGGCCAATTCTGTTGGAATTTAGGACTTTTAGAATGAGGGGGCATGAGGAGGCCAGTGGTACCAAATATGTTCCCACCGCATTAATTGACCAATGGGCCAAAAAGGACCCCATTAGTAATTATGAGAAATTTTTGGTGGACCAGGAAATCTTAACACCTGAAAAAATTGAAAGTTTAAGGAAGGGGATTGCCAAAGAAATCGATGAAAACTTGCACCTGGCTTTTGAAGAAAGTCCCGTGGTTGCAGATGAAAGTAAAGAATTGGGTGATGTATTTAAACAATTTGTATATCAAGAAGTTAAACCAACTATAGAAACCAAAAATATACGTTTGATCGACGCGATCTCCGAGGGTTTGAGGCAATCCATGGAAAAACATGACGGACTGGTAATCATGGGGCAGGATGTGGCCGATTATGGAGGGGTCTTTAAAATCACTGACGGATTTTTAAAGGCTTTTGGCAAAGAACGCGTGCGCAACACCCCAATATGTGAATCTGCAATCGTGTCCGCTGCCATGGGTCTATCCATTAATGGGATGAAGGCGGTCGTTGAAATGCAGTTCGCCGATTTCGTGAGCACCGGTTTTAATCCCGTAGTGAACTATTTGGCCAAGAGCCATTATCGATGGGAAGAAAAGGCCGATGTCGTCATCCGTATGCCCTGCGGTGGGGATGTGGAAGCTGGCCCCTTTCATTCACAGACCAATGAGGCCTGGTTCACCAAGACACCAGGGCTAAAGGTAGTTTATCCCGCCTTTCCGTATGATGCCAAAGGCCTATTGGCCACCGCCATCAATGACCCGAACCCCGTCCTTTTCTTTGAGCACAAAGCCCTGTACCGAAGCGTATACCAAGAGGTCCCAAATTCATATTATACGCTCCCATTTGGCCAAGCAGCCCTCCTGCAGGAAGGGAAAGACGTGACCGTAGTCACCTACGGTGCTGGTGTACATTGGGCTTTGCATACACTGAAGGAACATCCGGAGATCAAAGCCGATCTTATCGATCTACGAACTTTGATGCCCATGGATACGGAAGCAATCTTTAACTCGGTCAAGAAAACAGGAAAATTGATCATCCTTCAGGAAGACAGTTTGTTTGGCGGTATTGCGAGTGATATTTCTGCCCTGGTTATGGAAAATTGTTTCGAATTTTTAGATGCCCCAGTAAAAAGGGTGGCCAGCCTAGAAACGCCCATTCCATTCACCAAAACCCTCGAAGATGCTTATTTGCCGAAAAAGCGCTTTGAAACAGCATTGCTTTCACTTTTGCGATATTAGCAAATGAGGCAATAATATTTGCTTCATAGTCCCCTTCCCAAAATCAAAATTTGTCCCTTTGCATCACATTAATGACAAGATAACGTTAGTAGATGGTCTTAATGTTGGTATGATACGTATATAGTCAAATCCAAAACTTTAAATAATGAACAAACCTTTTATTTTACTGATTGCATTTGTAATGATGGCAAGTGCCTGTTCCGTTTCCAAAGAGGCAAGGGGACAACGTAACTTGTTGAGTGGTACATGGACACTTGATGATGTCTCATACGAAAATGCCACTGGTAACTTTCAATCTGTCCTTTTTAATGATGCCAAAGATATCTGCTTTGAAGGCAGTGACTGGTTCTTTAGGGACAATAACAGTACCGGACGCTACACGCTTGCATCCTCAACACTTTGCCAAGGTGGAGACCGCTTTATCCGATGGTCGGTTATCGACGGAAGCCCTAACCAATTGCAGTTTAAATTTATTAATGAGAAGAATAAGGATGTATCCGGAGGCTTGGGGTATCGCCTTAACATCACTTCGCTATCTGCGAACGAAATGACCCTTAAATCTAATGCCACGGTTGGTGCGGACCGCGTTACCATCGTATATCACTTTAACAAAAAATAACAAAACAAATGAAAAGATATATTTTAAAATCAGTGTATATGATCATGGCCATTTCCATGGTCCTCGGTTGTAAAACAGTAAAGAATGCCAACAAAACCCAAAAGGGGGCCGTTATTGGCGCGACCGGGGGTGCTGTCATTGGTGGCGTCATTGGCAATAATGTAGGCAAGGG
>JBBKWR010000392.1:0-9988 GCA_037969055.1 Flavobacteriaceae bacterium | reverse complement strand
GTTAAGCTTAATAATGAAATCTTAAGAGCTTGGTTGAGTACTTGTTTCATAGCGTTTTTCATATTAATTGAGTTCATTATTTTTATATACCCGCACATAATCTACCAACATGGTTTGTGGGAAAGTTGTTTCACTATTCGGAGCACCTACATAAGAGCCACCAACCGCAAGGTTTATTATAATATAGAAAGGATGATCAAAAACCCATTCACCGGGAACATCAGCTGGCGTAATTTGGTTATATAAAACATCATCTACATAAAAATTTATATACTCTGGACCCCATTCAATACCAAATATGTGAAAACCTGTATCAAAACGGTCATTTGCCAAAGTGTAACTTTTTGTAATCGCTTCTCCCGCGGAGTATTCAGGGCCATGTACGGCTCCGCTGATCATGGTAGGTTCTTGCCCCCGGTTTTCCATGATATCAATTTCCCCAATTTGAGGCCATAGCGCTTGGTCGTCATGAGCACCCAATAGCCAAAATGCTGGCCACATACCCTGACCGAAAGGCAATCTAATACGTGCTTCAAAACGGCCATACATTTGTTCAAACAATCCTTTGGTGATTAATCTTGCTGAGGTATATGCAGTACCCTCATAGGACTCTTTGTTAGCAGTAATAAGTAATACTCCGTTTTCTACCGTTACATTTTTAGCACGATCCGTATAATATTGCAACTCATTATTGCCCCATCCATTGGTGCCGGTCCCTAGGTCGTAATCCCATACTGCATTATTAGGGGCCCCGTCGGTATCGAATTCATCTTCCATAACTAGTTCAGTGAACCTGGCAACGGTTTGGGTTTCATCGGTTGCACAGCCCAATAACAAAAAGAACAGTGCCAGTATAGGTAATCCCGCAGCTAAAATTGAATTATACCATTTCGGATTAAAATGCCGCTGTAGTATACTATGCGTTTTCATTTTTAATTGATTTATTTTTTTCATGTTTTATTTTTTTTTGGTCCTGCATTTTACCTGTACAAGTAAATGTTATCTACCAAAATCTCGGTAATTGTAGCATCACTAATGAGTAAAATCTGTCCCAAATTGGCCGTGCTCGTCAATCCTGAAAAATCTGAAAGCGGTATATCTAAACTTACCCAAGAGCCACTAACCAAAGTGGGACTTGTAAAGGTCAGAGTATGAGCCGAGTCATCACCATTTCCAAAAGTTCCGTCAGCCCCATAATCTTCCAATTCTATTTTTAAAAAGTCACCCCCATCAATTGGATTTGGTTCTTGAATCAAAACATCAATATGTAAATGCGTCATTGCAGTAGCATTAATGGTAGGTTGTGAAAATTGAATTCCTACAAAATTTAGTTCCGTATAGTTTATAATATCATCTCCATTTATGTTAAGATCGTCTTGGCCTTGAGTGGTTTGAAAGGGTGCATAATACCCATTATAATACTCCACCGGAGCATTGGTATAGGCATTACTGAATATAGAGATTACGTTATTGGGGCTTCTCATGGGGGTAGGGGCAGCAACAAAACCACCAAGTGACTCAATTGTTAATGATCCTTTAGCCCTAACACCCCCTAACACAGCTGTAATTTCTGCTGTACCGATTCCTAATATTGAAACCACCCCTAGCTCACTTACCCTTGCCACATCAACATCAGTAGAACTGAATTTAAAATACGATGGCGCTACCGTAACCGTTTCATTAATACCAGATCCCAAATTAAAGGTCTGTGTAAGTCCATTCATTGTAAGACCAGCTCCGACAAAAGCCTGCTCTACTTTATCGACACCATTAAAAATTGCTGGACGTGGTTGTGCGATCGTCCCTAACTTTTCATATTGCAACTCATCGATCCAAATGGTATAACCATCGTTATTCTCTGGTCCTTCGGCATACCAAAACAAACCTTTTTCAAGTGTTAGTCTGTCGGGGTCCGGTAAAGGGATAATGTACTTGCTCCAAGCAGTGCTTATTCTCAAATTCGCCCTGGTGACAAGAAATTTATTTTCACCAAAATCGTTTCCCAAACCAATCTCGTTAATAGTTGCTGCCTGTGAAGCTTTGGCCCAAAAAGTAAGCGCATTATAGTCAGATAGGTCACGCCCCGTAGCATCTGGAAATATGGCTCCCGCATAAGCGCCATTGGGGTCTCCAAAGTTGGGAACATCCAATCGCATTGAGGCCTCTCCTTTATATTTCACTTCAGTGTCTACGGAAAATGCATCAAATTTCGATCCTGAAAAAGGGAAGTATTGTAATCCACCACTAAAACCATCTATAAAAACTTCAGCGTTTTCTGGAAAAGTTGCAAACTCCACGTTGTCCGAAATTTCCCTTTCACAGCTGGTCACAACAGTAAAAATGAATCCTAGAAGGAGCGTGGTTATTAGATAACTGTCTTTATTGCTTTTCATTCCTCAATTTTTTATTTACCGATATTGATATGTATGTACGTCCTAATTTCCCATTCATTACCATTGCCAAATCCAACAGGACTGATGATTGGTGCAGAGGCAAACGGTAGGGCCTCATTAGGGCTGTATCTTGGTGAGTATTGATTAAGGGAACGCCAAGTGCCGCGTATTCCAATTTTTGTATTCGGTAAAACAAACCAATCTGGTTTACCAAGGGTGGTGGATAGGTCTAACATTAACTGTACCGGATAGGTTAGGTTGAAATCTCGATGATAATCGAATGGTCCCCAGTCATTGACCTTAAAGGAATGCACTACTTTTATTTTATTATAAATAACCCTAATATCACCCCCAAAACGTTCAATCAACCTTTCATCACTACCGTTGGATTGCGCATTACCAAAATAAAGGTTAGCGATCAAACCTAAATTTGGACTTACTTTGGATACGATACGCGTATTGGTTTCCCATAAGTCTTGGGCAGGAGCTGAATTAGGGAAGGCAAAGGCCGTACGATTGGCTAAAAAGCCAATTGCTGCATCTTGAGCGGTTGGATGATGACGAAAAACAAAACCCGTGCTTACCGCCAACTTAGCATCTTCAGCTCTGTCATTATCCCATTCATACATCCATGTTCCTGGGGTAGGATCGAAAGTGAGCAGAAGTTCTCCAGCTACTGTTTCTCTATTTGCTCTTACCGCGAAAGGGTCATCTTGAATATTTCTAAGCCTGCCGGGAGCTTGTACATCATTGGGCATCGCCCCGACAATGGGTTTTTGCCATAAAAAGTTAGGGGCGATTTGAATATTTCCTATGCTATAGGTAAAACCTGAAAGAATATTGGTTTGATTACCGCTTCCGCTATCTTTAAGTCTCCAGCCAGTAAACGTTTGCGTTTGATCCGCCCCGCCATTCGCAACCAATCCCATGGCAGCTCCTTGCGCATACCAGTTAAATCTACCCTTGGAATAAGTTATTTTAGCCTTACCCCCCCAATTGTCTTTGGTATTGATTTCATCATTATAAATAATATAATTTCCAGATTCACCGACTGCAATTTGAAACGATCTACCATTTAAGGGCTGGCCTCCCCACATACCCCCAACCTCAAGGCCAAGATTTCCAATTTTTCTTTTAATGTGAACAGTGGCCCTGCGCGTTTTCGGTAAGGGTATGGCAATAGAAGTAACGGCCTCCCCTACATCATCTATATCTTCATGGTACACACCGGTAACATCAAACTTACCTATTTTTCTGCTGTACTTTAATAAGAATGCTGGGTTGGCTCCCCACCAAAGTTGCGGCCCAAAAGCCGCCTTCAATCCTTTGAGTGTTTTTTTACCATCAAACTCAAAACCACTAATTTCACCATTATAAATATCTAGGTTCGGGCCATAGTTTGATTCAGGATATAAACCAAAAAAATCGCCTTCATAACCCCAATGGTAATGCCCGGTCCGATAAAAGCCCCTTAGGTCGAAATCTTTGGCGTTCCATGTATATTCTGCATTGTAAATTTGAACACGATTTAGGTCAGCAAGGGTCAAATTCCCATCATCGGTATTTACCGCGTTTGATCGCCCTCTATTTTCATAAAATATTTCATCAATGGGATTGTCCGCTACATTTCCCAGGATATTAACATTTACATTGGCTCGCATATTTGACGATGGGTTACCTTCGACCCCAATATAGTAGGATTGCATATGATCGAAACCAAGCTCATCCGGAAAAACCCTATCATCAGGGTTTGCCTCATCTGGTGTAGTAATTAAATTACCTCCCGTGTTGAACGTCGTAAATTCTGCCCTTAAGTTGCTGATTCGAATTTTGTTGTTGCTTTCGTCCCCTAAGGCAGCTTTATCTCCACGTGCCCGTAAAACGGCATCTGTAAGTTGTATATTATCAAAATGGGTTTCTACAAATTCGAGGGTGACACCATCACTATAAGGATTTAATTGGTGTGCTTCTTTTAACGCATAGTATGCGGCACGAGGATAAAGGTCGTAAAGACCTCTTTCATTGGTCGGGCCTTTGGCACATATACCAAACCATTCTTCGTTCATGTTATTCTCACTTCCTTCTAGATCTAAATAATAACCACCATTAGACCAAGAGGCATTGTTATCATGTACGTCTAGATTTTTAGTTTGGCCAAATTTCCACCAACCATCGCTAAACTGAAATGTGAAACCACCGATAGCATTTCCAGCCTTTCCCAGACCAGCAGCATTCCCATAAATATCTTTCCAGTTATTCACCATATAGAAGGCTTGGGATTTTTGGTCTTCGGCATTTTCAAGGGCATTAAATGCATCTGCCCCAAATTCTGTGAGCATAAATGGCTTATTTATCTTGTCTTTAACTGTTTGGAATGCATCTGTAAAATTCACACCACGATACATGTTCGCGCCCAAAATGTCAATGTCTTTACATTCTTCTGCTATAATGTCTATAAATAACAAATCTCCATTGCAAATAGCCATAGGATGCGAACTGTCAACAGCTTTCATCGCAAGGATGGCCTCGTTAAAAAGCTTATACATACTGCGCGCCCTAATCGTGGATTTTCTATCTTGTAAGGGTATATCCTCTGTTTCGGCACCATCCCAGAATAATCCGTAATTGTTTTCATTTCCTAACAAAAACAGCAACAATCCAGGAGTATCCTTATATTGTTCAACCATTTTTGTTGCTTCAGACAAGAGCAATTCGCGGGTAGCCTGGTCTGAATATTCGGTATTGGGAACCCAAGTACCATTTATGGTAAGACCATAGCGACCAAATGAATGATTTAGCATGGTATGGATGCCATAATTTTTATAAATGTATGTGATCCATTTTGGCGGTATACCGGTGTATTGTCTTACCGCATTTACGCCCATGTTTTTTAGCAGACCCATTTCGGCATCAAGTGCTGCCTTAATAATGTCATCAGGTTGTTTCCATAAACTGTAAGAAAAATTGGTGCCAATTGGAAAATAATCCCAGTTCATTCCGTTGATTATAAAATCCTCACCATTGACCACCAATTTCATCCCTTGATCTTGCTGCAATACCGAAACTTGATCAGCTTGGGCAAATACCCCAATTGTACAGATGAAAAGCATCGCGTTTAGAAAATTGTTTTGCATTGTACTCTTATTTTTTTAGGTGAGTCATCGAAATTTATAGATACATCATCGTATTTGTTTACCCAAGGGACATGGGCATATAAAATTGTTGTAGGTTGGTAAACATAATGTATGAAATTGAGAAATTCGCAGAAAGAACCTATACAAATTGCATACATAAGCAGATAAAGCATCTTATATTAATGAATATCGTTGGTTTATCCCATTTTTCCTGTATTTTAAACTCATTTATGGTATATTAATTTTAACCAATTGTTGTAGGTGCTTATAAATTAAGTTGAGGTAATGTATAGGTGAATTTTCAGAGGAATTAGATCAGTATGGTATTGGTTGGACTTGCCAGGTAGGCATAAGTTCAAATATTGGAAGTCTATAATTGTCAATCGCACACGCCTAAAATATTAAAGTTTATGCCATAATATTTCAATTACAAATCGATATATAATTTACTTATTTGCACTATCTTTCTTAATATTGAACCAAACTAATCGTGAAAAATAAGAGTGTATTTGTTCTCCAGTTATTCTTTTTTTCTTGCTCCATGATCTTGGCGCAAGAGCTACCCCCTATTAGAAATTATTCGCCAACAGATTATCAAGCTGAGAATCAAAATTGGTCCATCTCACAATCTCCTGATAAACTTATATATGTGGCCAATAGCAACGGTTTGCTAGAGTATAATGGAAATGCTTGGAAATTGTACCCCACGGCCAATGAGACCATTATGAGATGTGTAGCAGTTGTTGCAGACAGGATTTACACCGGATGTTACATGGATTTTGGGTATTGGGAAAAAGATAATTACGGTGTTTTACACTATACTTCGTTAACAACACTGCTTGATATACAATTAATTGATGATGAAGAATTTTGGAATATAATGAGCATAGACGATTCGATCTTGTTTCAATCATTAGACCGTATTTACATTTACAATGTCGACCGTAATTCGGTAGAAATTATTGCCTCTAATGGCAAGATCAGCAAAATCTACAAGGTAGGTAACAGTGTTTTCTTTCAGCGCCTTAATGACGGTATATATAAGATTGAAAATGGTAAGGATGTTCTTATTACGGACAATAAGCTAGTGAAGGAAAATGTGATTGTTAATATATTCACCAAGAATGATCGTTTACTTATTCAGACCAGGGATGATGGTTTTTATGAATTTGACGGTACATTCCTAAAAAAATGGAAACACAGCTCTAGTGAATTGGTGTCTTCCGTCAGCGTATACAATAGCCTTCAAATTAAAAATCAAGGTTTTATACTAGGAACCATATCCAATGGTCTTATTTACTTAAACAGTAATGGTGATTTCCAATTTCAAATAGATAAGGGGCATGGGTTGTTGAATAATACGGTTTTGTCACTTTTTGAAGATCTTGATAGCAATATTTGGTTAGGCCTCGATAATGGGGTGAGCAATGTAAATTTGGACTCCCCCTTTAAAGTGTATAACGATTTCGATGGAAGAATTGGCAGCGTATATGCGTCAGCCGTATTTCAGGGCAATCTTTATTTGGGCTCCAATCAAGGTCTTTTTTATAGAAATCTGCAAAGTAATGATGATTTTACCTTAGTCAAGGGTACCCAAGGACAGGTTTGGTGTTTAAAAGAATTTGATCAAACCTTATTCTGCGGTCATGATTCTGGAACATTTACCATAAATGGCAATACCGCCAAAAAGATTTCAAACTTCCAGGGCACCTGGGATATTAAACCTTTAATTGATAAGAAATTATTACTTCAAGGAAATTATGATGGCCTATACATACTTGAAAAGAAGAACAATAACTGGAAGATAAGGAACAAAATTAAAAATTTTAATAATTCTTCACGTCACTTCGTAGAAATGCCCGAGAATGAAATTTATATAAATCATGAGTATAAAGGTATTTTCAAAGTAAAGGTGGACACCAGTTATACCGAAGCTGTGCAGGTATCTATTGATTCATTGATCAAAGGGGCCAATTCATTCATCATTAAATATAATGATGAACTATTATACTCTTACAAAGAAGGCGTTTTAAAGTATGACAAGTCAGAAGGGAAATTTAAAAAAGACAGTATTCTTAGTAGGCTGTACCCGGAGACCGATGACTTTATTTCCGGCACACTGCTCCTTGACAAAATGACCAATAATTTGTGGGGGTTCTCGAGTTCCTATATAAGTTACTTAGCACCAGGCGGATTGTCCAATATCCCGAAAATTAAAAATATACCCATAAGGTCTGACCTCAGAAACGAATTGGGAGGCTATGAGAATATTTTACACTTGCGCGACAACGTTTACCTCTTGGGAAACTATTCCGGGTACTCTACAATGGATATTGATAAGTTAAATATTAAAAAGTTTAACGTCAATATCAGCGATATTATTAATGGCAAAAGGACCGGTAATAACAAATCACAGTTATTGGATAAAAATATAGAAGGTAATTTTAAAAGTGATGAAAATACCATTGAAATTTCTTTTTACGTACCCGAATATAATGCGTATTTAGAGGCTATGTATCAGTATCGGTTGGCCGGTATATATAATCAATGGAGCGAATGGTCTCCAATTTCGACTGAGTTATTCGAAAACTTGCCCTATGGCGATTACCTCTTTGAAGTAAGGGCAAAACTTGGAGATCGAATTTCCGATAATACCGCTTCATATTCCTTTAACATAGCGAAACCATGGTACATTTCTAATTTATTGATAACGATTTATGTATTGGGTTTCTTGCTGTTCTCATTGTTAATGCATAATGTATATAAAAGATATTATAGCAAACAACGGCAAAAGCTAGTTGAAAAGAACAACCGAGAACTGGCGCTGACAAAAGTTCAAAATGAGCAGAAAATTAGCAGAATTAAAAATGAGAAATTGCAACTGGATTTTAAGACCAAAAGTAAGGAATTGGCAACCTCAACAATGAGTATAATACGGAAAAATGAGCTATTGACCACGATAAAGGACAAACTCAATAGCCTGCCAGATAAGAACCTTGTGAGACCAGTGGTCAATATTATAGAAAAAAGTTTAAAGCAGAATGATGATTGGGAGTTCTTTCAAGAAGCATTTAACAATGCCGATAGTGAATTTCTAAAGAATTTAAAATCTTTACATCCTACCTTGTCACCGAATGATTTAAAGCTATGTGCCTATTTGAGACTAAATTTATCTTCTAAAGAGATTGCCCCTTTACTGAACATTTCACCAAGAAGTGTTGAAATTAAACGCTATAGACTTCGAAAAAAAATGGCTTTATCGCATGAAGAAAATCTGGTAACCTACATTATTGAACTATAGGCGCCTTAACAGATGCAGCTTTTAACCCTACATTACCTATACATATCTAATTTTTGTTACAACATAGGGCATTACTTTAGTTCCTTAATATCTTAGAAAGCCAAATATAGTGGCACAAGAATACTAAAACCTCCGTGCGATTATAGTGCTGTATGCTTTTTGTATTGGTGAATTATATGGAATTCTAAATTTTTGATGATATGTTTATCAGCTTTATAAAATTTTGACCCGTCATGGCTTTCAAGTAGGATTTTTTCAAGTTTTAGTTTAGTTCAACATAATAAGGCGCTTATTTATATAGCCAGTAAAAACAGCTTGATGAAATTTAGTCCAACATTAATTAAACCACCTAGTTCCCATGTGGTTGCAAAGAAAAAAATGCAAAATAATTCACTTTACGTAGGAAATCAAAAAGTTTCGATAGCGGCGGAAGATGTTAAGGGCGAATTAATGGTTTTGGATAACGAAAACTATTACAAAATTTCGAACTGTGATGCCATGAGACCATTCTTCATGAGCATTGTGAGCGATTCAAACCATTGGATGTTTATTTCTAGCAATGGCGGATTATCGGCCGGAAGAAAAAATTCGGAGTCCCCGTTATTCCCGTATTGCACAGATGATAAAATTACGGAATCAGCGCATCTTACGGGAAGTAAAACCATTCTGCATATCCACTCCCCTGACAAAACCTATTTGTGGGAGCCTTTTTCAGATAGGTATTCCGGCCTATACAAGATTGATCGAAACTTGTATAAAAACAGCTATGGCAATAAGGTCATTTTTGAAGAGATCAATCAAGACCTAGGCCTTACTTTCAGATACCATTGGAATTCAAGTAGCTTATACGGCTTTGTGAAAAAATCTACGCTTATCAATAATAGCAGTATCGACGTTCAGGTAACTGTTTTGGATGGCATTCAAAATATCATGCCATATGGCGTGAATTCCGACCTACAAAATACCAGTAGCAACCTTGTTGATGCCTATAAAAAAAACGAATTAGAATCCGGGATTGGTTTAGGAATCTATGCGCTAAGCGCTATTATTGTTGACAGGGCAGAGCCCAGCGAAGCCTTGAAAGCGACAACTGTCTGGTCTATCGGAATTGAAAATGCTAAGTATTTGGTATCCTCACTACAACTCGATGCATTTAGGAA
>JBBKWR010000391.1:0-3764 GCA_037969055.1 Flavobacteriaceae bacterium | reverse complement strand
TGTATACTGGGAACCAAAGTCAAGAATTAGGACGTTGTTTTGCATGGGCAAAAATAGTAAAACCTATCTTTTAAGGAAGTTTCTTTTAGGTATATTTATGACAGGCTTTTCAACAGGTTAACCAAGATATAGAACCCATATATAATCGAAGGTTTGTGAGGTTTGGGGCAAGAAGCCAGAAAAAATAGAAATTTCTGTTCTTGATTTATAGGATAGGATATCTATAGAAATAACGAATGCCAAGAATGTTCGCGACCCGATAAGGTCATTAGAAATATTTGAATAACATCAAAACGAACCCATGAAAAACGCGCTAATTTTATCAATCCTTTTGAACCTTTCTTTGGTCTATCCTCAAGAAGAGGGCTGGACCATCTCGACTCCAAAGGTAGATCAATACACAGGAATCGTTACCGCCAATGGCCGGATCGGTATTCTTCCAGAAGACAAACCATTTCAAACCAAGTCCGTTATACTGAATAATGTATATGACAAAGAATCACCCTTGGGCGTGAGCAAAATATTGCTTGGAATGAATTTTGCCAATATGGATATGGAGATTGATGGGGAGTTGGTCACCGAAAAAAATATTACTGATTTTAAGCAAGTATTGGACCTAAAAACAGCGGCCTTTACCACTTCCTTTTCTTTTAGGGGAAAGGCTATCGTTTCTTATACTATTTATGCACTTAGAAATGTACAATACACTGGTTACGTAGATGTTAAAGTGATTCCTACAAAATTGTTAAAATTGAAAATGACGGGGAAGATCAGTACCCCACAGGAGTATTTGGATCCCATCAGCACTTTTCGGGTATTAAAGGATCTGGAAACGACCATGCCCATACTCCAGACCGTCGCCAAAAGCCGATTGGGAAAACATACGGTAGGTACCTCCGCCACTTTCATCTGGCATGCCATCAACTCGACCCGCGAAAGCCAAAGACCAGAATTGGTGCATGAAAAGATATCGGAATATGACAACCGTTTGTCTTTCGAAAAAGAAATTCAAAAAGGTGAGGCATTCGAATTTGCCTGGACGGGTGCCGAATGCACCACCCAGGATTTCGCAGATCCCCAAACCGAATCTGAGCGCTTTGTAATCTTCAATTTACTAACCCCTCGGAAAGACCTTCTCGAGGAACACAATAAATTATGGGCCAATCTTTGGCAGGGCGACATTATTATAGAGGGCAATCTGAGGGATCAGTTAGATGTGCGTTTGGCGCTTTATCACTTATATGCCTTTTCACGGGGCGATTCCGATCTGAGCATTGCGCCCATGGGCTTGTCTTCCCAAAACTATAACGGACATATCTTTTGGGATACGGAACTTTGGATGTTTCCACCCCTGCTTTTGTTGAACCAGGATATCTCGAGATCTTTGGTGAATTATCGTTCAAACCGGTTGGAAAAAGCCAAACAGAAAGCCATCAATTTTGGATATAAAGGCGCCATGTTTCCATGGGAAAGTGATGATACCGGGGAGGAAGCGACCCCGGCCTGGGCCTTGACAGGAACTTTTGAGCACCATATTACCGCCGATGTGGCCATAGCGTTTTGGAATTACTATCGCGTGACCCAGGATATTGAATGGCTTACAGTACGTGGCTATCCGTTGATGAAAGAAGTTGCCGATTATTGGGTAAGTCGGGCCACAAAAAATACTGATGGAAGTTATAGCATCAAAAACGTTGTGGGTGCAAATGAATTTGCCCCGAATGTTACCGATAACGCCTTCACCAATGGCTCGGCCATCACCGCTTTGGAATATGCCCTGTTGGCCGCAGCAGAGGTTGGGGAGACCGTACCGCTCACATGGAACCACGTGGCGTCGAACCTAAGGATATTGAAATTCGATGATGGTACCACCAAGGAACATGCTACTTACGACGGCGACCGTATTAAACAGGCCGATGTGAATCTCCTCTCCTATCCGCTTCATGTGGTATCAGATAAAGCTACCATCCTCAAAGACCTGAAATACTACGAACCCAAGCTCGCAGAGGAAGGCCCTGCCATGGGGCAATCGGTCTTTGCGGTATTGTATGCCCGATTGGGTAACGCCAAGGAGGCCTACCGGCTCTATAAACGCTCTTATGAGCCCAACAAGCGTCCGCCTTTTGGCGCCCTTGCAGAATCAGCTACCAGTAACAACCCCTATTTTGCGACCGGTGCCGGAGGAATGTTACAAGTGGTACTTTTCGGTTTTGGGGGATTGGATATTACCGAAGAAGGTATCGTACAGAAAATTCCCATTTTGCCCAAAGAATGGAAGTCTTTGACGCTTAAAGGTGTGGGGCCCGAGCGAAAGACCTATAAAATAGAATAGGTCCCTTGTGGTATTACAATCTAGGTCAAAGTATTGCGGTTATGAGATTTTGAAAGGGCCTTTTTGCTATTTTTATGCGTATATCAATAAACGTATCGATATGAAACATCTGACCGCCATAATTTTTGGATTAGCCATCGTCATTGCAGCTATTTTTTTGGGTAACGCCTATGTAAAAAGGGCCCAACCCCCACATATTATCGCGGTGACCGGATTGGGGAACGAGGACTTCACCTCCGACCTTATCGTTTGGGAAGGGAGTTTTTCTGCCAATAATTTTGAATTGAAATTGGCCTTTGAAGAATTGAACCGAGAAAAGGAACTTGTTAAAAATTATTTGGTAACCAAAGGGATACAATCCGAAAATATTATTTTCAATTCGGTACAGACCATGGAAAAAGTGGATAATAAATATGATAACGGCAACTATGTGGGCAGTATATTCAAGGGGTACCAACTTACCCAATCGTTCCAAATAGAATCGACCGACGTACCCATGATCGAACTAATCTCACGGGAGATTACCGAATTGCTGAACAAAGGTGTACAGTTAAATTCTGCGCCCCCTCGTTATTACTATACAAAATTGGCCGATCTAAAAATTGAAATGATCTCTAAGGCAACCGAAGATGCAAGGATCCGGGCAGAGAATATTGCCAAGAATGCGGGAAGTGACTTAGGCGATCTGATTTCGGCCCAAATGGGCGTTTTTCAGATTACCGGACAAAATTCCGGTGAGGATTTTAGCTGGGGCGGGGCTTACAACACCGCTTCTAAGAAAAAGACAGCCTCGATCACCATGCGATTGGAGTACAATGTGAACTAATTAGTCAAATACTTTAGCGAATACCAACCCTCTTAATGGCAAAAAGCCCTAGCGATTATCGCCGGGGCTTTTTCATCAAAATCAAAAACCAACCTAAACACATGAACTATTATCACATTAAATATATCTTAACAACAATCTTTTTCATAGCAATTTATTATAGAACAACCCATTCTGGATAAACCCTACCCTAATCCCTAATTTTTTTTAAAAAATATTTCAACCCATATATAAATACACTTAAAAACCACAGATTCTGGTTGAACTAACGCCATTAGAACGATAACTTTCTTTACCTTTAAAGTAAACTGAACCAGCTATGACCGAAGCTTATTTTTTGGAAATCAAAGAAGCACTGCAACAAGGGGCAACTAACCCGAATCACGCCTTTCGCATGTGCGCCATGGCCACGGTAGGTTTGGAAAATATTGCACGGCAACGCTTGGTGGTCCTACGGGAAGTATCGGATGCGCTACATCTGACCTTCTATACCGATCGGCGGTCCAAGAAGGTCTTGCACCTCCATGAGAACAGAAAGGTATCGCTATTGTTTTACCATCCAGAAAAATATTTACAGGTCAGGGTCGAGGGGTTGGCCGTTGTCAA
>JBBKWR010000390.1:0-3261 GCA_037969055.1 Flavobacteriaceae bacterium | reverse complement strand
CACAGCGGATCGGAAAGGAAAGCGATGGTGGCCGATATATTGGATCGTTTCAACATCGTAGGTAAAAAAGACCTGTTCCCCACCCAACTAAGTGGCGGCCAACAACAATTGGTGGGGGTGGCACGGGCCTTGATCTCCAAGCCCAAATTAATCCTCGCTGATGAACCCACCGGCAATTTGAACTCCAAACAGGGCGAGGAAATTATGGAACTCTTTAAAGAACTGAATGATGAGGGAGTGACAATCATTCAAGTAACCCATTCCGAAAAAAACGCCGAATATGGTAAACGGATCATTCATTTGCTTGATGGACGGAAGGACGAACATTGACCTATTTATGACCTTATCCAATTTATACTGTCCCACCCATATTCCTTTGGGTGGATTGATATGCACAGTACTTCAGTAAATATTAAAGGTTGAACGGATACCTGATAGTTTGACAATTATGGAAGGCAGATAGTCCATATCGTTTATTTGTAACTTTATACAAATTAATAGATTCCCGACCTTTACCTATGGACCTGAATAAACAAGTCTACCAACCCGATAGAAAAAACAATCCCCTATTTGGGCTATTCCTATTTTTGGTATCGGTCATATTATGGATTCTAACTACGCCGTTTGGCTTTTTGTACGGCATTTTCCATGCCCTTTTTACCAAAGGATTGAGGGGTTTGGGTAACTACTTTCTTGAAATTGCGGTCTCCTTAGATCAATTGGGCAATGTGACCATGCAACATTTATTGAATGATATCTGGGCCAAAAAAGGGGGCTATAAATTTGGCAATAGGGACGAGACCATCTCGAGCGCTTTGGGTCGTAACCACCAGTTGCGGAGATTGACCGTATTGGGAAAAGTGACAGAGCGGTCCCTCCATTATATAGACCCGGAACATGCTTTCAATTCAATTGATTACTATGTGGAACCTACTATTCAGATCATCGAAAAATTAGCTTGGATCCATTTAGTGGAAGGCAAGTTATTTTGTATTCGAAGAAAAGAGGATAGATTGTATCAGATCCCAGGGGGTGTTTGGGAAGGGAACCAATTGGATGCGCTAGTTTTAATCAGTCAAATAAAAAACGATTTGGGGGTATCATTGCAACCCTCCAACATGGATTTTATTGGAATATTCGAGGCGCCTGCCGATGGGCGTCGAGCGGTCCTGTTTGAGCGTAAGAATTGTTATTATGGTAAATTCGAAGGGGCAATGAGGCCAAGTCAAGAAATTGTGGAGCAGGCTTGGCTCAACTATTCTGACCACACGAAGGTATCGCAGGTCGACGCCTTGATTTTCGATTTTCTAAGGGATAAAGGAAAACTCACGTGAACGGCATGCCCCCTACTACCAATTCTTTTTGCTACTTTTGCCCCATCAATTTTAAGATCCTTTTATGAAAGTTTTGGGTATAGACGTAGGGGGCTCCGGCATTAAAGGAGCTCTGGTAGATTCTGTTACCGGTGAGATGCTTACCGAAAGATTCAGAATACCCACGCCCGCTTCACGTAAACCTAAGGCAATGGCCCGAGTAGTGGCCGAAATTGTAAAGCATTTCGATCATCAAGGTCCGATAGGGGTCGGATTTCCGACCGTTATCAAACACGGCATCTGTAAATCAGAAGGAAACCTTCACAAAAAATGGCGAGGGATAAACGTGGAGGCGTTGTTCTCGGAATCCGTTGGACTTCCTGTTACAGTGGTGAACGATGCGGACGCTGCAGGTTATGCGTCCATGAATTATGGTATCGGAAAAGATAAGAAAGGCCTTGTGGTAATGATTACCATTGGTACCGGGCTGGGTAGCGGCGCCTTTTGGAATGGGGAATTGATCCCAAATTTTGAACTTGGGCAAATTCCTTATAAAAATTATGATAAAATCGAACTCTGGGCGGCCAATTCGGCCAAAGAACGGGAAGGACTCTCTTATGAAAAATGGAGCAAACGCTTCAATCGTTTTTTGGAATTGGTAGAACTGATCGTATCGCCCGATCTAATTATATTGGGAGGCGGGGCTTCAAAGGATTTCGACCAATTCAAGGATTATATTACCATAGAGACCCCGGTAGTCGCTTCCTTACTTCTTAACGGGGCAGGTATCATCGGTGCCGCGGCAGCAGCGCTGCATCCAGAAGTTAGGGATTGACAATAGCGGCGCAATTAGGCGGAGATCAAGCACTTTGCCTAATATTGGCTTTAGTTTGGTTCATAAGGAAATAAATGTTCCAAAAATTTCATATAGGGATTTGTTGTTTTGATCAACTCCAGCTTTTTTTCCCTTCTCCAACCTTTTATCACTTTCTCCCTAGCAATTGCTTCTAGTATCCAAGTAAATTATTCATAATAAAGAAGATGCCTACAGTTGTATCTTCCGGCGAAGATATTTTTCTTGAGTTTGATATTTTCTGAATGCTCATATAACCTTCTGGACAAATTATTTGTAACTCCGATGTATAATACAGATTTGGTTTTATTGGTTATGATATATACATAAT
The DNA here is from genome assembly GCA_037969055.1 of Flavobacteriaceae bacterium. Taxonomy (GTDB): domain Bacteria; phylum Bacteroidota; class Bacteroidia; order Flavobacteriales; family Flavobacteriaceae; genus Pelagihabitans. Next base: position 764 of record JBBKWR010000390.1, on the reverse strand, counting down.
AGATATGATAGCCCTGGGTGAACATGTGTGCAAAATAACGAAGTAGGATGCAAAAAGCTTGCACCTTAATTTGGTCATTCCAACGAGGGAGGTTTATTCCAACATATCCCCGTTAATCAATCCTATCCAATTGCGTTGTCATTCCGAACCAGTATTTGTTACTACTGAAGCAATCTGTCCATTTAGTCCACGCATCATTGTACATCATTGAACGTGCAGGTTGTCATTCCGACGCAGGAGGAATCCATACAGGGCACAATTCGGCGGTGATCAGGATCCAAAGGGATTCCTCCTGCGTCGGAATGACAATAGGGGGGCATTCCTCCTGCGTCGGAATGACAATCGGGGAATTATTCAACGGCAATATCGACCCAAAGGGATTCCTGCGTCGGAATGACAACAGGGGTGTACTGACAAAAAAAAGCCCCAAACTGAATTAAGTTTGAGGCCTAAATTATAATAAGTTGGTGCTATACGATCTTATTTCGTTTGCGATCGACCTCCGTTAAATATATTTTTCGCAGCCGTAAAAATTTCGGCGTCACTTCAACATATTCATCCTTTTGGATATATTCCAAAGCCTCTTCCAAAGAAAATTTGATGGCGGGAACTATCTTCGCCTTGTCATCTGCCCCGGAAGACCTCACGTTGGAAAGTTTTTTGGTCTTGGTGATGTTGATGGTCATATCATCACCACGGGAATTCTCCCCGATAACCTGACCTTCATAAATGTCCTCGCCCGGATCTACAAAAAACTTGCCCCT
>JBBKWR010000389.1:0-11778 GCA_037969055.1 Flavobacteriaceae bacterium | reverse complement strand
CTTTGTCCCAAGTGCTGATGGCTAAAAATTGCATCCTGGCAGCAATGTGCATACTCCAAGTGCTGTCCTGACCGACCAGGTTAAATATTCCTTTCCCAAAAACCGGTGCGTTGGTCTCTTGTGCATTGGATAGGAATGTTACGAATAAAATTAGCCCGATGGCCGCTTGTTTGATTTTCATTAAGTATATATTTTTTATCGCTGCAAATAACCAACCCCAATGTTAACTGAATGTTTCCCAAATGTTATTTTTTGAAGTAACCAATAAAACAAGACATTTCAACAATCGAAATAGCTATGTTCAATCCAATTAGTTCAGAAACCCAAGTCATTTAGTAAGTACCAATACGCCACTACATGATTTATCTGATGAACGATTGCTCTTTTTTTAGGATTTCATGTATATGGTTCCAATATTTTCATGGGCTTAACTATCCTGCATTCAAGCCTAAAAAATGTATCTTGCAAGCTTTAATCCAACCCTATGAACTGGGATCAGCTCCTCTCCCTTAAACGCCAAGGCGACACCCATAAAAGATTACGGAAAGAACAGGACGAGACCCGTTTGGGTTTTGAAGTTGACTATGACCGTATCATCTTTTCATCGGCCTTTAGGAGCTTGCAAGATAAGACGCAGGTAATCCCCTTGTCAAAAACCGATTTTGTGCATACCCGCTTGACCCATAGTTTGGAGGTATCGGTAGTGGGAAGGAGTTTGGGGCGGATAGCGGGTAAAAAAATACTTGATAAACGTCCCCACTTGAAAGCGGTACATGGCTATCAATTCAATGATTTTGGCGCCATTGTTGCGGCCGCATCCTTGGCACACGATATTGGTAACCCTCCCTTTGGGCATAGTGGTGAAAAGGCGATCGGGGAATATTTTAAAAATGGCAACGGGAAACAATACGGGTCGGTCTTAACTGAAATAGAGTATCAGGACATCATTGATTTTGAAGGGAATGCCAATGGCTTCAAACTTCTGACCGAATCGCGTGCAGGCGTTGATGGCGGACTGCGACTTAGCTATGCTACTTTGGGCGCTTTTATGAAGTATCCAAAAGAATCGCTGCCCAAAAAGCCTACCCGACATATTGCCCATAAAAAATTCGGTTTTTTTCAGTCTGAAAGGGTTGGCTTTCAAGAAGTCGCCCATGAACTGGGATTGATTAGCAACGGAAATTCGGTCGGCCTTAGTTTTTCGAGGCATCCACTGACCTATTTGGTAGAGGCCGCCGATGATATTTGTTATACCATTATCGATTTTGAGGACGGTATCAACTTGGGTCTGATTTCAGAAGACTACGCCTTGGAATATCTGATCAAATTGGTCAAGGACAGCATCAATACCAAAAAATTCAATTCCTTGATTTATAAGGAAGACCGTTTGAGTTATTTGCGTGCCCTCGCCATCAATACCTTGATCGAAGACGCCGTTAAAATTTTCATTGCCAATGAAGAGGCATTAATGGCCGGCACATTTGAAGTATCACTTTTGGAAAAGAGCCAATACAAGGCACAGGTAAACGATATCATTTCATTGAGCGTACAGAAAATCTATCAATCCCAAGAGGTCGTCGATAAAGAAATTGCCGGCTATAAGATTATCGCAGACATTCTGGAGGTGTACATAAAGGCATTGATAGGTCAGAAAGAAGGCGAATCGTCCAGTTATGGCCATTTGGTATTGCGCACGCTGCCGGAATTTTATAGGCGGACAAATATTCCTATCTATGGTATCCTTTTGAATGCCTGCTGTTATGTTGCCAGTTTGTCCGATAGTGCGGCAATTTTATTGCATCGAAAAATAAAAGGGATCGAGATTTGAGATTCCCTTGCACAGCCCAAAATGTGAGCGTAAAATGTGTTGCGTATCGCAGGAAGTTGGCTAAAACAAAACTGCCCCGATTTTCATCGGGGCAGTTCATCAAAAACCTTCCTTTTCATAGCGGGGGACTTAACATCTATCTTCCGAAAGGTTCTTAAAAAACTAAAACTTTAAGGATGGGCAAAATTCCTCATTTTGGTGTGGGAACCAGCGTTCTAGTTCTTTTCAAAAGTCAACAGATCAGTTCCTCCATTACCACCACTTACATGCTTAAGCTCTATTTTCGATGCGGTATGTGAAATGATATCCCAGTCTTCTGAAAGTTCCGCAAAGTCTGCGGGAGAAGCGAAGAAAATATTAAAATCGATATCCTCGGAAGTGCTTCCTGAAGCAGAACCCCCTGAAAAATTACCTATGGTACAGTTGTTCTTAAATCGTAAACGGTCATCGCCCCCGATACGCAGATCTACTTTAGATTCTCCATTTTCCAACTCAATCTCGTGTAGGGTCCAAGTTGCCTCTATATCGCTTATATCTGCAATTGTTAGCACAACCGCTATGTTATTGCCGCTTCCAGTTGCTGCCCAAGACCCTTCGTAGGTATTATTGTTCCATGTTACACTCATGGTACCATCTGTGGAGAAGTTAAAACTATATCCATTCAAATTATCTTCCAAGTCATTATCGTTAAGTTCTAGCTTATCAACATACCAGTCTGAACATGCCGTCAATATATCGGTCAATTGCGAAACGCTACAATTATTACAGTCGTCGTTAAAGTTGTCGTCGCTGGTGTCGTCACTTGAGCCATCTTCACTCGAATTATCATCGTTTGAATCGTCAATTGTAATAGACCAAGTGCCCGTTTCAGTATTGCTTCCGTTTTCTGCTACCAAGCTTCCATTGGAATTGAAAGAGAATCCATAGCCCATGAAATCGCCAGTCTCGTTCTTGCCCGAATCGATAAAATTGGTAATGCTCCATGTCCCTGTAGTAACATTGTTGGTAATCGATTCAATATCTGCTTGCAGGTTCGCAAAATTGTTGCTGTCATGCGCATCTTTGATACATGCGGTAAAAATTACCGCCACCATTATTAGCCCGTAATTTAAAATGTTCTTTTTCATCTTTTAATATTTAGTTGTTAATAGTAGGTAAGATGTAATGCCAAATCATCTCGTTTTGAACTTGAATTTTGAAGGTGGCATTCCATAGCAATTGTTATAAAAGTTATTGTTTTATTGTTTACTTAGAATCAAGGTATCTGTTCCCCCGTTACCTCCGCTGACATCCTGTAACGTTACTTGATTATCGGAAATAGAGATTACGTCCCAAGTATCGTTGAATTCATCAAAGGACACGGCATTTCCAAAATTCAAGGCGAGTTCACTATCTGAATTTTGTGAGGCCCATGTACCATTGATGGCAGTGCCGTTATCGGCGACAACAATACCGTCACTGTTAAAGTTTAATGTATAGCCGCTGTAATTACCAGTTTGATCATCGGAGTCTTCGGTATAAGAATCTACTTCCCATAGGCCATCAGCCAAGGTGCCTGTAAGTGATCCAGTATTTCCGTTTCCATCGCCCCCATTACCCATGCAATTGCTCTCGAATCGTAAACGGTCATCGCCTCCCAACCTAAGGTCAACTTTGTCCTGTTCGATTTCATGAAGATTCCAATTTGCATTGAAATCAGGAAGGGAAGGGATATCGATGTCAACAAAAATATTGTTGCCCGACCCACTAAATTCCCATACACCTGGGAAGGTATTGGCCCCTAAAGTGCCGGAGAGCGTGCCATCCTCACGGAAGGTGAATTGATATCCGGCATAGCTGTCTTCAAGATCGTTGTTGTTGCGTTCCAGTTTGTCGACCGTCCAACTGGAACATCCAGTTAATAGCTCAGATAGTTGTTCCAGGGTACAATTGTTACAGTCATCGTCATTAAAGTCATAATCATCATCTTCGTCGCAATTGTCCTTCACATCATCAATAACCTGCTCCAAGTCCAATAAATTAGAAATATTCATTTGAGCTCCATCTGCAAGCCTAACAGAGAGGGGAAAGTCAAAGTTTACAATATCATCTCCACTTAAATCATCAATAAAATGATACAGCTGCCAATCACTTGTGATGGTCAAAGTTTCAAATCCTTCAGTACTGCGATTAAAAATAGATGCGGTTATCGGATATTGCATGTCCAAACATTCAATATCGTCATCGGGGACATTTTCTCCATTACAACCGGACGAATAAGTGTCAAAATCATTCGAATTAGCAACAAATACTTCACTAAAGTCGTTTAGGATAATGGTAATCGGAAAGATGATTTCCAAAACATCCTCATCGTCATCAAATGCATCAAAAAATGCCTCTATGGCAGCGAAATCTTCTTCGGAATTTACCAGTAGTTCTGCCCCGTTTACCTTGACCGCAACGGGCAATTGAACGGTAAAACAATTAGATCGATCAATAATATTATCGATGGAACCGTCGTTCAGGGCTGTGCGTTCCAGAAGATCTGCAACCATTGAATTGGCCAACGTCGGTTGGTCTTCTGGCGGAAAATATTCAAATTCCTCTTGTCGACAACTTAGCACCAGCAAGACAAGTGATAAAATGATTGTTAGTAATTTAAGGGTCTTTTGCATGATAAAATAATTATTCGGCAAATGTGATCTGCTACTAGAACAACCAATTCCTAAAAACTCCTGAATATTTTTAAATAAATTTATTAATACATTTATCCGCACAAAATTTTGAAGTCTTGTCAAAGGAATTACATGAGGATATTTGCCAACAACAAATCTTTTCCAGCATTTATAACAAATACTCGAAAAGTCTACACGATTTCCTCTACTATAAATATGGCGAAGGGCTAAACCCAAATGATAAGGCACAGGAGGCTTTCATCAAACTTTGGGAGCATTGCAAAGAGGTTACCTTGGGCAAGGCAAAATCTTTTTTGTACACGGTAGCCAATAATATGATGTTAAACGAGGTCAAGCATCAAAAAGTGGTCTTAAGGTATCAAAAGCTAAGACCTTCGGAACATAGCAACGAGACTCCCGAATTTCTTATGGAGAAGGAGGAATACTTTCAAAAATATCAGAAAACCCTAGAAAAACTTTCGGAGGAACAACGGGTGGCTTTTATGCTAAACAAGGCAGAGGGCAAGAAACATGAGGAAATCGCTGAAATGCTGGGGGTTACCCGAAAGGTTGTTGAGTACCGTATTTATACGGCTTTTGGCATCCTCAAAAAAGAATTGGAAAATTTTAAGTTAAAATAATCGGGAAAAAAAGAGCCTTAGTTGTTATAGCATAAGAAGCAGAAGCTATGGAGAAGGAATACTTGATACAAAAATGGTTGACCGACAAGCTTTCAGAGCAGGAAATGGAGGCGTTCGAGCAGCTTGATGATTATCCTGAACTTACGGGTATTCTTGAGAATGCAAAATTCTTCAAAGCCTCCGAGTTTTCGACTATGGCCGATTTTGATACCTTTAGCGCGCGCCTAGAAAAAAATAACCTGCCTGTCAGAAAATTGAATTGGGTAAGACCCTTCTTGCGCATTGCAAGCGTCTTTATTGTCGGACTTTTGCTTTCTTATTTCTTCCTTTTTAATAAGAACGTAGCGGTTCAGACCCTTGCTGGCGAAAAAACCACCCTGGAGTTACCGGATGCTTCTACCGTGATTGTCAATGCACTTTCGGAAATAAGCTATTCCAAAAGTAAATGGAGTCACAAAAGGGAAATATTATTAAATGGGGAAGCCTTTTTCAAGGTCGCCAAAGGTGCCAAGTTCGATGTGGTTACCTCAGAAGGGACCGTGAGCGTAGTAGGTACCCAATTCAATGTAAAACAGCGCGGCAGCTATTTTGAGGTCGAGTGCTTTGAGGGCATCGTAGTGGTTCAATCGCCGAATGGTTCTGAGCAGTTGAATGCAGGTGACCGTTATCGATTTTCAGATGGAACACTTTCGATGGGCAAAACCATCTATCAAAATCCCCAATGGACAAAGAATGTCAGTACATTTGAACGGATTCGGTTGGTTGATGTCATCGCCGAATTGGAGCGACAGTACAATGTTAAAGTAAGTATGGAAAATGTAGGTGCCGATCAACTCTTCACAGGTGGTTTTGTACATCATAACTTAGAAAACGCGCTGAAATCGATCTGCGAGCCACTTGATTTGGGATATCGAATTGAAACAGGACACTCGGTAAGGATATATGCCTTTAAAAATTAATGGGGCCTTATTTGCACTATTACCAAGATCGGATTACTTAGGTTCAAGCATTAAAATTCCTTTTTAAGCCCTCTTTTATACCATACGCCTTGTTTTTTTTGATTGGTGAAAAAAGTACTTTTAACTTGGGTTTATAAGTAATTGACTATTCTCCAATTAAAAAAGACTCAAACCTATTACGCAATACTTTCGTGAACCGTATTATCCAATTTTTAATTATTCTGTTTTTGCTCTTTTATGTTTCTGTTGTATCAGCACAAGTTGTTCCTACCGCCAGACCATTGATCGAAGTATTAAAGGAATTACAGGTGCGTTATGGTTATCAGTTCAATTATGCCACGGAGACTGTGGATAATATACAAGTCGTTCCCCCTTCAAAAGAGCTGTCCATTAGCGAGTCGCTTTATTACCTACAGGAACGCACAAGGCTTATTTTTACTGTTTTGGACAATAAAATCGTTTCCGTCAAAAAGACCGAATTGCAACTTTGCGGGTATCTTAAGGACAAAAGTACCCAAGAACCGATTGCGAACGCCACGGTTCGCGGAAGAAAAAATTCAACGATTACCAATGAAGCCGGATATTTCGAGCTAATCCCCGAGACTAAAAATGATTTCATCAGCATACGACATATTGGCTATAAAACGCTTGACCGAAGCTATCAATTTTTCAAGGAATTTGATTGTGGCGACGTCTATTTAGTCCCCGATGAACTGCAGCTGGCCGAAATCATACTTTCTGATTTTTTGATTAGGGGCATCGACAAGCTCAATGACGGTTCCTTTAAAATAGACTTTGATAGGTTCAGTATTTTGCCCGGGATGACAGAGACCGATGTGCTCCAATCGGTTCAGGCATTCCCTGGTATTCAAAGTATCAACGAAACGGTATCTGACATTAATATTAGGGGGGGTACAAATGATCAGAACCTGATTCTTTGGGATGGGATAAAAATGTATCAATCAGGACATTTTTTTGGTCTTATCTCCATGTACAATCCTCAGATAACCCAAAAAGTTGGCCTATGGAAAAATGGGGCGCCCGTTGCCTACACAGATGGAGTTTCCGGTACCATTTTAATGGAAACCGACCAGCAAATCACAACAAATTTTCAAGGGAATGTGGCCTTTAATTTTCTTGATGCCAATGCATTTGCAGATATTCCTTTAGGCAGCAGATCTTCTGTCCAAGTGGCTGCCAGGAAAGCTATCAGCAATTATGTGGAATCGCCTACCTATAGGGCCTATTTTGACCGAATTTCACAAGATACCGAAGTAGAATCAAATGCGGGCGAAGTGGTCAACTCCGATTTTGAATTTGATTTTTACGACCACTCGATTCGCTGGTTATTTAAACCTTCAAAAAAGGACGAAATACGACTGAACTTCATCAATGCCAATAATGAACTGGTCTTCAATGAAAATGCCACAATAGGTGGCCGCGAAGAATCAAAAAAGAGCAGTGTGGCCCAGAACAGCATCGCGGGCGGACTACAATACCATCGTTCCTGGACCGATCGCCTAAGTACAAGTTTGAATATTTATGAAACGGATTATGCACTAAAAGCAATCAACGCCAATATTCTTGACAACCAACGTTTTTTACAGAAAAATTCGGTTTCGGAAACAGGGGTAAAGTTGGAAGGTTCTTACATACTTACCGATAGATGGCGGATACAGGGCGGCTACCAATATATAGATACCAAAGTAACTAACTTGGATGATATCGACAATCCCTTTTTCCGAACATTGGACGGTGAAGTGCTTAGTACCCATGCCGGGTATACTCAGCTGGGCTATATTTCGAAAGATAGGTTGACCACTTTCAATGCCGGTATACGATACAACTATCTCGACAAGTTTAAAAAACAGCTATTGGAGCCTCGTCTTAGTTTTAACCAACGTTTTTTAAATTCTTTCAGCTTAGAAATCCTAGGTGAAATCAAACACCAGAATACCTCACAGATCATTAATTTTCAAAACGATTTTCTCGGTATCGAAAAGCGCAGATGGCGGTTGTCGAACGATAAGGATATTCCCGTGATCATAGGCAAACAACTATCCGCCGGACTGAGTTTTAGCGATAATGGCTGGCTTATAAATATTGTTGGATATTTTAAAAATGTGGACGGCATATCGACTTCAAGCCAGGGTTTTCAAAACCAATACGAGTTTGTTCCGGCCAACGGCAGTTATGATGCGAATGGAATTGACTTATTGATCAGAAAGCAGTTTAAAAATGTCAATACATGGCTGAGCTATTCCTTTCTTTCAAGCGATTATATGTTCACGCTTTTACCTGATACCAGCTTTCCCAACAATTTGGAAGTTGTTAATAGCCTCACTTTTGGATCTACTTACAGCATACCCCATTTTCTATTTTCCGCAGGGTTGAACTGGCATTCGGGCAAACCCATGACACAGCCCATTGTGGGTAGTGAAGTTTTGGGTGGCAGTATCAACTATGGACCTGTAAATGACGAAAGACTGGATGATTACATGCGCGTTGATGTCTCGGCCGTTTACCAGTTTAAATTGAAACGTGCCAGTAAAGTAAACATTGGTGTGTCTGTTTGGAATCTTTTAGATAAGGAAAACACCATCAATACTTTTTATAGGATAAACGCACTTGGAACTATTGAAAAAGTAGAACAAAATTCACTGGGGATTACACCTAACGCCGTACTTCGAATTTATTTTTAACACTTTCCTTCTATATATAAATTGGTTTGAAACTTAAAATTTGCGTTATCAATCCCATTTTTCTGTATCATACTTTATTTGTTTGCCAATGAGTTCGCAGACCATACTTTTGGCCTATATCATCCAAAAAACAAGGGCACGTATAGATTCGGATCTTAGCATATTAAGTGCATGAACTTCTATCTTGGAATCTACTTCGGTAAAATGGCAAAAAATTATCGAATTTTTGGGTTACATAGTAGTTTTTGAGGTTTCTGGATTAACAAAGAAGTTAATTCATGAAGCACGAATTGTAATAGTCGAAGCCTATAAAAACAGAGGATGCTTAAAAAACAAGTGTTTCAAGTAATCAAAGGGTTTTGCATGAAATAAAATGTACACACATCTATGCAACAGTAAAACCCACTTCATCCTAATTGATGACCCATTAAATAAACTCACATTTGGAGCGAAATTATCTAAATGACAGTTCCTGATATAATAGCAATTTTAATTATCCAACCACTTTTTGAAGTCAGCGGCCTTGTTCTTAGAGATTATGATGGTATTGTTGGACGCCAAGTTCAAAATAATCTTTAGTTTGTTATTCCCATATCTTAAAATTTCGTCGATCCCCTTTACTGAAATTATATTTTGCCTATTGGCCCTAAAAAATAACATGGGGTCCAAACTATTATAGAGCTCGTCCAAGCTAGAGTTCGTGGTGTACCTTTTACTGTCCAAACAGGTGATCCAAGCGATCGAATTTTCTGTGGTAATTAAAGCGATTTCCTCCACTTTTATGGAGATGAGCTTGTCTTTATAATAGGTCAGCAGCCTATTTTTGATTTTTATGGAATGCTCCTCTTCTTCTACCTCATCTTTGTTCTGATCTTCAATCTTTTTGTTGACCCTGTCCCGATAACTGTTCAAATCGGAGTTAAGCTTGGAAAGGCTCAATACTTCCGCCGCCAAACTTTCATTCTTTGACTCTAAGGCCTTTTCATAATAACTGCCCAAAAATCGAACTAGTAGTAGGCACAACAATACAATGGTGGCACTTGAAAGCAGGTAGACCAATAAAAAGTTGAAACGTAGTTTTTCGATCTGCTTCTCGATCTTATCGATATTCGCATGTGCCGCAATGATCCAGTCAGAATTTTTAACAGGATATAGATAAATGATCTCGGACCGGTCGCTTTCATCCGAAAAATCCCTTATTCCTCCCTTGGTACTTTTATTGGTCAACAAATCATAGAAATCCTCTGAATTTATCCCATCATCGATCGATCGGACATATGATTCGTTCGGGACTGCTTTTTTCCCAATTCTTTGAGGGTCTGGGTGACAAATTTCAACGCCGGACCAGTCGAACATGCAGACAAAGCCAGTTTCTATATCCGTACCTTCTATGCTTTTCTGGATGTTTTTTATCACCGTCTCCCTGTCGGTGCCATTTTCCAGTTGGGAGGCGACCAGTTCGGCAAATTCCCTGGCTTCCCGTTTGCTCGACTCTATTTGGATCTCCAGAAATTGACTGGTACTTACCTTTACCATATAGGCCATACTGAAATAGCCAATGATAAAGACGATTATCGATATGGCAAGTAAGGTAAGTAAGTATAGGTTGTCCTTTTTCAATAGTTATCAGTTCTTTTAAGCTAGAAAATTCCTTTTTAAGTCCAATTTATTCCAGTTCACATTTAATTGTTTGAAAATAGGGGGGTAGTAGGGCTATATTACAGCAATATAAACCATATCTGCTATAAAAATGAAAAAATTATTCTTGTTACTTTGTGTAAGTGCGCTGATGATCTTGGGATGTAGTAAGGACGAATCCCCCAACAATACCCCAAAACCTCCGATCGATAATACCCCTGATCCGGGTACTGTGGTGAACGCCGTGAAACAGGCCGATAATACAACATTTGGAAAAATTTTGACGGATTCTGACGGCAAATCGCTGTACTTCTTTTCCTTGGATACCAAGGCAACCTCGGCCTGTTTGGATGGATGCCTGAACACCTGGCCCGTTTTCTATAAGGAGACCATAACCGTTGATGCGGGACTTGTGGTTTCAGATTTTGCAACCATAGACAGGACCGACGGCGCCAAGCAAACCACATACAAAGGGTGGCCCTTGTACTATTTTGCAAATGACGCGGCAGCTGGCGATACCAATGGAAATCAGGTCAACGATGTATGGTACATAGCCAAGCCCGATTACTCGCTAATGTATGTCAGGTCACAATTGGTGGGGCATGACGACTTAAATTATTTGGAAGATTACTCTGTTGGGGATGGAACAACCTTCTATCTAACGGATATTAACGGGAGGACACTCTACGGTTTTATTAATGACTCGAAGGACACCAATAATTTTACCAATCCGGATTTTTCCAACGATGCCGTTTGGCCGATTGCACAAATAACCTTGGATAGAATACCTAGCATTCTCGATACGGGTGACTTTGGCAATATCGAAGTATTCGGGAAAACGCAATTAACCTATAAAGGTTGGCCACTTTATTACTTCGGACAGGATGTTACTCGGGGCGATAACAAGGGCATCAGCTTTCCCGCGCCCGGCGTGTGGCCCATTGTAAACCTAAATACCGCCATGGCGCCTTTACCTTCGAGTACGGTTAAACTGGCTGATAACGGTGCGTTTGGCAATATATTGACCGACGCTGAGGGCACCTCGCTCTATTTCTTTTCCGTGGATACCAAAGATACCTCCGGTTGTTTAGCTGGTTGTTTGAACTCATGGCCCGTATTTTATCAGGAAAGTATAGTTGTAGATGCCGGACTGGATAGCGCAGATTTTGCTACGATCGACAGGACGGATGGGGCCAAACAGACCACCTATAAAGGCTGGCCCTTGTATTATTTTGCGGGTGATGGGGCAGCTGGTGATACCAATGGCGATGGCGTGAACGACGTTTGGTACGTGGCCAAGTCAGATTATTCCCTAATGTACGTACGGGCACAACTGGTTGGCCATGATGGTAAAAA
>JBBKWR010000388.1:0-4681 GCA_037969055.1 Flavobacteriaceae bacterium | reverse complement strand
GAACTATATACTTCGAATCCAAAAAAAGGGCAATCATTCATCAGATAAATCATGTAGTGGCGTATTGGGACTTACTAAATGACTTGGGTTTCTGAACTAATTGGATTGAACCGAGCTATTTCGATTGTTGAAATGTCTTGTTTCAATGGTTACTTCAAAAAATAACATTTGGGTAACATTCAGTTAACATTGGGGTTGGTTATTTGCAGCGATAAAAATATATACTTAATGAAAATCAGACAGGCGGCCATCGGGCTAATTTTATTCGTAACATTTCTATCCAATGCACAAGAGACCAACTCACCGGTTTTTGGGAAAGGAATATTTAACCTTGTTGGCCAGGATAGCACTTGGAGCATGCACATTGCCGCCAGGATGCAATTTTTAAGTACCAATACCTGGGATAAAGACGCTAGCGGTGGCTTGGTAAATCCCGAACAGAATTTTTTGGTACGTAGGGCACGTCTAAAGTTTGACGGATTTGCCTATACGCCCAAATTGCAATATAAATTGGAGCTGGGACTATCCAATCGCGATATTTCAGGAGCCTCTGCATTTACCAGCAATTCCCCGAATTATATCTTGGATGCGGTGGTCATGTGGAACTTCTACGAAAATTTTGAACTTTGGGTGGGGCAGACCAAACTTCCCGGGAACATTGAAAGGGTCATTTCTTCAGGCAATCTACAACAGGTAGATCGTTCCCTTTTGAACAGTAGCTTCAATATAGACCGCGATTTAGGAATTCAACTACGACATCATTTTATGGTGGGCGAAAACTTTGTGATACGCGAAAAGTTCGCGATTTCCCAAGGGGAAGGAAGGAATATTACCACTGGAAATTTAGGGGGTCACCAGTATACAACTCGGTTGGAATTATTGCCGCTGGGCGAATTTGCGAGCGATGGGGAGTACAGTGGCGGAGACCTTAAAAGGGAAGAATCTCCGAAATTGATGATTGCTGCTACTTATGACATCAATCAAAATGCCGTAAAAGAAAGGAGCAATCAAGGCTCTTATATGACCAACGATGTTGGTTTTTATGAGACCAACATCAATACCTTCTTTTTGGATGCCATGTTTAAATACAATGGGTTTTCCTTGATGGGCGAATATGCTAACCGGGATGCCAAAGATCCCATTGCAAAAAATTCAGATGGATCTGCCACGGGCGATGTGGTTCAAATCGGGGATGGTCTAAATCTCCAGGCAGGGTATCTGTTCCCAAGTAATTGGGAGGTTTCCGGAAGATTCACGAATATTAAACTCGATGAAAACATTACAGGGGAAACAGTGGAAACACAATATACGTTGGGGCTTTCAAAATATATTGTTGGTCATAAGCTCAAAGTACAAACAGACCTGAGCTATCTAAATGTTGATGGGGGAACCGATCAACTAATGTACCGGCTACAATTGGACGTACATTTCTGATCATAAGATTTTAATGTATAACAAACACAAATTGTATCGATCGTAGTGATAATGGGAACAAAAACATCATAGCTTCAATCTAAAATTTAAATAAAGAACATCATACCATGAAAAAAATAGTAGCAATTATCTCATTTGCCCTTGTACTGGGTGCATGCGGAGAAAAGAAAAATAAATCTGCCAATGACGGTGCAGGGGTGGCCGCTTTGGAAGGAACCATTAAAGTTGATGGTTCCAGTACCATTTATCCCATTACCGAGGCGGTGGCCGAGGAATTTAGAAATGTACAACCTGAGGTGAAGGTCACCATTGGCGTTTCAGGAACAGGCGGTGGATTTAAGAAATTCTCCAGAGGCGAAACCAATATTTCAAATGCTTCCCGCCCAATCAAAGACGCTGAAAAAGCGTCCTGTGCCGAAAACAATATTAAATATGTCGAGCTGGAAATAGCCTACGACGGACTCGCTGTGTTGGTAAACCCTAAGAACACCTGGGTGGATAGTTTTACCCCTGCAGAATTAAAAAAAATATGGGAGCCTGCCGCGCAAGGTAAGATTATGCGGTGGAACCAAATACGACCGGAATGGCCCAATGAGGAAATCCATTTATTCGGACCTGGTGTCGCCTCTGGTACCTATGATTATTTTACCGAAGCCATTGTTGGTCAAAGCGGATCGAGCAGGGGAGATTTTACCGCTAGTGAAGATGACAACGTGCTGGTTCAAGGAATTTCAGGAGACACCTATGGATTGGGATTTTTTGGCCTGGCCTATTATGCCGAAAACAAAGACAAACTAAAATTGATCGGAGTGCATAATGGTACCGAAGTGGTAAAGCCAAGCCTGGAAACGGTTAGAAATGGCACTTATAGTCCATTGTCGAGACCTTTGTTCATCTATGTTAACAGCAGTTCCATAAAATCTCCCGAAGTTTTGGCCTTCATTGATTACTATTTAGATAACGCTGGGGAACTGTCAGAAGATGTTGGATATATCCCATTGCCTGATGAGCTTTATAGCCAACAGAAACAAAAATTTGCCACATTTGTGGAGAACAATAAATAAAGTAAGATTATTTTTGAAGATTGATCAGGTGTCTTTTGATACCTGATTTTCTTGTCTTAAAAAAGAGATATGCAAAAAATTAAAGAACTGGTCATTGAAAGATCCCTATTGGTCAGTTCTTTAATAACCATTGGGGTTACCGTTGGCATTATTTTGGTGCTATCTGTCGAAGCCGTACAATTCTTCAGGGAGGTATCCATAATTGACTTTTTTACAGATAGCCAATGGACACCCTTATTTACGGAAAAACATTTCGGAATACTCCCACTCCTTACCGGAACCTTGCTTACCTCAATCATAGCGATTGCCGTGGCTTTGCCCATTGGTTTGTCGATCAGTATCTACCTAAGTGAATATGCACCGAAAAGCTTCCGAAAGACGGTAAAACCCTTATTGGAACTTTTGGCGGCCGTACCTACAGTGGTTTACGGATTTTTCGCTTTGGTGGTCGTAACACCATTTTTACAGCAATTTATTCCTGGCCTATCTGGATTCAATTCCTTGTCGGCCGGTATCGTAATGGGAATTATGATCATTCCCTTTATTTCATCGCTCAGTGAAGACGCTTTGCACGCTGTGCCTAGCTCGCTTCGGGAAGCTTCCTTTGGAATGGGGGCGACCAAATTACAAACGGCGTTCAAAGTAATGGTTCCAGCTGCCTCTTCCGGTATTATCGTGTCCATAATCTTGGCGATATCAAGGGCCATAGGGGAAACAATGATCGTCGCTATCGCTGCGGGCCAGCAACCCAGACTGACATTGGACCCAACTGTTCCCATTGAAACCATAACGGCCTATATAGTACAAGTTTGTCTGGGAGATGTACAGCATGGCTCATTAGAATATCGGACCATTTTTGCGGCAGGGATTACCTTGTTTGTGTTCACTTTTTTATTGAATACGATAAGTTTTGGCATTCGAAAAAAATACCAGGAGAAATATGAATAACATCAAGAAAAATAGGTTGAAGGACCAAGCATTCAAATTCTGGGGTATATTTTGTACCCTAATTGGGTTGGTGCTACTTGTGATTTTTATTGGTGATATTCTAATAAGTGGCCTCGGCAGGATCAATTGGGACTTCATTACGAGTCTTCCTTCCCGAAAAGCCGAGAATTCAGGAATATTGACCGCATTGATGGGGAGTATTTGGATTCTGCTGCTTACCACGGTGATTGCTTTTCCGATTGGGGTTGGCGCAGGGATTTATTTGGAGGAGTACGCAAAGAAAAATAGGCTATCCGCACTTTTGGAAATCAATATTTCCAATCTTGCAGGGGTTCCATCAATAATATACGGTTTATTGGGTTTAGAGGTATTCGTAAGGATCATGAGCCTTGGTCCAAGTGTACTGGCTGGGAGTTTAACCTTGTCGTTGTTGATCCTCCCCATCGTTATCGTAGCCACACGGGAAGCCATAAAAGCGGTGCCCAAATCAATTAAGGATGCGTCATATGCCTTAGGGGCTTCAAAATGGCAGACCATTTGGCACCAGTTGCTGCCAGCTTCTGGGGGAGGTATATTAACGGGAGTTATCTTAGCATTGTCGAGGGCAGTTGGCGAAACCGCACCTCTAATTGTCGTTGGAGCTTTGGCCTATGTGCCGTTCTCCCCATCATCCCCTATGGATGAATTCTCGGTATTGCCGATCCAAATTTTCAATTGGATTTCTAGGCCACAGGCCGGATTCATAGAAAATGCGGCCGCGGCAATCATCATATTACTTTTGATTACCTTTATTATGAACGGCATTGCGGTCTATTTTAGAAATAAATGGCAGAAGAAATGGAAATAATTATGGATGAACCTTTTGTAGAAGATTTAGGAATGGATAGTGTCATCGATCTCTCGTTAAAAAAGACGCCTAAAATAGAAGCCAAGGATATTAAAGTATGGTATAGTGATTTTAATGCCATCAAGGGGATTGATATGTCGATCAAACCAAACACGGTAACAGCATTTATAGGTCCTTCAGGCTGTGGAAAATCTACCTTCCTAAGGTTGTTCAATAGAATGAACGACTATATTGATGGATTTAAAATGGAGGGTAAAATAAATATCAATGGCAAAAACATTTACAAGAAAAAGGTCAATGTGGAAGAGCTTAGGAAAGAGGTGGGGATGGTATTCCAAAAACCCAACCCATTTCCGAAATCAATTTTTGAAAATGTCGCATATGGATT
>JBBKWR010000387.1:0-14774 GCA_037969055.1 Flavobacteriaceae bacterium | reverse complement strand
AATCCATATGCGACATTTTCAAAAATTGATTTCGGAAATGGGTTGGGTTTTTGGAATACCATCCCCACCTCTTTCCTAAGCTCTTCCACATTGACCTTTTTCTTGTAAATGTTTTTGCCGTTGATATTTATTTTACCCTCCATTTTAAATCCATCAATATAGTCGTTCATTCTATTGAACAACCGAAGGAAGGTAGATTTTCCACAGCCAGAAGGACCTATAAATGCTGTTACCGTATTTGGCTTGATCGACATATCAATCCCCTTGATGGCATTAAAATCACTATACCACACTTTAATATCCTTGGCTTCTATTTTTGGCGTCTTTTTTAACGAGAGATCGATGACGCTATCCAATCCCAAATCTTCTACAAAAGGTTCTTCCATAATTATTTCCATTTCTTTTGCCATTTATTTCTAAAATAGACCGCAATACCGTTCATTATAAAAGTAATCAAAAGTAATATGATGATGGCCGCCGCCGCATTTTCAATAAATCCGGCCTGTGGCCTTGAAATCCAATTGAAAATTTGGATCGGCAATACCGAGAATTCATCCATGGGGGATGAAGGGGAAAACGGCACATAGGCCAAAGCCCCAACCACTATTAACGGTGCCGTTTCTCCCACTGCCCTTGACAATGCCAAGATAACCCCTGTTAATATGCCTCCTCCCGAAGCCGGCAGCAACTGGTGCCAAATGGTCTGCCATTTTGAAGCCCCTAAGGCATACGAGGCATCCTTAATTGATTTGGGCACCGCTTTTATGGCTTCCCGTGTGGCTACGATTACGATGGGGAGGATCAACAACGACAAAGTTAAACTCCCGGCCAGTACACTGGGGCCAAGGCTCATGATTCTTACGAACACCTCTAAACCCAATAAGCCGTATATTATTGATGGAACCCCTGCAAGATTGGATATGTTGATTTCCAAAAGTGCGGATAGCCTGTTTTTCTTTGAGTACTCCTCCAAATAAATGCCTGCGCCAACCCCTATCGGAAAAGCAATCACCGTGGTAAGCAGCAGGATCCAAATACTCCCCAACAATGCGGTTAAAATTCCGGAATTCTCAGCTTTACGGGAAGGAAGACTCGTGATGAAGTCCCAGTTGATCCTGGCAAGACCACTAATAAGAATATCCCCGATAAAAATAACGAGAAGCACCAAACCAATAAGGGTACAAAAAATACCCCAGAATTTGAATGCTTGGTCCTTCAACCTATTTTTCCGAATGTTATTCATATTTCTCCTGGTATTTTTTTCGAATTCCAAAACTAATCGTATTTAATAAAAAAGTGAACGCAAACAATGTAATCCCTGCCGCAAAAATGGTCCGATATTCCAATGAGCCATGCTGTACATCTCCCAGACAAACTTGTACTATATAGGCCGTAATGGTTTCTATAGGAACCGTTGGGTCTAACGTAAGTCTAGGTTGTTGGCCAGCGGCAATGGCGACGATCATGGTTTCCCCAATGGCCCTTGATATCGCCAAAATTATGGACACGATGATGCCTGAAGAAGCAGCTGGAACCATTACCTTGAACGAAGTTTGTAATTTGGTCGCCCCCATCCCAAAGGAGGCTTCCCGTAGCGAACTAGGCACAGCGTGCAAAGCGTCTTCACTGAGCGATGAGATGAAGGGAATGATCATAATTCCCATGACGATACCTGCCGACAAGGAATTGAACCCAGATAGGCCCGGAATAAATTGCTGTAAAAATGGTGTTACGACCACCAAAGCGAAAAATCCGTAAACCACTGTAGGTACGGCCGCCAAAAGTTCCAATAAAGGTTTTACCGTCTTTCTGAAGCTTTTAGGGGCATATTCACTTAGGTAGATACTGATCGACAAGCCAATGGGCAAAGCCACGGCAATCGCTATGATCGAGGTAAGCAAGGTCCCGGTAAGGAGTGGAAGTATTCCGAAATGTTTTTCCGTAAATAAGGGTGTCCATTGGCTATCCGTAAAAAAATCAACTATGGAAACCTCCCTGAAGAATTGTACGGCTTCGACAGATAGCACCAAAATAATGCCAACGGTAACCCCAATGGTTATCAAAGAACTGACCATTAGGGATCTTTCAATGACCAGTTCTTTAATTTTTTGCATATCCCTTTTTTTTAAGACAAGAAAATCAGGCATCAAAAGACACCTGATCAAGCTTCAAAAATATTCTTACTTTATTTATTGTCCTCAACAAATGCAGCAAATTTTTGTTTCTGTTCTCTGTAAAGCTCATCAGGCAATGGGATATATCCAACATCTTCTGACAGTTCCCCAGCGTTATCTAAATAGTAATCAACGAAGGCCAAAACTTCGGGAGATTTTATGGAACTGCTGTTCACATAGATGAACAAAGGTCTTGACAGTGGACTATAAGTACCATTACTTACCGTTTCCAAGCTTGGCTTAACCACTTCGGTACCATTATGCACTCCGATCAATTTTAGTTTGTCTTTGTTTTCGGCGTAATAGGCCAGGCCAAAAAATCCCAATCCATAGGTGTCACCTGAAATTCCTTGAACCAGAACGTTGTCATCTTCACTGGCGGTAAAATCCCCCCTGCTCGATCCACTTTGACCCACAATGGCTTCCGTAAAATAATCATAGGTTCCAGAGGCAACGCCAGGTCCGAATAAATGAATTTCCTCATTGGGCCATTCAGGTCTTATTTGGTTCCACCGCATAATCTTACCCTGCGCGGCAGGCTCCCATATTTTCTTTAACTCCGCAGGGGTAAAGCTATCCACCCAGGTGTTTTTGGGGTTGACCAACACAGCGAGTCCATCGTAGGCAACTTCGAGCTCGACATATTTAATATTGTTTTCGGCACAGGACGCTTTTTCAGCATCTTTGATGGGGCGGGAAGCATTTGAAATATTGGTTTCGCCTCTGGAAAATTTCTTAAATCCCCCGCCTGTTCCTGAAACGCCAATGGTGACCTTCACCTCAGGTTGTACATTTCTAAATTCTTCGGCCACCGCCTCTGTAATGGGATAAATGGTACTGGAACCATCAACTTTAATGGTTCCTTCCAAATCGGCCACCCCTGCACCGTCATTGGCAGATTTATCTTTCTTTTCCCCGCATGCTCCTAAAACAAGGGCAAATGAGATGATTGTTACTATTTTTTTCATGGTATAATGTTTTTTTTAAAATTTCGTTTGAAGCTATGGTTTTTTTATTCCCGTTATCACTAAGATGGATACTATTTGTCTTTGTTGTTCATCAATATCTAAAGATCAGAAATGCAGGTCGAATTGTAACCGGTACATTAATTGATCGGTTCCCCCGTCAACATTTAGATAGCTCAGGTCTGTCTGTACTTTGAGCTTATGGCCTACAAGGTATTTTGAAAGCCCTAAGGTATATTGTGTTTCCGCTGGGTCCCCAGTAATATTTTCATCGAGTTTAATATTTGTGAACCTTCCGGAAACCTCCCAGTTGCTAGGGAAGAGATATCCGGCTTGAAGGTTTATACCGTCGCCTACTTGCACCACATCACCGGTTGCCGATCCATCAGAATTTTTTGCGATTGGATCTTTGGCATCCCTGTTCGCATATTCGCCCATCAGTGAAAACCCATTGTATTTGAACATGGCATCCAAAAAGAGGGTATTGATGTTTGTTTCATAAAAACCAACATCATTGGGCATATACGAGCCTAGATTACTTCTATTTTTTACCGCATTTTGATTCATATCATAGGTGGCCGCCAACATCAGTTTAGGCGTTTTTTCCCTTTTTAAATCCCCTCCACTATAATCGCCCTCGCTGGCAAATTCACCAAGTGGTAGAATTTCAAGTCGGGTGGTGTATTGGTGACCTCCTAGATTTCCAGTGGTAACATTTCTACCTTCCCCTTGGGAGATGGCAAACTTTTCGCGTATCACGAAATTTTCGCCGACCATAAAATGATGCCGTAATTGAATTCCTATATCACGATCAATATTGAAACTATTGTTCAAAAGGGAACGATCTACCTGCTGTAAATTCCCCGAAGAAATGACCCGCTCAATATTGCCGGGAAGCTTTGTCTGCCCCACCCAAAGTTCAAAATTTTTATAAAAGTTCCACATGATCACCGCATCCATGACATAATTTGGGGAATCGCTCGTAAAGGCAGATGAGCCTGACATATCACGGTTGGATAGTCCCAGCTCAATTTTATATTGCAATTTGGGGGTATAGGCAAAACCATCAAACTTTAGACGTGCCCTACGGATCAAGAAACTCTGTTCTGGGCTTACCAAACCGCCACTAGCGTCTTTGTCCCAAGTGCTGATGGCTAAAAATTGCATCCTGGCAGCAATGTGCATACTCCAAGTGCTGTCCTGACCGACCAAGTTAAATATTCCTTTTCCAAAAACCGGTGCGTTGGTCTCTTGTGCATTGGATAGCAATGTTACGAATAAAATTAGCCCTAGGGCTTGGTGTTTGATTTTCATTAGGTATTCAGTTTTTGTCGCTGCAAATAACCAACTCCAATGTTAACTGAATGTTTCCCCATTGTTATATCTTGGATAAACTTTAAAAAAAGAAGCTACCTAGGCCTAGGTAGCTTCTGGATCTCATAAAAATAGTCGACAAAAACTAATCTCCGCATGAAATCCTAAATTTGTCTTAAGACCTTACAAAGATTAAATTTTCGATTGACCCAAAAGTAACGCGAACATTAAGTAATCATTAATTTTTCCAGCGGATATAGCGGTTTAATGCATGGTACCCTGCAATTTCAATGTTAAGTTTACGTTATGTGAATGTATATTAATTGTTAGTTTTGTATATTAGTATCACAATAATTGAGATTATGAAAAAGTATATATTGTTTTTTGTTGCGTTTTCATTTGCGCTTGCAACTTTTGCACAGCAGAAGAAAGAATTGAAGCATAATGAAGAAACCAATTTGATAGAGGCCACCTACTACCATGAAAATGGAACGATAAGCCAAGAGGGGACTTTCGATCTGGCCGGGAAACTTCATGGGGAATGGGTAAGTTTTGATGAAACAGGCGATAAAATTTCTCTAGGACATTATAACAAAGGAGTAAAAACAGGTAACTGGCTTTTTTGGGATAACGATAAAGTGAAAGAAGTATCGTTCAATAATAATGTTATTGCAAGTGTCATTGATAAGGAAAGTAAATCGAAGGTGGTCACCAAAGACTAGCGGTACCTGCATACTATATAAAAAAGCATCCCGAAAATTCGGGATGCTTTTTTTTGTGACCAATATTATTTAAAATAAGTTATGGCTTATCACCATCACTACCAGCGATAGGTCTTCCAAAAGCACTGTCTTTGGTAACCAGTTCCGCAATATCCGCGAGACTAATGGACCTGACTCCTAGACCTTTGTTTATTACTGTAATATTACTGATTGTTACTTGAACAGGTATTTCGACCGTATCATAGCCCAAAAAACCAACGACCAAAGTATAATTGCCAGGGGTGATATCAATGATTTCAAAATTACCCATCAAGTTTGTTCGGGTCTTAATTGCCGTACCCTTTAGGCTCACCTCTGCCAACAACAAGGGTTCATTGTTCATCTCCAAATCTACTATGTTTCCGGTAATGGAACCTTTTCCCTGTGAAAAAAGGCCTGCAAACGTAAGAAGGGCAATCAGGACAATTAGGTTCTTCATTTAAATGGAATTTTAATTGAACAAAGAAAGGATGCCAACGTTAACTAAAAGTTATGTACAGATTATATGTTTGTAAGCTAAAAGCAAAATACGTCGTTTGGATAATTAAATGTTAAGACCGATTAAGCCCCAAAAAAAAGAAAACCCTGCCCGAAGGCAAGGTTTCCAGTGGTATTTAATCGAAGCTTTAGTTTCCCATAGCCCAATCAAACATAGTAATATCGACTTGGGTGCCCATATTATAAGGACCAGCAACAGTAGCATCGGCCCCATCGATCTGGACGTTGGCCAAGGGGCCTGCATCTTTCATGTCGACCAAAGTGGCATAACCGCTCAAATATAGATTCGTGATGGTAGCACCAGATTCTTTTTTAAACTGCAATGCGGTACCATCTGCCGTAGAAATTGCCGTGAAATTCACGAATTTCGGATTGTTATTGATCCCATCGCCTTCCGCAGCGGTCGAGAAACCAGCTTTGTTGTGCAAAACATAGGCGTTGGTCAATGTTCCGCTCCAGCCTTCGGTCCAATCCACAGCATCGTCCTCGTTGTTTTCGAAGTACATATTGGTAGCGGATACCGTGCCTCCAAAGAATTCGACCCCGTCATCCGTACCATTGAGCATGGCAACATTTTCGATTACGGTCCCGGAACCTACCGAATAAAGCGTTAAACCATTAAACTGGGATTCGGCGTTGATCTGTGCCCCGGCATAGTTAATTACCATATATTTAATGGAACCTGAATTATCGGTATCATCACTGCCACCGTATTTGATTCCACCGACTTCCGCTGTGGCGTCAACCCCTTCCGTTGTGGTAGCATTTCCAGCTATTACGAGTCCACCCCAATCTCCAGGGCTTTCCCCATTTGAAGTCATGATCACCGGTGCGGCCATAGTTCCTTGGACATCTATCTGTGCGCCTTTCTGCACCACAATATATGTCGATGTTGCATCGCCTGTTTCCACATCCGCGATAATCTTCGTCCCGGCAGGTATGGTTAACTTTGCACCAGCCTCAACACTCAAGGTGCTGCTCAAGAAATAAGTAATTTGCGCATTCAAGGTCATATCTGCAGCAATGTTCCCGGATAAAACACTTGTTAGCACCTCGGTATTCGAGTTTACCCAAGCAAATGAACCAATGTTAACTGTTGGGGAAGCAATATAGGTTGCCGCTGGATCAGCATCTACCCCGTCAATTTGAACATTCGCCAACGGCCCTGCATCCTTCATGTCTATAGTGGTATCATAGCCCGCCAATGACAAACCAGTAATGGTTGCGCCCGACTCTTTTTTGAATTGAAGGGCGGTACCCCCAACCGAAGAAACCGCGGTATAGTTGATGAACTTCGGATTATTATTTAATCCATCCCCTTCAGCTGCCGTAGAAAAACCTTCTTTGGTATGCAAAACATAGGTATTGGTAATTGTTCCGCTCCAACCTTCGGTCCAGTCGACCGCATCGTCTTCATTGTTTTCCAAGTACATGTTGGAAACACTAACAGTGCCACCAAAGAACTCTACCCCATCATCCGTGCCGTTCAACATGGCAACATTGTCGATTGTGGTACCTGATCCAACCGAGTATAAGGTAAGTCCATTGTACTGTGATTCGGCATTGATCTGGGCCCCTGCATAATTAATGACCAAATATTGGATCGAACCTGAGTTGTCGGCATCGTTACTACCCCCGTACTTGATGCCCCCAACTTCCGCAGTTGCGTCTACGCCTTCTGTTGTGGTCGCATTACCAGCGATGACCAAACCGCCCCAATCCCCTGGTGTTTCCCCAGCGGAAGTCATGATTACTGGATTCGCCGCGGTTCCCTGGATATCGATTTTACCCCCTTTTTGTACAACGATATACTTGTCGGTCCCTTTTTCAGAAACGATTTTTGTACCTGCAGGAATGGTCAGGGTAACTCCTGAAACTATACTAAAAGTACCCGTAATCTTGTATTGCTTGGAAGCATCCAAGGTACGGTCCTCTTCCAAGTTGCCCGAAAGATCGGTGCTCTCCGGCACAGGACAGATATTACAGGAAGAACCTCCACAATCAACCCCGGTCTCATCGCCATTTTGTTTGCCATCCGTACAGGTCGCGTCCGGAAGCGGATCCCCGCCCCCATTGTCGTTACCACTACAGCTTGCCAAAACCAATGTGAGCACTATGGCACACATCATTAAATAATTACTTGTTTTCAGTTTCATAATTAGCATGTTTGTTAAATTATTTATTGATGATTAAAAACTATAGTTAACTCCGAGACTCAGAGTAGCCCCACTCGTATAGGAACGTACCGTTTCATCCGTTTCAATTCCGGTGGTGCTGGGTTTGACCAATTGCGTTCTTCTGATTTCTGGATTGAGCAGGTTTCTTCCTATGAAACGCAGTGTCCAGCTTTTTCCAAACTCCTTTGTCAACGTAGCATCCATGGCAACAAATCCTTTTTCGATAATGGCGTCGTTGTAAAATGTGTCACTCTGACTTTGTATTTCCGGCGCACCCAAAGCATATATTTTATCAGAGGCATAATTCATGATCAAAGATGCTGAAAAGGGATTTTCCGAAGGTGTTGAAAAGTTTAAGCTTGTGTTAACAATCCAATCAGAAGCCCCTTGTAAACCGGTCTTTGTTAAGTTTTTGTAACGAAAGGTTCGGATAAAGGTCCCATCTTCGGCCCGTACTTCTTTTAGGTCTTGGGAATGCCACATTCGGGTGGCGTTGAAGTTAAGATCCAAATTGATCCCAGTAGGGCTTTCACCTTCCTCAATCGCTTGAAACAAATCGATTTTCGTTTCCAATTCAAACCCATATACCTCCGCCTTATCCCCAGAATTGAAATAGGAAAATACGCCGGCAGAACCCCTGTCCTGAACCTTATTGATAGGATCTTGTATGTCTTTATAAAATGCTGCCAAAGACACCAATTGTCCGAAAGAAGGAAAATATTCCCATTTTAAATCATAATTGAGATTTTTGGAAGCTTCCAAATCAGGATTACCTCTTGTAACTTGCCCTGTTTGTGAGACATATTCGAATGGGGATACTTCTTTGAACTCAGGAAGGGTAATGGTCTTACTCAATGCCAAACGAAGTGCGCTTTTTTCGCTCAGGTCATATTTGATATTAAGACTGGGATATAGATTATTGTATTGTTTGATGCTTTCGCCCTTCCTTCCCGGAATATTGCCCACATCGTAATTCACACTTATATCATCGTTCTGATATCTAAGGCCTGCATTGAAGTTCCACTTATCGAGACCTATATTAAAATCAGCGAAAGCCGCTTTCGACTCCAGTTTTCCATTATAAAGATCGGCCAGCAGCTCATTGAGTTCAAGTTGCCCGGAAAAGAAATTTTCATTTCTGATGATCGAACCAATGTTGTCGATAGATGGTGGATTGATATCGTTTGTTGAACTTTCCTCAACCCCTACAAACAACGATTTGAAATCCCTTTGCTTGTTTCTATAGTTCAGGCCCAGTTCTACCTTGAAGATTCTTCCATTATCCCCATCATCAATAATATCAATCACATCTTTAAGAAATCCATTGAATTCCACGTCGGATATCTCTTGCTTTGACTTCCGCTGTTGAAAACCACCGGTTCTTCCCAGTTGAACGAAATTCGAGTTAGGATCAAAATTCACCTCATTCCGAATTCGGTTCGGTTCATCGGCATTTACCATATTAAAACCCCCAGCCCATTCTATTGTGTTCTTTTCGCCGATAGTATGCGAGCCCAATAATTGAGTGACCAATAATCGGGTCTGCTTTATATTTTGATCCCTTACAAATTGGGCCAGCCCTTCAACGGGATCGGTTTCTTCAAAAATGGTTCCTTCACCATTTCTACCACCTTCATAAACTTCATCAGACAATTTG
Organism: Flavobacteriaceae bacterium; assembly: GCA_037969055.1. Taxonomy (GTDB): domain Bacteria; phylum Bacteroidota; class Bacteroidia; order Flavobacteriales; family Flavobacteriaceae; genus Pelagihabitans. Next base: position 5,228 of record JBBKWR010000387.1, on the reverse strand, counting down.
TTAACGAAAAAAGTGCTTGATTTAAATTTGTTTTTTTCGTTGGGATTATAGGAGAGGTCCAAAAGCCCACTGGTAATTATTTTCTTGTTATAAACCGTAGCATCGGTAATGGTGTCATCAATAAAGTTGGAACGGAATTGTCGGAACAAGCCCTCTCCATATTCATAGGACTGATTTTGGGATGCAGTCAAAAATACGGTAAACTTCTCTTTGATTCTTTTGCCGGCGCTTATCGAATACGAATAGTTAATTGGGTTGCTCTGCTGTTTATTGTTCCACCCTTGTATGGTTATTAAATCGCGGGTCGAAGCGTTTTGGTCAAAAAAGCCGAAATCTACATTTCTCTGATTAGGGGAGACCTTAAAATTGTCAAAAACCCCACTTTGGGCCACATTGGAATTTATGCCGGCCTGTAGTCCTACGGCAATTTCCTCGGAACCTTTTAGTTCCCTACTGGTTACGTTAATCGTCCCTGAAGATTGATCAGCAGAAGACTGAACGGCATAAGTTTTACTAACGCTTACATTTTGAATGACCCTTGTTGGAAACAACCCAAGATCAATATTTTTCTGCTCGACATCATCCGACGGAACTGGCAAGCCATTAAGGGTAGTCGATAAATATCGGTCGCCCAAACCACGCACAAATACATCGCCCGAAGCTTCACTACTGGAGACACCAGAAATTTTTGTTGTTGCCGTGGCCACATCCGTAACCCCTATTTTGGTCAATTCCTGGGCCCCTATGCTTTCCCTGATCTCGATCGCTTTCTTCTGGTCCAACAATAAGGCCGATTCTGAGTCCTTTCTCGCAGCGGTTGTAACAGTAACGCCTTCTAATTCCACGCCTGCATTGGCCGACATCGTCACGTTTATTGTCGTCACCTTGCCTGGTTCCACTACTGTCGGGATTTCAATTGTTTCATACCCTAAAAAGCTAAAAACAACTGTATAGTTACCCGGTTCTATGTTGGCCAACTCAAAAAGGCCATCAAAATCAGAAGTTGTGCCTTTTGTTGTTCCTTTTATAATGACATTTGCAAATACCAAGGGTTCATTGTTCGCTTCCTTATCCGTCAATTTTCCCACTATACTACTAATCTCCTGTGCACTCAATGATGTCGCTACAATAAGCAGCACACCCATTAGAATTTTTTTCATGTTTATTATTTACTATGTTTAAATACCAGCGCAAAGAACGCATCATGTTGTAAAGGTGATGTTAGGTCCAGATTAACTATCCATTGTTATTGTGTTACTTAAATGTTATGTAATAAGGAGAAAGTTAACAGTAGCTGTAATTCGGGCCGAAACTTGAAAAAAATGTATCTTGCATCTTATAAACCAACCCTATGAACTGGGAACAGCTCCTCTCCCTTAAACGACAAGGCGATACGCATAAAAGATTACGAAAAGAACAGGATGAGACCCGTTTGGGATTTGAAGTTGACTATGACCGCATCATCTTTTCTTCTGCTTTTAGGAGCTTGCAGGACAAGACCCAAGTCATCCCGTTATCAAAAACCGATTTTGTACATACCCGCTTGACCCATAGTTTGGAGGTATCGGTTGTGGGAAGGAGTTTGGGGCGGATTGCGGGCAAAAAAATACTTGAAAAACATCCACACTTGAACGCCGTACATGGCTATCAATTCAATGATTTTGGCGCCATCGTAGCGGCGGCCTCCCTTGCCCATGACATTGGCAACCCACCTTTCGGACATAGCGGTGAAAAGGCCATTGGGGAATATTTTAAAAATGGTAACGGGAAACAATACGCGTCGGTTCTAACTGAAAAAGAGTATCAGGACATCATTAATTTTGAAGGGAACGCCAATGGCTTCAAACTTCTGACCGAATCACGTGAAGGCGTCGTTGGCGGACTGCGACTTAGCTATGCCACCTTGGGGGCTTTTATGAAGTATCCAAAAGAATCGCTCCCCAAAAAACCCACCCAACATATTGCTGATAAGAAATTCGGATTTTTTCAGTCTGAAAAAGAAAGCTTTCAGGAAGTTGCCGAAGCCTTGGGCCTGCCAAGAACTGGAAATGCAGGAAACCATAGTTTTTCCAGACATCCCTTGACCTATTTGGTCGAGGCCGCCGATGATATTTGTTATACCATTATCGATTTTGAGGACGGTATCAACTTGGGACTGGTTTCAGAAGACTACGCCTTGGAATACCTGATCAAATTGGTCAAGGATAGCATCAATACCAAAAAATTCAATTCCTTGATCTATAAGGAAGACCGTTTGAGTTATTTACGTGCCCTCGCCATCAATACCTTGATCGAAGACGCCGTTAAAATTTTCATTGCCAATGAAGAGGCCTTAATGGCCGGCACATTTGAAGTATCACTTTTGGAAAAGAGCCAATACAAGGCACAGGTAAACGATATCATTTCATTGAGCGTACAGAAAATCTATCAATCCCAAGAGGTCATCGATAAAGAAATTGCCGGCTATAAAATTATCGCAGACATTTTGGAGGTGTACATAAAGGCATTGATAGGTCAGAAAGAAGGCGAATCGTCCAGTTATGGCCATTTGGTATTGCGTACGCTGCCGGAATTTTATAGGCGGACAAATATTCCTATCTATGGTATCCTTTTGAATGCCTGTTGTTATGTTGCCAGTTTGTCCGATAGTGCGGCAATTTTATTGCATCGAAAAATAAAAGGGATCGAGATTTAGATGGGCAACATTCCCCTAGCCATCCGCTTCACATATTGAGCCATTTCTTAAATTCAGCAGCCTTGTTCTTTCCAATGATAATAGCGTTACTGTTGTTAGGGCTCAATATAATCTTTAGTTTGTTATTACCATATCTCAAAATTTCATCGATCCCCTTTACCGAAATAATATATTGTCTGTTGGCCCTAAAAAATAACATGGGGTCCAAACTATTGTACAGTTCGTCCAAGCTAGAGTTATTAGTGTACTTTTTGCCGTCCAAACAGGTGATCCAAGCCATTGAATTTTCCGTGGCAATAAAAGCGATTTCCTCTACTTTTATGGAGATGAGCTTGTCTTTATAATAGGTCAGCAGCCTATTTTTGATTTTTATGGAATGATCCTCCTCTTCTACTGCTGTTTTGTTCTGATCTTCAATTTTTTTATTGACCCTGTCCCTGTAGCTGTTCAAATCAGAGTTTAACTTGGAGAGGTTCAGTACTTCTTCCGCCAATCTTTCATTTTTTGACTCTAAGGCCTTTTCATAATAACTGCCCAAAAAACGAACGAGCAGTAGGCACAGCAATACAATGGTGGCACTTGAAAGCAGGTAGACCAATAAAAAGTTGAAACGTAGTTTTTCAATCTGCTTCTCGATCTTATCGATATTCGCATGTGCCGCAATGATCCAGTCAGAATTTCTAACAGGATATAGATAAATAATCTCGGACCGGTCGCTTTCATCCGAAAAATCCCTTATTCCTCCCTTGGCACTTTTATTGGTCAATAAATCATAGAAATCCTCTGAATTTATCCCGTCATCAATCGATCGGACATATGATTCGTTCGGGACTGCTTTTTTCCCAATTCTTTGAGGGTCAGGATGGCAAATTTCAACACCGGACCAGTCGAACATGCAGACAAAACCAGTTTCTATATCTGTACCTTCTATGCTTTTCTGGATGTTTTTTATCACCGTCTCCCTGTCGGTGCCATTTTCCAGTTGGGAGGCGACCAGTTCGGCAAATTCCCTCGCTTCCCGTTTGCTAGACTCTATTTGGATCTCCAGAAATTGGCTGGTACTTACTTTCACCATATAGGCCATACTGAAATAACCAATGATAAAGACAATTATCGATATAGCGAGTAACGTAAGTAAGTAAAGGTTGTCCTTTTTCAAAAGTTATCAGTTCGTTTAAGCTTGAAAATTCCTTTTTAAGTGCAATTTATTCCAGTTCACATTTTATTGTTTGAAAATAGGGTAACTGTGGGATTATCTTCCAGCAATATAAACCATATCTGCTATAAAAATGAAAAAATTATTCTTGTTACTTTTCGTAAGTACGCTGATGATCTTGGGCTGTAGTACGGACGATTCCCCAAATAATACCCCAAATCCTCCGATCGATAATACCCCCGATCCAGGTACAGTGGCAAACGCCGTGAAACAGGCCGATAATACAACATTTGGAAAAATTTTGACCGATTCTGACGGAAAATCGCTTTACTTCTTTTCCTTGGACACCAAGGATACCTCAGCCTGTTTGGATGGATGCCTGAACACATGGCCCGTTTTCTATAAGGAGACCATTACCGTAGATGCTGGACTTGTGGTTTCAGATTTCGCGACCATTGACAGGACAGACGGCACCAAACAAACCACCTACAAGGGATGGCCCTTGTACTATTTTGCAAATGACGCGGCTGCTGGCGATACCAATGGTAATCAGGTCAATGATGTTTGGTACATTGCCAAGCCCGATTACTCATTGATGTATGTCAGGTCACAATTGGTTGGGCATGACGACTTAAATTATTTGGAAGATTACACTGTTGGGGATGGAACAACCTTCTATCTTACGGATATTGAAGGGAGGACACTCTACGGTTTTATTAATGACACGAAGGACACCAATAATTTTACCAATCCTGATTTTTCCAATGATGCCGTTTGGCCGATCGCACAAATAACCTTGGATAAAATACCTAGCATTCTCGATGCGGGTGACTTTGGCAATATCGATGTATTCGGGAAAACGCAATTAACCTATAAGGGTTGGCCACTTTATTACTTCGGACAGGATGAAGCTCGTGGTGATAACAAGGGCATCAGCTTTCCCGCGCCTGGCGTGTGGCCCATTGTAAACGCAAATACCAGCATGGCACCCTTACCTGCGAGCACGGTAAAACTGGCGGATAACGGTACGTTTGTCAATATATTGACCGACGCTGAGGGCACATCGCTCTATTTCTTTTCCATTGATACCAAAGATACCTCGGGTTGTTTAGCGGGTTGTTTGAATTCATGGCCCGTATTTTATCAGGAAAATATAGTTGTAGATGCCGGACTGGATAGCGCAGATTTTGCCACAATCGACAGAACGGACGGAGCCAAACAGACCACCTATAAAGGCTGGCCCTTGTATTATTTTGCAGGTGATGGGGCAGCTGGTGATACCAATGGCGATGGCGTGAACGACGTTTGGTACGTGGCCAAGTCAGATTATTCCCTAATGTACGTACGGGCACAACTGGTTGGCCATGATGGTAAAAA
>JBBKWR010000386.1:0-4077 GCA_037969055.1 Flavobacteriaceae bacterium | reverse complement strand
TATTTTGATATGGACCGGACTTTGATCAACGATTTTTCCGCAAAAAAATTCATGTTATCCAGATTGTTCAGCGGTAATACCACGGTAAAAGAGTACCTGACCCAATTCATGACCGCTTTAGTTTTTTCGTTCGGAAATCGTGATTTTGAGATACTGACCAAAATTGCAGCGATGGGTATCAAAGGAATTCCCGAAAAAATCTTTATCGCCTTAGGGCAAGAAGTCTACGATGAATTTTTGGCGACAACAATCTACCCCGAATCCCGGGAATTGGTAAGAAAGCATTTGGAAAAAGGACATAAGGTCGTCATCATTTCCGCAGCTACTTCCTATCAGATTGCCCCTATTGCAAATGAATTGGGGATTTCGGACGTGTTCAGTACGCGCATGGAGGTACGCAATGGTAAATTCACAGGTCGAATCGCCGAAATGTGCTGGGGTGAAGGAAAGTCTAGAGCAGCAAGGACCTTCGCAAAAGAAAATAATATCGACCTATCAAAAAGCTATTTCTATTCTGATAGTTTTGAAGATTATCCACTCTTCCAGATCGTGGGCAAACCCGTAGCTACCAATCCAGATAATAGGTTATCACAGATTGCTTTTGAAAACGACTGGCCCATACTTAGATTTGAAGAGCCGGTAGAAAAGCCCGTGGTAAATGGATTACGTACAGGTTTGGCAATAGCCAGCATATATCCCTCGGCCGTTAGAGGCGCTTTAAAAGGATTGGTTACCCTATCAAGACAAGAAGCTGCCAATACAACTTTTGCGAGTATTGGTGATTTAGGCACCCGATTGGCCGGACTTCAAATATCCATTAAAGGGAACCATAATTTGAATACTATTCGACCGGCTGTTTTTTGTTTCAACCATCAGAGTGCCGCCGATTTTTTTATCATTATGAAACTGCTTCGGAAAGACTTTACAGGCGTTGCCAAGAAAGAACTTGAAAGGACCCCAATTGGTCCTATTTTTACTGCACTCGGTGCAATTTATATCGATCGAGGAAACAAGGAAAAAGCTATTGAAGCCATGAAACCGGCGGTCGAAGCTCTTAAAAATGGCATTTCGGTTGCGATCGCTCCGGAAGGTACCAGAAGCGGCACCCCCGAATTGGGTCCCTTTAAAAAAGGAGCTTTCCATTTAGCCATACAAGCAGGGGTTCCCATAATTCCCATCGTGATCAAAAATGCCTATAAGGCCATGCCCAAAGGCACTAGCCTCCTACGTCCAACCCATATTGAGGTCGTCGTTTTGGATCCGGTGGAAACAGGGCTTTGGAAATTAAGGAACTTAAACAAGCATATAGAAGAAGTTCGAAATATGTACGTCACCGAATTAATTAATTAAATTGGAAGCCGGTGATTATCATCATCCCAATTAGCTATTTATTCATATGCAACTAAACGTAGGACTATTAGGTGGCGGCTCATGGGGAACAACCGTGGCTTCCCTTACCGCCAAAAATGCAAATTCGATGCTTTGGGCACGTGACGAAACAACCGTACACGAGATCAACGAGCATCGTAAGAATTCAAAATACCTACCTGGAGCCTTGCTAAATCGAAACTTAAGGGCATCTATCTCCATTGAAAATACCGTAAAAAATGCGGACCTAATCGTAATGGGTGTTCCTGCCCAAAATTTTAGGGAGGTATTAATGGCCGCAAAACCATTTATTCGCCCCTGGATACCCATTGTAAGCCTAACAAAAGGATTGGAGTTAGGGACTAAAAAACGAATGACCGAAGTAATTGCCGAAATATTGCCAGGCCATCCAGCTGGCGTATTGACCGGTCCTAATTTGGCAAAAGAGATTCATAATGGACAAGCTGCCGCGGCGGTAATTGCCATGGTAGATGAAATTATAGCAAAAAAACTACAAAGTGTATTCAACTCTGGACTCTTCAGGGTGTATACCAACAACGATGTTATCGGGTGCGAATTAGGCGGTGCCTTAAAAAACATAATGGCCATTGCCACAGGTATGGGCGATGGGGCAAATGCGGGCGATAATACCCGAGCGGCCGTGATCACTAGGGGGCTTTCAGAACTTACCCGCTTAGGAACCGCCATGGGTGGCAAAAGACGTACGTTCTCAGGCCTTGCCGGCTTGGGAGACTTGGTGGCCACTTGTAGTAGTAATAAAAGTAGAAACCACCACGTTGGTTTTCAATTGGGACAAGGTAAAAAGCTGGACCAAATTATTGCTGAAATGTCAGAGGTTGCCGAAGGTGTAAAAACCGCTAAGGTTGTTATGGAATTGGCTAAAGATTATAAGGTACACATGCCTATTTCCGAAGAGGTTTATAAAGTTTTGTATGAAGGAAATACAGTGGAAGATGCCTTTAAAGGACTGTTGAAATTGGAAAGTGGTTCGGAAGCCGAACCAGGATAAAATCCGTCACGGCATCCGCATTTTCTTTTTTCTAGGTTATGGTAATCAGAAAAATGGATGGCTTATTAACGGGGGTTATTATTTCTCCTGATAACAGTTTTCTAAATTGGGAGGGACTTATTCGGATATGGTTTTTAAAGAAATTGCAAAAGTGGGTGGCCTCTTTACAATGGAGGGCATAGGCAACTTTGGATACATTCCAATTGCTATGTTTCTATAGAACTTTTGTTTCTTTCATAAATCGTCATGCAATGTTCTCGGTGGTGGACTTTTGCGTGGTTTCGTTTACCACACGATTCAAATGGTTTACATGAACGTTCATTTACTCGGCGAAGTCAGGGGCGGAACGTAGCTTGATGATTCTGTGATCTACATCAATTGGGAACACGTTTAAGAATCCATCCAATTTTTGAATTCCGTTGCTTTTGCCTTGCTGACCACAATGCGTTCTTCAAAGGGCGGGCTTACATTGATGATCAGTTTTCCCCCGAAGTAATGCTTGATATTGGAAATAGCATGTTTACAAATAATGAATTGACGGTTTACCCGATTAAAGACATCTGGATCCAATTCATTTTCAAGATCCTCCAATTTCTTATCCAGGACATAGGTTTGTTTGTCCTGCGTGACCGCCTTCACCAACCCAGTATCGATATAGATATAGGCCAATTGGTCTGTCCTTAATGGGATCATCAGGTCCCTATGGTTGACCAAATAAGTGGTTTTGTACGTTTTAACTTGGGTCTTGATCAGCTTTAACAGGCTGCTAACCTGGTCATCGACCAAGCCTTTGCCTTTAACCTGTCCCTTGAACTTTTCCAAGCTGGCTGTTAGCTCCTCTTCATCGATGGGTTTCAGTAAATAGTCAATACTATTGAGTTTAAATGCCTTTAAGGCATACTGATCATAAGCCGTAGTAAAAATGATGGGGGCATCGATTTTTATTTGGTCAAAAATTTCGAATGACAGTCCATCGGCCAAATGGATATCCAAAAAGGCCAGATCGATAGTGCGGGGCTGTGCAAAATATGCTACGGAGGTTTTGACAGAATCAAGCGTGGCCACTACCTCAATGCTATCATCAATTTTCTGGAGCAGGAAGGCAAGATTTTCGCTTGCTGCAATTTCATCTTCTATGATCAGTACCTTCATGCCGTTTTAAGTAAAGGTAGTTTTACGCAAAAGTTGTCGTTTTGAGTGCTAATGGTCATCTTTTGTTTTCCCAATAAATTATACCGTTTGCCTAAATTTGAAAGGCCATTGCCTGTTCCTTCTGCCAGTGTAGATCTTGGCCTAATTTTATTTTCGACGTAAATGGCATCCTCCTTGGAATAAATTTTGACATGTAGCGGATTGGTTTCCGAAATTTCATTGTGTTTTACGGCATTTTCAACCAACAACTGCAGTGCCAAGGGCGGTACTTCTTTTTCCATATAGTTTTCATCTATGGCGATTTCAATTTCAAAACGATCGCGGTACCTTGTTTTTATTAGATAAATGTAGCTATCCAAAAATTTGAGTTCTTCCTTTATCGAAACCATGTTCCTATCCCCACTTTGCAGGATATAGCGATACATAAATGAAAGTTTCGTCACAAAGTCGGTAGCCGCTTTATTATCCCGGAGGAGGGAGTTCAAAGAATTTAAGGAATTGAACAAAAAATGGGGATCGATCTGGTT
>JBBKWR010000385.1:0-26632 GCA_037969055.1 Flavobacteriaceae bacterium | reverse complement strand
GCTGTTGGGATTGGCACAGGCATCCAAGCTCTACCGCAATTTAAAAAATTTCAACGCTTCCAAATTTTCCAACAATGGAAATGAGGTCGCATGGGGCACCATTGGTAATGCCAGTACCAGTGAGGGCATGTTCCTGGAGACCATCAATGCGGGCGGCGTGTTACAGGTACCCATGGTCATCAGCATTTGGGACGATGGTTATGGTATCTCAGTACCCGCAAAATACCATACCACCAAAGAGGACATTTCAAAAATATTGAGCGGTTTTCAACGCGAAGACGAACTTAAGGGTTATGAACTCTTAAAGGTCAAAGGCTGGGATTATACGGCATTGATGCACACCTATGAAAATGCCGCCGACATTGCCCGGGAAGAACACGTGCCCGTAGTGATCCACGTTACCGAACTTACCCAACCACAAGGGCATTCGTCTTCAGGATCACATGAGCGCTATAAAAGCTCGAACCGTTTGGAATGGGAGACCAAAAATGACTGTAATAAGCGTTTCAAAAACTGGATAATAGAGTCCGGGATAGCCACAGAGGAAGAACTCCAAGCGTTGGAGAAAAAGATAAAGCACGAGGTCAGGGCCGCCAAAAAAGAAGCTTGGGAAGAATACCTTCAAGAACATCATGTACTTAAAACAACATTGATCCACCATCTCGATCAAGTTATGGTGCACAGTGCGAACAAAATACTGATCCACAGGCTAAAAAATGACTTGATCGCTATAGAGGAGCCTGTCAAAAAAGACTTGGCCGCCACCGCCAGAAAAGCACTGCGGTACCTTTTGGGCAATGAAGGTCCGGAAAAATATGCCCTTAAAAACTGGATCGATACTTTTTTGAAAGAAACACAGCCAAAATATAGTGATAACCTCTATAGCGAACATCCCAATAGGGCGACCAATATACCTGCCGTGCGACCGACTTATGAAGCCGATGCCCCCAAAGTAGATGGGCGTATCATCCTAAGGGACAATTTTGACAAGCTTTTTGAAAAATACCCGGAAGCACTCGTTTTTGGGGAGGATACGGGGGCCATTGGCGATGTTAACCAAGGCCTTGAGGGGCTACAAAAAAAATACGGCGAAATGAGAGTGGCCGACACGGGAATACGTGAGACTACGATCATCGGGCAGGGCATTGGCCTTGCCTTGCGGGGCTTACGGCCCATTGCAGAGATACAGTACTTAGACTATATATTTTATGCCTTGGCAACCCTTACCGATGATTTGGCCTGTTTGCGGTACAGGACCTCAGGCAAACAAAAAGCTCCATTGATCGTACGTACGCGTGGCCATAGGTTAGAAGGTATCTGGCATTCTGGCTCTCACATGGGCGGATTGATCCATGTGCTGCGGGGCATGTATATTTTATCACCACGTAATATGACCCAAGCGGCCGGTTTTTATAACACGCTCATGAAAAGTGATGAACCCGCCTTGGTCATAGAAAGCTTGAACGGATATCGGCTCAAAGAAAGGCTTCCGAGCAATTTAGGAGAATTATGTACGCCCATTGGGGTGGTTGAAACCTTAAAGAAAGGATCTGATATAACCTTGGTTTCGTATGGTTCTACCTTGCGCATCGTCCAACAGGTAGCTGAAGAATTAAAGGAGGTGGGTATCGATGCGGAAGTTATCGACGCCCAGACCTTGTTACCTTTTGATATCAACCACGACACGCTAAAAAGTGTCCAAAAAACGAATAGGTTGCTGGTTATAGATGAAGATGTTCCAGGCGGATGTTCAGCCTACCTTATCAATGAGATCATCGAGCAGCAAGGCGCCTATCAATACCTCGATTCTGCCCCACAGACCCTAACTGCCAAAGCCCACCGACCTGCCTATGGCACCGATGGCGACTATTTTTCGAAGCCCAATGCCGAGGATATCTTTGAAAAGGTATACGGCATCATGCATGAGGCCAATCCAGAGGAATATCCCAAATTAAGATAGCCTTGATCAGCGGCCCTTGCTGCTCCCAATCACTATTCTGGCCCAGTTGCAATTCCAAATTGCTGCGCAATCTTTACAGCATCTTTCAATCAATTCAGGTCTGGTACCCCAAAAAAAAAATCCCGCGGATCACGGGATTTAAAATGGTATGTCTTTCTATGCTAGTTCTTCATGTTCTTGTCGATTTCTTGCACCGCCGGCACCTTTGGTTTTCCATCGGCATCGATTTCAATAATGGCATCAAAACCCAATTTGTCCAAAGCACTGGCAATTTTGGCCCTATCCCCTACCATAAACCAATTCACATCCCCCGGCCTCACAACATTTTTGCTCACTTCTTGTACCTGGCTCAAAGTAAGGTTTCTCACGTTTCCATCGTATTTTTGGTAATAGTCATCTGGGAGGTTGTAGTTTACCAAGTTGACGACCGAGGTGTTCACAGCAGCGTTGGTCTCCCACTGTCCGGGCAAACTCAAAATCTGATTGGTCTTCACCTTTTCCAATTCTTCTTTTGTTATCGGCTTAGTGGTTACGAATTCCGCTATTTCCTTACGCAGCTCAGTAACCGATTCTGCAGATTTGTCTGTTTGAACGGCCCCATACATAATAAATGGTCTTTCTTGTTTTGCTCCCATCACAAAGCCCCCCGCGCCATAAGACCAATGTTTGTCCTCCCTCAGATTCATATTGATCCTTGAAGTAAAATCACCACCCAAAATACTTGTCATCTGTTCAAGTGCTATTTCAGAAACATCCCCATATTTAGCTGTCAGATGCCCTGCGATAATAACCGACTGTTGCGACTCCGGCCTATCCATCAAATAGAGCGTATTCTTGGAGTTGACCTGGGGTTTGGGAAAGGTGATCGTGGGCACCTCTGCCTTTTTCCATTTCCCCAACGATTTTTCCAATTTGACCTTTAGATCACTCATCGCCACGTCACCGGTGACCACTAGGGTCGCGTTATTCGGTTTAATCCAAGTGGCATAAAATTTTAGGGCATCTTCCCGCGTTAATTTTTGAACGGTCTCCTCATATCCGGATCCAGTATATGGATTACTATAGGGATGGCCCTCGCCATATAGATACTTGTTCATAACCCGTAGGGCCATTGAAAAGGGCTGCGATTTTTCATTTTTTATGGTGTTGACCTGTTCTGTTTTCAACCTATCGAATTCCTTTTGGGGAAAAGAAGGGTTTAAGATGACATCGGCAAAAACATCGATGCTCGCATCCAGACTTTGTTTCAAAGTATTAAGATAAACATTGGAATTATCTTGGCTTGAAAAGGTATATAGGCTGGCCCCCAATAATTGAAGCTTCTCATTGATTTGAAGGGAATTCATGTCCTTGGTCCCTTCGTCCATCAAGTTCATGGCCAAAGATGCGGTACCCGGACTGGATAAAAAATCAGTCTTATACCCTGCATTTACCACAAGGTTCATCACAATTGTGGGGACACCCGTTCTTTTGGCCAATACAATGTTTAGGCCATTGGACAACTGGGCCCGCTCCAGATTGGGAAACTTTGCACTTTTGGGCGTTCCCAATGCCGGCAATGTACTGCGATCAACCGTGCTTTTTTCGACACTATACTCTGGAAAAGGGTTACAGATTATCATATGTTTGCCTTGTGAGAGCCATTTTTTTACCGTTGCCCTAATATCATTGACAGTGGCCTCTTCAACGTATTTTAAAACGGTTTTATAATACTCGGGGTCGCCGAAATAGGTCGCGTTCGATGCCAAGATATCTGAAACGCCGCCAAAACCTCCAATTCGTTCTTGCCCTTTGATAAAACTTGAAAAATAATCGGCTTTCACTCTTTTTAACTCGGCCTCCGAAGGGCCTTCCTGGCCCAATTTTGCTATTTCAATTTCCAAAGTGTTTTTTACAGCGTCGGCATTCGCACCTGGTTTTACATTGGCCCAGGTATTAAAAGTGCTGGCAATCTCACTCGAGGCCTGATAGGAAACCACCGAACTTGCCGATTGATCTTCATAAACTAATTTTTTATAGAGCCTTGAATTTTTACCATTCGTTAAAATAGACGATATCAAATCAAAGTAAATGTCTTCCCTGTTCCCAAATTCTGGGGTGTTCCAAGCAAAAAGTATGCGCGTCTCAGGGACTCTGTCTTCGTAAACCTCATAGGTATCCCCGTTATGCACGGGCACATTTACCTCGGGACGTACAATGGTTGGTCCTGATGGGATATCCCCAAAATACTTGAGCACTCTTTGGTGGACATCCTCGGGATCAACATCTCCAGCAATAGCAATTACGGCGTTGGCTGCCCCATAATAAGATTTAAACCATTCTTGGACGTCTTCCAACGAGGCAGCGTTCAGATCTTCCATTTCTCCTATCACCGTCCATGAGTATGGATGGCCTTTGGGGTACATGGCTTTGGTAAGCAAGTCCCGTTGTTTGCCATATGGTTGATTTTCGCCCTGTCTTTTTTCGTTTTGTACCACCCCCCGCTGTTCATCTAACTTCGCTTGATCAATGGCACCCAACAAATGCCCCATTCGATCCGATTCCAAGAACAATACTTGATCCAAGGCAGAAATAGGTACGTTCTGAAAATAGTTGGTACGGTCCGAGTTGGTGGTACCGTTCAAGTCAGTACCCCCAATCCGCTCCAAGGCCTGGAAATAATCATCGTTAAAATTTTCACTTCCATTGAACATCAAATGCTCGAACAAATGGGCAAACCCGCTCTTTCCCGGTTTTTCATTTTTGGAACCCACATGGTACCATACGTTGACTGCCACAATGGGGGCTTTGTGGTCTTCATGTACCAAAAGCTTTAACCCGTTGGTCAGGACAAATTGTTTGTACGGAATATTGATTTGATCGGCTTTAAATTCAAAGTTTGGCGCCTGTTGTCCGAAGGTTGACTGCACCATAAGGAACATTAGGATAAATACGAGTGTTACTCTTTTCATGTTTGACGATTTTTGCAATTTTCTTATTTCGTAAATATAACCCATTGCAGGGTTCTTCACAATCCAATAATACTTCTAACAGATAAACCTGTTTTAAAGGAATTGATAAAAAATTAATATTTTTGACGCGATTAAATCTGATGATACCATGCAAAACAACCTTTTAAGGAATATCGGACTTTTATTATTGCGCGTTGCCCCTTCCATTATGTTGCTTACCCATGGCATTCCGAAATTTCAAAAACTGATAGGCGGAGGGGAAATCAAATTCGGAGATCCGTTTGGAATTGGGCCGCTGCCATCCTTGATATTGGCAATCATAGGCGAAGTCGTTTGTCCGTTGCTTTTGATCATCGGGTTTAAAACACGTTGGGCCGCCATCCCGGCCGCCCTTACCATGGCCACGGCAGCATTTCTGGTGCATTCCGCCGATCCCTTTGGGGTGAAGGAAAAGGCCTTGTTATTTTTATCCTTTTTTATCGTGATCATACTTTTAGGGCCAGGTAAATATAGTGCCGACGGAAAGTAATCGATTGTTGCTAAATAATTTTAACCAATAGTTCTTTGAGCAGATCACTCTGCGAAAGGGCGTTGGCCCCTACCCCTTTTCCCTTCAAATCCATTTCGCGGAGAATTGAAACGATCTGGCTGACCTTTTTCATGGGATAATTTTTAGCCGCGGTCTGAAATTCACTAACGAAATATGGGTTGATTCTTAACGCGCTCGCCACATTTTTTGGAGAATGATCTTGAAGTCCATGGTATTGGAGCAGTTGTGTGAAAAACGTGTTCAACAGACTAACCGTAAGGACAAAGGGATTATCCTTTGGATTTTGGGCAAAATAAGTAATGATCTGTGATGCTTTAGCCACATTTCGCTCCCCGATCGCATGCTTTAGTTCAAAGTTGTTGAAATCCTTGCTGATACCAATATGTTCCTCAATATGGGCGGGACCGATTTCGGTTTCCTTGGGCAGCACCAATCGTAGCTTTTCAAGTTCGTTATTTATCTTGCTCAGATCTGTGCCCAAAAATTCTACTAACAGCGCAGCTGCTTTCGGGGCTATTCGATATCCCTGATGTCCCAAGGTCTTCCTGATCCAATCTGCCACCTGGTTTTCATAAAGCTTTTTACCTTCAAACAACACGCCATTTTTCTGGACGGCCTTATAAAGCTTTTTGCGCTTGTCAAGCTTTTTATATTTGTAGCAGAAGACCAGTACCGTGGTGGGTTGGGGATTTTCCACATAGGAAGTTAAATTCTCAATCGTACGGGACAGAGCTTGTGCCTCCTTAACAATGATCACCTGCCGTTCGGCCATCATTGGGTAGCGTTTGGCATTGCCTATGATATCCTCTAAACCTACGTCGCGCCCGTAAAGGACCATTTGATTAAATCCCTTTTCTTCCTCGCCCAGCACATTTTTTTCGATAAACTCGGCAATCCTATCAATATAAAATGCTTCTTCCCCAAATAGGAAATATACCGGTTTTATATTTCCACTTCGGATACTGTCGACTATCTGTTTTACTTCCTCCATCCAAAAAAAATCATCAAATTTGTCGCATGCAATTGCTCAATTTCCCGACCTATAACTTTCGTTTCAAAAGTAGCGAAAATAAAATCCTTATTTTTGATGTGATCCGCAAAAAATTCATTGTGCTACAGCCCGAGGAATGGGTGCGCCAACATGTAGTCCGGTACATGATGCAGGACAAGCAATACCCCAAAAGCCTAGTCAATGTGGAAAAACAATTGCTTTTAAATGCAATTAAAAAACGTTATGATGTTGTGGTGTTCAACCCCGATGGCAGTATACAAATATTAGTAGAATGCAAGGCGCCCAACATTAAAATCAACCAAACTGTCTTTGACCAGATCGCCCGTTATAATATGCAATTGAAGGCCAACTATCTCATGGTCACTAACGGTCTGGAGCATTTTTTCTGCAAAATGGATTTTGAAAAAGAAAATTATACATTTTTAAAAGATGTTCCTGATTTTAGCCGTTAATTTGCGTTCGTTGTGAAAATCGCCATCGTCATACTCAATTGGAACGGGGAGCTTCTCTTGAAAAGTTACCTTCCTTCCGTGATCGACTTCACGCCGAAGACCGATATTTATGTAGTTGACAATGCCTCAACCGATGCCTCCGTTGACTATGTAAGGCAGCACCATCCTTACATTAAGATTATTGTGAACAATAGCAATGGGGGTTTTGCGAAAGGCTATAACGACGCCTTGAAACAAATTGATGCAGATATTTTTTGCTTATTGAATTCCGACGTGGAAGTGAGTGAAAATTGGTTAGACCCTATCGTTTCCTTGTTCACGAAAAATCCTGAAGCCGCCATTGTACAACCCAAAATACTTGACCTGATCAATACCGACTATTTTGAATATGCAGGCGCAGCAGGCGGATTTCTAGACCAATTGGGATATCCCTTTTGTCGGGGGCGGATATTCCAATCCCTGGAAAAAGATGAAGGCCAATATGATGATACCCGGGAAGTATTTTGGGCCACAGGGGCCTGTATGTTCGTTAGAAAGAAGATTTTTCATGAATTGGGAGGATTCGATGAGGACTATTTCGCCCATCAAGAAGAAGTGGATCTATGCTGGCGGGCCCAAAACAGAGGTTATAAGATTTTTTATGTAGGTACTTCCAAGGTATATCATTTGGGGGGGTCTACCTTGAGCAACATGAATCCAAAAAAAACCTATCTGAATTTTAGGAATTCACTCTTCTCGATTACAAAGAATCTCACGCTCGGGAGGGCATTGGTAATAATTTTTGCGAGATTGCTTATGGATGCAGTGGCGGCCGTTAGATTCATATTCCAAGGAAGATTCAGACATTTTATCGCCATATTACGGGCGCATTTAAGCTTTTACAGACAATTTGGCAAGATGAACCGCAAACGGGAAAAGTCTAATTCTTCCAAAAATTATTACCTAATTAAATCCATAGTGTGGTCGCATTTCGTACATCAAGTAACAAAGTTTAACGAATTATTAAAAGATTAACTAATTTTAACTCTATAGCGCGTCGTAAATAAATAATTTTGCGCCACATTGATGACCAAATAAATCAAATACAAAAATTAAATACTTACTAATATTATTATGAGAAAAATCTTTTTAGGCTTATTAGGAATTACTTTGTTGTTGTCTTCTTGCGTATCACAAAAGAAATACGCAGATCTTGAGACAAAACAAAAAGAAACGCAGGACCTTTTGAATTCGGCGACAGTAAAATTGAATACTTGTTTAGAAGAAAAGGCCACCGCAACTTCCAGAATGAAAACATTGGAAGATCAGAACACCTTTTTAAAGGCCAATAACCAAGAGTTGATCAATAACATGGGCAACTTGACCACCCTGACTACCAAAGGGGCCCAGAATTTGGAGAAATCATTGGAAAGTCTTCAGGAAAAAGATTTGACCATTCGAAGATTACAAGATGCCATTACCCGTAGGGATTCGGTTAACCTATCCTTGGTTCAAAGCCTAAAGGGCGTCCTTGGAAACTTGGATGACGAAGACATTACGATCAGTGTTGAAAAAGGCGTAGTATTTGTTTCTATTTCGGACAAGCTTTTGTTTAGCAGCGGTAGTTACAATATTACAAGCCGTGCCAAAGAAGTATTGGGCAAAGTAGCGCAGGTGGTGAACAACAAGCCAGATTTCGAATTTATGGTTGAAGGACATACGGATGATGTTCCTTATAACAGTGGCGTTTTATTGGACAACTGGGACTTAAGTGTTAAACGTGCAACAGCGGTCGTTAGGATTTTACAAAAGGACTACGGAGTTGATCCCAAGCGTATGACCGCTGCGGGAAGAGCTGAGTATATCCCCGTTTCGGCCACTGAGAAATCGAAAAACAGAAGGACACGAATCGTGGTACTTCCAAAACTCGATCAATTCTATAGCATGATCGAAGAAGGGATGAAAGACCCAAAGATCAATAAATAATTAAAGAGTATTGATAAGATTTAAAAAGTGCGCCTATAGGCGCACTTTTTTTATTTTAAGAGCCCTACATGTTTACAGGGCAAAAACAGAGCGCGTTAGTTTAGGATGTCCAAGCTACCCTTGCCTTCCCTTATTACTGATGGTGTTCCTTCGGAAAGATCAATGATGGTCGATGCGACATTATCGCCATATCCACCATCGATGACGACATCCACCAAATTTCCCCATTTCTCATAAATAAGTTCCGGATCTGTGGTATATTCCAATACCTCATCCTCGTCATGGATGGAGGTCGACACGATAGGATTTCCCAATGCAACCACTAAAGCTTTTGCAATTGAATTGTTCGGCACACGGATACCCACTGTCTTTTTCTTTTTAAATTCTTTTGGAAGGCTATTATTGCCAGGTAGAATAAAAGTGTAGGGCCCTGGAAGGGCGCGCTTCAAGATTTTAAATGTGGCCGTATCGATTTGACGGATATAGTCGGAAAGGTTGCTCAAGTCGGCACATAGAAAGGACCAATTCGCTTTTTCGAGTTTTATGCCCTTGATACGGGCGATTCGCTCAAGACCCTTCGTTTTTGTGATATCGCACCCCAGACCATAGACCGTATCGGTTGGATAGATCACCAGACCGCCCTTGCGCAATACTTCCACCACCCTAGCTATTTCCTTGGGGTTTGGATTCTCCTCGTAGATCTTTATTAATTCCGCCATTACATTTTAAAACCCGTAAAGTTAATGGTTATTGCTTTTACCCAAAGGAAATGCAGTAACATATTACACTAGTATTCAGTATAACAATTTTGGATGATATTCGTTATAAATTCAAGAAATGATCTTAAAATGAAACCGTTAAAACACTTCGTATTCGTTTTTATAACAGTAGCTATTGCATGGTCCTGCTCGAATGGGAGCGATGCCTTAGACACTACGGACCCAATGAAGTACGTGGCCCTGACCAATGTCAGCTATGGAAATGATCCCCACCAGGTATATGATATTTACCTTCCTAAAAACAGGACGGTCGACACCAAGATAATGTTGTTGATACATGGTGGGGGGTGGAGCGAAGGTGATAAAAATGATATGGCCGGATTCAAAGATTTTATCCGAGATCAACTCCCAAATATAGTGGTCGTGAACATGAACTACCGACTAGCGGATGAAAATACTCCGCCCCACCCCATGCAAATCAATGATATTAGTTCCGTAGTAAACGAACTTTTGGCCAAAAAGAACGAATATCACATAGGTTCCGAATTGGGCTTGATGGGCGTGAGTGCCGGCGGACATTTGGCGCTGTTGTGGAGTTATGAATTTGATGCCAAAAAACAGGTGAAAATGGTCTGTAGTATGGTGGGGCCAACAAACCTGGCAGATGATTCCTATGTGAATTCCCCCAATCAGGATTTAAGAGATCTGATCTTTCAATTTGGCCAAGATATAGAGGTTCTAAAAAGCGTCAGCCCCCTATATAGGGCTAAAAGTACCTCGCCTCCTACGCTTTTGTTTTATGGCGCCCAAGATCCTTTAATTCCCAATTCCCAAGGAATCGATCTGAACGCAAAATTGGAAGAATTGAACGTTACACACGAATTTACCCTATATCCTAATGGGGGCCATGGTTGGATCGGCCTCGATCTTTTAGACACCTCGGTGAAACTGAAAACTTTTATGGAAGCGCATCTCTAGGCAATGCGATTTTAGTTTAAAAGCATACCCCCCACCTTCCTATAGCCGATTATAATAATTAGTCGGGCAACTTATTTAACCTGGTACACCCGTACGTAATCGACCTCCATGATAGCAGGAAAAATACTGTCATCGACACCTTGGAGACCGCCCCAATTTCCGCCTACGGCGATATTCAATAAAAAATAAAATGGATTGGAAAACGGCCAGCTATCAATATTTGAAATCGTGGGCCGTGTAAACGTCAGTTTTACATTATCAATATCGTCAATATAAAATCTAAGGTATTTGTCCGTCCAGAGTACCCCATAATTATGGAATTCTTCCTCGATGGTTTCCAAGAGAATCGGTCCCGAGGTAATCTGGGTGCCGTTCAAATGGTTATTCGCCGTACTATGGATGGAAAAGTGCGTCTTGTTAGGGTCGAAGCTCACATATTCCATGATATCTATTTCCCCACAGGCGGGCCATCCCGCCGTTTGGATATTATTGCCAAGCATCCAAATGGCCGGCCAAATTCCATTGCCTTTATGATCGGGAATTTTGGCCCTGATTTCCATTCTTCCATGTTTAAAAGCTTGTTTACTGTTCAGTCTCGTAGAAGTATACCGTCCAGGAATCTGAGGGTCATCGTTTAGCTTTGCGATGATTTTCAAGGTGCCATTACTTACCTCAGCATTGTCATTGGCGACATAATTTTGAAGTTCATTGTTGCCCCACCCGTTTGCACCCGTCTCAAAACTCCAATTGTCTGTTGAAATGGCCGCTCCATCAAAATCATCTCCCCAGACCAAAACGGCCTTTTCCCAATAATCGAGCGCATATACGTCCACAACCACTGGAGGGTCTATATTTTCCTCAGGTAAGACGACTGGGTCGCCTTGTTCCGATTTTGCACAACTGGTAAATAAAAAGGTGAAAATAGCAATGAAAACATGTTTCTTAGACATAGTAAAGTTCAATTTTTTTCCAAATATAAGTAAATTGTTAGGTCGCGTGGCGTAAGGCAATCCATAAATTAAAGGATCTCGAGCTTGGCGAACCGTAGCAATAGTTTTTTGACATCCCCTTGCTCGAACTGTATTTCGGCCTTTTTGTCATTTCCCACCCCCTCTATCTTTAGGACCTTTCCCCTCCCGAAACGGGTGTGGTTAACTAACGTACCTTCTTCCAGATTTGGATCGATGGTATTGGTATTACCTATGGGTTGGGCGAGTTGTGGCTTTAATTTTCGCAGCTTGCGAAGCTGGGTCTCGTTGGGGGTTGACGAACTTGGGGCCGTACTGTTGGCAGGTTTTACTTGCCTTAGTTTACTTTTATCAACGTCCCCAAAAATATCGGAATCTATCAAAGGCTTGTAACGATACCCAGCGTTGTCCAAGGGGGTTAGGTTTTCAACGTATTTTTCATCTATTTCCTCCAAAAACCGACTGGGTTCGGCATCGATGAGTTTGCCCCATCGGTACCGGTTCTGCGTATAGGTAAGATAGGCCTGCTTTTCTGCCCGGGTCAAGGCCACATAGAACAAACGACGCTCTTCTTCCAGCTCGCTCCTAGTATTCATGCTCATGGCAGAGGGGAATAGGTCTTCCTCCATCCCTACGATATAAACATATGGGAATTCCAGACCTTTTGCCAAGTGGATCGTCATCAATGCGACACGATCATCATCGCCAGTGTCCCTATCCAAATCAGTAGCAAGGGCAACATCCTCCAAGAACTCTGATATACTTCCCTTGGCATCGACCAGTTCTTTTTGACCTTCCACAAAATCCTTTATACCATTGAGCAATTCTTCAATGTTCTCCATCCTAGCGATACCTTCGGGAGTTCCATCCTTTTTGAATTCCAACAGGATTCCTGTCTTTTTGGCAACGTGTTCGGCCAGTGTGAAAGCATCGGCAGTTTGGTTAATGACCTGAAAACTCTTGATCATCGTCACAAAATTCCGTAGCTTGTTGGTGGTGCCGGAATTGATCTTAAGATCAATCTTATCCAAATTTTCGATCACTTCAAAAATGGAGCGCCCGTAATGGTTGGCGGCAACCACCAATTTTTCCATGGTGGTCTGCCCGATGCCCCTTGAGGGGAAGTTGATGATCCTCACCAATGCCTCCTCATCTTTGGGATTGATCACCAATCGCAAATAGCAGAGCACATCTTTGATCTCCTTCCGTTGATAAAATGAAAGGCCTCCGTAAATCCGGTACGGAATATCTCTTTTTCGCAGCGCGTCCTCAATGGCACGCGATTGTGAATTGGTCCGGTAAAGCACCGCAAAATGGCCATTGGGCATTTGGTATTGCATCCTGTTTTCCCAGACTGAACCTGCCACGAAACGGCCTTCTTCCGCATCGGTCGAACTCCGATGTATCTTGATCATAGCGCCCTCGTCATTGGCGGTCCAAACCACTTTTTCCAATTGGTTCTTGTTCTTGGCAATGATGCTGTTGGCCGCGTTCACTATATTTTTGGTGGATCTGTAATTCTGTTCCAATCTATATACGGCCACATCATCATAGTCGCGCTGAAAATTTAAGATATTGGTAATATTCGCCCCTCGAAATGAGTAAATACTCTGCGCATCGTCGCCCACTACACAGATGTTCTGATATCTGTCGGATAAGGCCTTGACAATCAAATACTGCGAATGGTTGGTATCTTGGTACTCATCCACCAGGATATAGCGGAACCTATCCTGGTATTTCATCAACACCTCTGGAAAACGGGTCAGAAGTTCGTTGGTACGGAGTAGTAGGTCATCAAAATCCATGGCCCCGGCCTTAAAGCAACGATCCACATAATTTTGATAAATTTCTCCTAGCCTTGGTCGTTTGGCCATGGCATCGGCCTCCACGAGCTCTGGATTGTTGAAATAGGCTTTTACCGTAATCAAACTGTTTTTGTAGGATGATATACGGTTCTGGATCTGCTTGTACTTGTAAATATCCTTATCTAATCCCATCTCCTTGATAATGGAGGCGATCAAGCGCTGGGAATCCTGCGTGTCGTAGATCGTAAAATTACTGGGAAAGCCCAACTTGTCGCCGTCAAATCGCAATAATTTGGCAAAAACGGAATGAAAAGTACCCATCCATAGGTTCTTGGCTTCTGATGCGCCAACAATATTGGCGATACGCTTTTTCATTTCACGGGCCGCCTTATTGGTAAAGGTCAGGGACAAAATGTTAAAGGCATCCACCCCTTGCGACATCAAATGGGCAATACGGTAGGTAAGCACCCGTGTCTTGCCAGATCCCGCACCGGCAATAACCATCAATGGGCCATCCTTGTGTAGGACAGGGGCTTTCTGGGCGTCATTCAAATCATCTACAAAATTGCTCAAGCCTTCTCTTTTTTTGGAGGTGTGAATTTAGCTATAATTTACCGCTAGTTAAAATGATGATTCACAAAATAATGAACATTGGAACCGTCCAACACCATAAAAACCATCGAGTAATTTGCTAATCCTAATAATGCATTCTGAATAATATATAGTTCTATTTTCCCATTTCTATATTCTATCTACTTTTGTCTTCCTATATTTATGCATTAATTTTTGTGATGCGTCGATTCAAAACCCCCATTCTATTCTTCAGTTTGCTTTTTTCTTATACCCTTACTGTTGGTCAAACAAAGTCCGCCGGACCGGTCATTGAACATTTTGGGGAAGTCTTCAAAATCGATCAGCCCGATTTTAAAATAGATACCGCTAAGGAGTACAAGGCTGTTTTTGATATCATGGAATCGCCCGAAGCCCATTCAGAAATCAATCCCAGTATCGAAACGGTCGCCCGTTTTTTGAATATGCACGCACAGAGCGGTGTTCCAATCTCCCAATTACAGGTCGCACTTGTTTTCCATAACAAGGCCTCCAAAGATGTAATGAATAACGAGGCCTATATAAAGCGATATGGAAAGAACAATCCGAACCAAGAATTGATCCAGGCACTTTTGGATGTCGGGGGACAGGTCATTTTTTGCGGACAGTCATCCAACGCTAGGGGCATTCCCAAAGAAGATTTGATCCAAGGTGTGCAACTCTCTTTATCGGCCATGACCGCATTGATCCAATTACAGGACGAACACTACAGACTCATTAAATTTTAAACGCAATAACATGAAGTATTCTTTATTTTCCCTACTGCTTATTTGTAGCCTGATCACAATGGCGCAAGGTCCAAAGTTAGCCCAAGATTATAATTCCGTTTCCGAAAAGGTGATCGAGTGGCGTAGGGATATCCACCAACACCCTGAATTAGGGAACCGTGAATTCAAAACCGCCGAAAAAATAGCCAACCATTTAAAATCTTTGGGGATAGAAGTACAGACAGGGGTAGCCTATACTGGGGTCGTGGGAATCCTTAAAGGTAATAAACCGGGGAAGGTCATTGCACTGAGGGCCGATATTGATGCGCTTCCCGTCACTGAACGCAACGATCTACCTTACAAGTCGACCGTGGTCACGGACTATGCCGGAGAAGAGGTGGGGGTAATGCACGCCTGCGGACACGATACCCACACGGCAATATTAATGGGGGTTGCGGAAGTGCTCTCCAAGAACAAGGATAAAATAAAAGGTACGGTAAAATTCATTTTTCAACCTTCAGAAGAAGGCCCACCTCCGGGTGAAGAAGGCGGGGCAGCCTTAATGATAAAAGAAGGAGTACTGGAAAATCCCAAGGTGGATGCCATTTTTGGATTGCATATTAACTCACAGACACCTGTAGGGGTTATCAAATATAAATCTGGGGGCGCAATGGCAGCTGCCCAAAGTTTCACCATCAATGTAATAGGCAAACAGAGCCATGGTTCACAACCTTGGGCCGGTGTCGACCCTATTTTGATAAGTGCCAAAATCATAGATGGTTTGCAGACCATAATAAGTAGGGAAATCGATCTGACCGACGAAGCTGCCGTAATTACTGTTGGTAAAATTACTTCAGGGGTTAGGTTCAACATCATTCCAGAAAGTGCGGAAATGATCGGTACCATTAGAACCTTGGATTATGATATGAAAGACCATATCAACCAGCGTATGAAAGAAATGGTCCCTACCATCGCAAAAGCGTTTGGAGGCGAGGCTACTATTGAAATTATTGATGCGACCGAAATCACCTATAACGATCCGGCATTGGTGGAACAAATGTTGCCCACAATGCGGCGCGTTGCTGGATCGGACAACATTCAGACACAAAAGGCCATAACCGGAGCCGAGGATTTTTCATATTTTCAAAAGAAAGTGCCTGGATTCTTCTTTTTCCTTGGAGGCATGGCCCTTGGCACCACTGAGTCGTTCCCTCACCATACGCCAGATTTTAGGATCGATGATAGCGGGTTGCTTTTGGGGGTGAAAACCTTAACAGAGATGAGTTTGGACTATCTTAATAAATAATTTAGCCTTAAGCCACAACGAGAATTGGGAACAAAAACAATTCTTGGTTTGACTACTCTTTAGTAATAATTTTTATGATACCCCAGAATGGCATATTTTTGCAAAAAAGTTACGACGCAATTGCTCAAATGACAAAATGAAAAAACGTATGAAAAGAATATTAGTACTCTCCCTGATTTGCTTGTCTACTATGCCTTTATTGACCGCTCAGAAAAAGAGTGACCTACAGGCCGAGATCCAGTCTCTAAGGTACCGATTGGATTCAATACAGAGATTGGTCTCCGATGCTAAAAATAAAGAAAAAATGAGTTTGGCAAAAGCTGAATCGTTAGAAGGTCAGGTCGTGGAATTACAGGATGCCAATGCCACCCTGCTCAAAAATTTGAATAGTTTCGCACAAGTCTCAACCACAAACTCCGATAATATCAATAGAACATTGGCCAGTTTGGAAGATAAGGAGCGGCAACTAAAGGCCATCAACGATGCCATTGCCCGCAACGATTCGACCACCATTGTTGTGCTTACCAACGCGAAACAGTCGCTTGGGGAAGCAGCCAATGTAGCCGTTTCAAATGGGGCGCTGGTTATTTCAGAAAAACTTGAAACCCTGTTCGGCACAGAAACTAATACTTCTGTTGTCGAATCCGCCCAAAGTTGGCTGGCCAAAGTCGCCGCTATCTTGAACGCGAACCCCATGATGGCAGTTACCGTAGAAGGATTGAGCATGACAGGAGAATTGGATTTGGCTGCTAGGCAGGCCGCGGCTGTAGCTAAAGTTTTACAGAATAATTACGCCATCGAACCAAACAGAATAGTTGCTTTAGGAAAGGACGGTAATTTTAAGGAAGGGATTAACTTTAAAATACATCCAAAGTACGATGACTTCTACCTGATGGTGCGGGCCAATATGAAGAATGGAAATAAGAACTGATTATTGGTTCGGAGCGTATAATTTTTATAGGATTACTTCGTTCTAAAACCGATAACCAATCCCGATAATTCGGGACAAATCAACCAATATGACCGAAGAAGGAATATTTCAATTATTTGCCTATTTGTTGCCCACTGTAGTTACTGGGGCCATCGCTTTTTACTTTTTTAGGCTACACACCAATAACGAGGAAGGCCGCCGACGTTATCTTTTGCATAAGGACACCCAAAAAAATACCTTGCCCATTCGATTACAGGCCTATGAGCGGATGGCGCTTTTTTTAGAGCGCATTGCCATACCTAGTCTGGTGGTTCGCATAGCTCCAAAATCAACGGACAAAAATGCGTATGAGACGTTATTGATAAAAAGTATTGAAACCGAGTTTGAGCATAACCTTTCGCAACAGATCTATATGACCGACGAATGTTGGAACATCATTAAGGCGGCCAAAAGCGCAACCATTCAGATGATCCGTAAGGCAGCCATGAGCGAAACCGATTCTTCCGATAAGCTCAGGGAAGATATTTTGACCCAGACGATGGACAAATCGTCCCCATCGGCCACGGCCCTGTCTTTTGTGAAAAAAGAAATAGGAGATCTTTGGTAGATATCCCCAAGTAATTGAAGCGCTTAGTTTTCTACCCCCTCAGTATCAAGAATAATCTCGTTGAGTTCCACATTTTTGTATTTAGCGAAATTAAAACCACTCTCCCACCAGGCCGTCATGTTTTTTTTATCGAAAATTAACGAATTGGTCGTTAGAACCACTGGGGTATAATAAAAGTTGATGATCGCGTCGTTATGACCGGCAACGAATTTACCAATCCTGATGTTCTGGCTTTCAATACGATCCAGCATAAAACTGAACATGGTCGTCAAAAGTGAAAATGCATTTTTTGATGGCATTCTATTGAACAAAGTGGTCTCTGTTTGTAAGATGATCGCATCGATCTCTGTCGCCCCACGTTTTATAGCTTCTTCAATTGGCACCATGTTACCCAGTCCTCCATCGGCATATTCACTGCCATTTTTGCGCACCAAGCTCATAAATGGGGTATAGTTGCAGGATATCCAAATCCATTCACAAAACTCGTCATAGGTACAATCATTGATGCACTTATACTCCACTTGGTTCTGGGATAGGTTAGAAACCGTTACAACAATTTCTTTAGGCCCGTGTTTCAGGATTTCAAACTCTTCCACGGTGAGTGTATTCTTAATCAATTTTAATAAATTATGGCTTTCCCCAAAGGTCTTGCTGCCATTGTAAAAATTCTTGAATACGTTCCAATGGTTGATGGCGATGCTATCGACCCCATATTTTTTTTGGATGATGAACGGACAATTACTGAAGATACTATCCTGATTGACAGAAGTATAGATTTCTTTGATCTTTTCGATCTTCCCAAGGGCCAAGTGTGAAATCAATAAGCTACCGGTAGAGGTGCCCAAAAAAAGATCGTATCGGTGGCCGAGTTCCTGCATTAGGTACTGTGCGACGCCACCTGCAAAGGCGCCCTTACTTCCACCCCCTGATATGACCAATGCCCTCATTTTACTGAAATTTACTTTGAATATAACGTTTTTCTTCGGGCTTTAGTTTATCGAGTAAGGCCGTTATACGTTCTTTGTAGACCGTATCGGCTAACAAAGTATCCAATAAATCCCTTGAAAATTTCCTGAATTGCCACGAATAGTGGGTGGTAGCCTCCATAAGGTCCAACAAGTTTTGATCCGTAAAACCAAAGGCCTCCTTTAAATATTGGAAAGCCGTTTGGCGTACCTCGAAGGAATACCTCGGACCTGTATAGCCGCTTAATTCATCAAAATATAGCTTCGTTTTAGGTCCGTCATAACCATTGGTCAAAATGGCCAAGGTCAACCAGGTCAAGCGGACGTTTTTATCAGGTAGCCCTATAATATTAGCGGTTTGATTTAAATACTTGGCCCGATCCTCGGGGTATGCCATCCAAAGATGCAACAACGCATTTTCTATTGTGATATAACTTTTATCCTCAAGTAGCGTTTCAAATTGAATTTTGTGCTCGCTACACGCCATTTCCGTCATGCTCAAGGCTTGTCGTACCTGAATCGTGTCGGTTTCGAAAGCCGAATCAATAACTGCGTCTGGGAGCACTTTATAGTAGTGTGACAATATATGTTTTTTGAGGTGGATAGAATTTGTGGCCTCCCATTTTTTTAAAAAATCGATTTCATTACTTTGTGCATTTTGAAGATTCGATTCCATTTCTAATAACAATTTCAATGAATTAGATCGGACCGATAGGTTTTCCAAAGCCGCATGCATGGGCACGTTAGTACTTTCCAACCATTCTTCTTGAAATTCCGATAGATTTGTCCCAGCCGCTGAAGCCATTTCCTGAAGAAAATCAGCAATCGTAACATTTTTAAATTGATTTTTTAACAAATAATTTTTGATGCCCTTTTTAAAGGCATTATCCCCTATTTTTTCATGCAGCATGTATAGCGCCCAAGCCCCTTTTTCATAAAAAACAAGACTGCTGGCCTTTGGGTCCTTCAAACTTTGGCCTTCGCCCCTATCCACTGCATTTTTTAATTCGATGAGCGAACTGTACAACTTCCAATAAAAGTGATCTTCCCCGAAAAGTTCCTTTTCTGCCAGGTAGGCATAGTAGGTCGCAAAACCCTCGTGGAGCCAATGTTGGGCGCCATCGACCTCGGTCACCAGATTTCCAAACCATTGGTGCGCCAATTCATGGGCATTGACATTCACATAATTCTTATCCACAAAAGCGACGGAATCGATCACATAGCTGTCCGAAAAAATAGTGGCCCCCGTATTTTCCATCCCCGCATATAAAAAATCTTTTACCGGTATTTGTTTATAGATTTTCCATGGATAAGGTACCCCAATTTCGCTTTCCAGAAAATCGAATATTTCTTTGGTATACCTAAAAGTCGGTTCGACTCGCAAGCTGTCTAACGGATAATGGTAGTTTTCAATGGTAATGCCACTAGACGATACCTCCGTTTGCTGCTTATAATTCCCTATTACAAATGCCAATAGATAACTACTCATTGGCTTTTCCATATCGAAAGCCCAGTCTTTGATATTTTGCCCTTTGTCTTTGATCGAAACCAATTGGCCATTTGCGATTACTTCAAAGTTGGCATTAGCCTTGATGGTCAAATCGAATTCCACCTTCTCGTTCATGTCATCAAAACTGGGCAGCCAATAGCTGCTAAATTTACCTTGCCCCTGTGTCCAAATTTGATCATTCTGGGGGTCATTATCATTACTATCAATGAAATAGACCGTTTGTTTGGGCTTTGCCGAGTATTGTATATTTATATTATGCCTTTTTCCCTTCTTAAATTTATCATATACAATCAGGGTATTTGTGTCATTCTTAAACTTTGCCTTCTTATTGTCCAGAAGTACGGATGTAAATTCCATGTCCCTGGCGTCCAAAAAAACCGAATCAATACTTTCTATGATATCGAAGGCATAAATTATATTTCCTGCTATGCGCTTCTGGTCCATAATCGGATGGACGACTGCTTTAGCTTTTATAAAATCAACCTTTTCTTGATGCTGGCCATGGGCCATAATAACGGAAAGAAATAAAATGAGTCCTAATATTCTTATCATAATCGCAATGCTACAAAAGCTGGACCAAATTAACCATTTTAGTTTGTTGCACTTGTATGGGGTAACCCCTATTTTAGTCGTATGAATTCCAATTACCTGCAGACACCCATTACCTATTTGAAAGGGGTTGGCCCAAATAGGGCAGATTCTTTCCAGTCCGAGCTGGGTATAGGTACTTACCAGGACCTTCTGAACCTTTTTCCAAATCGATATCTAGACAAGACACAGTACTATAAAATAAACCAGTTGCAGCGCAGCAGTGCGGAAGTGCAGATCATTGGAAAAATAATTCACCTTAAAACCGTCGAACAGAAAAATGGCAAACGGCTCGTTGCCACTTTTGCTGATGAAACAGGACCAATGGAACTCGTCTGGTTTCGGGGCCAAAAATGGATTCGGGAAAACTTAAAATTAAACACCCCATATGTTATTTTTGGAAAATGCAACTGGTATAACGGAAGTTATTCGATGCCCCACCCAGAAATGGAATTGCTCACAGAGCATGAGCAAGGACTAAAAATTTCCATGCAACCCATTTATCCCTCTACCGAGAAATTAGCCAATAAGGGAATCACCAACCGGGTGGTGAGCAAATTAATGCAGCAACTTTTTTTGGAAACCAAAGGGCGGTTTTCAGAAACGCTTTCCGATGGCATTTTAAATGAGTTAAAACTTATGTCAAAGGGCGAGGCGCTCTTCAATATCCATTTTCCAAAAAGCCAAGAGATGTTGGCCAAAGCGCAGTTTCGGTTGAAATTCGAAGAGTTGTTTTACATCCAACTACAATTGATCACTAAAAATATTCTGCACAAACTAAAGATCAAAGGATTTAATTTCGACCAAGTAGGTGCGCTTTTCAATGAATTTTACATCAAGCATCTCCCCTTCGATCTTACCGATGCCCAGAAAAGGGTCATCAAGGAAATACGCGCCGATCTGGGTAGCAACGCACAGATGAACCGCTTGTTGCAAGGCGATGTGGGTTCAGGTAAGACCATTGTGGCGGTGATGATCATGTTGTTGGCCATCGACAATGGTTTTCAAGCCTGTTTAATGGCCCCTACCGAAATTCTTGCCAATCAACATTATAATGGCATCCAGGAACTTTTGCACGAAGTAGGCATCCAATGCGCACTTTTGACCGGTTCGGTAAAAAAATCGGATCGTAAGGTTATACACGAACAATTGGAAAGTGGCGAACTTCACATCCTCATCGGCACCCATGCCCTATTGGAGGATAAAGTACAATATAAAAATTTAGGCTTGGCCATCGTCGACGAACAACATCGGTTTGGGGTGGCCCAACGTTCCAAGCTTTGGCATAAAAATGACATGCCCCCGCATGTATTGGTGATGACCGCAACACCCATACCAAGAACCTTGGCCATGAGCCTTTACGGCGATCTCGATATCTCGGTCATCGATGAACTTCCACCGGGAAGAAAATCTGTCAAAACCGTCCACCGCTACGACAACAATCGCTTAAAGGTATTTCGATTTATAAGAGATGAAATAAAAAAAGGCCGACAGGTATATGTGGTCTATCCCCTGATTCAAGAATCAGAGGCCTTGGATTATAAAGACCTGATGGATGGTTATGAAAGTATTGTCAGGGACTTCCCGCTGCCTGACTATCAAATATCGATCCTGCACGGAAAAATGAAGACGGCAGATAAGGAGTACGAAATGCAGCGATTTGTAAAAGGGGAAACCCATATCATGGTAGCTACAACGGTAATTGAGGTCGGGGTAGACGTGCCTAACGCCTCAGTTATGATCATTGAGAGTGCGGAAAGATTTGGGCTATCACAATTACACCAATTGCGTGGCCGTGTGGGCCGGGGCGCGGATCAAAGTTATTGTATTTTGATGACCGACCACAAATTATCCTCCGAGGCCAAAACACGTGTGGAAACCATGGTCCGCACCAATGATGGATTTGAGATTGCGGAAGTAGACCTAAGGCTTCGTGGACCTGGCGATCTTATGGGTACACAGCAGAGCGGGGTACTCAATTTAAAAATTGCAGATCTCGTCAAAGATCAGGACATACTACAAACGGCGCGTTATTATGCCCTCAAAATCTTAAAAGAAGATTCTGGCCTGGA
Source organism: Flavobacteriaceae bacterium (assembly GCA_037969055.1). GTDB lineage: Bacteria > Bacteroidota > Bacteroidia > Flavobacteriales > Flavobacteriaceae > Pelagihabitans. The sequence continues at coordinate 3,977 of JBBKWR010000385.1, read as the reverse complement.
GCGGCCACAACATCTTGCGATACGACAAACCTATTCACAGGTGGTGAAGCATAAGAATATTTGGAGTTATATCAGTTAAAAAGCTGCCCAAAAGCCGCTTTTTCATATTTAAAGCTACCTGGGTTATATTGCCACTCCCATTTCGGCCAACAACTTTTCCGAATTCGCCTTGACGCCAGGTGGCGGGTTAAGGGAAAGTGACTTTTTTAAATGCTTTATGGCATTTTTCTTATCTCCCATAGTCTTATAGGCTTCTCCCAAACTGTCATATACATTGGCATCTTCCGGATTGTTCTTCACATTTAACTTAAAATATTTCAACGCTTTATCATGTTCCCCCATGTTCAGCAGTTGGTACCCCAAATTATTCAATTGATTGGTGTTGGCCATATCTGCCATTTCATCTACCAAAGCCAAAGCCTCTGGTTTCTTGTCCATTTTTAGGAGCAATTGGGATTTTATGGACAAGTTGTTAAATGTTTTTTGGCTAAAGAACTGGCCGGCAATGGCATTATCGATCCATCCCATGGCCTCGTTCAAATCCCCCCCGTTTGTCAATGAATAATTAGCCGCTTGTTCCCAAGTTTGTCTATTAAATCCAGGGGCGTCCTGCAATTTCCTTCGGATATCCGCCAATACGATATTCGTCACATCGAATTCTATTTTAAAGGGAATTTGTTTCTTTTCCCAATTCAAGGCTGCTACGGCTGAAGTGGGTCCGACTTCTTCAAATATATAGGTTAGTTGTTCCGTATGTGGAATTTCCTTGGTCTGCACCTCCACCCGTAATGCATCTTCCGACGGGTCGTAAAAATAACTGCCCCAAGCGGTATGGTTAGTCGAAAAAATAACGGTAGCCGTATTATCTTTATTGATAATCATATGGAGGCCATACTTTCCAGCAGCCAAGGCTTGGCCTTCAATTTTGACATTGTCACTAAATTTGATTTCTGTATTTTCATTGGCTCCTGCCCTCCATGGAGATTCTTTTGCGGTACCAAAGCCAAGATTGTTCATACCATACGGAACTAGTTTGCCCCAAATTTCCCTTCCATTGACACTTGGTCTGGAGTATTCAATATCAATATCGGAAATTCCGATCCGTTGCGTTACTTCGGCCTGTTGGCTTCCAGCGGGAAGATTTAATTGTGCCCGGACGTTGGTAAAGCAAAATAAAAGCATCGTGATACACGTGCTTAATCCCAAAGTTGTAGTTGTTCGTTTCATTTGATCGATTTTAATTATTGAAATAAAAGTTGTTATGCAGCTAAAGATATCAATCGATATAATGGGATATAGTTAGGTTTGTGTTAAAGCGCAATCTATAGGTGTTAAACTAGGGAAGTTCACCAGAGTGGGTTTGAACGTCGTAATTTTAGGCTGTAATAATTTCATTAAACCTCTATATTCATTAGTTTTGTAGGCTTATTAATGAAAGACTATGGGAGCTAAAAAAACATTATTTGATAAAGTATGGGATTCCCATGTGGTACAGCAAATCGAGAATGGTCCAGATATATTGTTTATCGATCGTCACATGGTGCATGAAGTAACCAGCCCGGTTGCCTTTTTGGGCATCAAGACCAGGGGCATCAATGTTATGTATCCAGAAAAGACCTTCGCCACGGCAGATCATAATACACCAACCATCAATCAGCATTTGCCGGTGGCTGATCCGCTATCAGCGAAACAATTGCAGGCTTTGGAGGAAAACTCGAAAGCTCATGGCATTTCGTATTGGGGATTGGGACATGAGAAGAATGGCATTGTCCATGTCGTGGGGCCCGAGTATGGGATTACCCAGCCCGGTGCTACCATTGTTTGTGGAGATTCACATACTTCAACCCACGGTGCCTTTGGGGCCATCGCCTTTGGAATTGGTACTTCGGAGGTTGAAATGGTATTGGCCACCCAATGCATCATGCAGACAAAGGCAAAGAGCATGCGCATCAACGTGGAGGGTTCTTTGAGTAGGGGGGTAACCCCTAAAGATGTTGCCTTATATATCATATCGCAACTTTCGACCTCTGGGGCTACTGGGTATTTCGTAGAGTATGCCGGGGAAGTTTTTAGGAACATGTCGATGGAAGGCCGCATGACCGTTTGTAATTTAAGTATTGAAATGGGAGCTCGTGGTGGAATGATCGCCCCTGATCAGAAAACTTTCGAATATGTAAAAGGTCGTGAATTTAGCCCCAAAGGTGAGGCATGGGACAAGGCCATGGCCTATTGGAAATCCTTACCGACCGATGAGGGAGCGAAATTTGATAAGGAGATTACTTTTAATGCAAATGATATAGAACCCATGATCACTTATGGCACCAACCCTGGAATGGGCATCGGAATTTCCCATGGTATTCCGCAGGCCGAATCGGTTGAAGGCGGGGTGGCCACCTATAAAAAATCCCTTAAATATATGGATTTTCATGAGGGCGATAGCATGATGGGCAAAAAGATCGACTTTGTTTTCTTGGGAAGTTGCACCAATGGTCGGATCGAAGACTTTAGAGCTTTTGCCTCTATCGTAAAAGGCCGAAAAAAGGCCGACAACGTAACCGCCTGGCTGGTCCCTGGATCGCATAAGGTGGAAGCCGCCATCAAGGAAGAAGGCATCTTGGATATTTTGCACGATGCAGGTTTTGAACTCCGTGAACCCGGTTGTTCTGCGTGCCTTGCCATGAACGATGATAAAATTCCCGCAGGAAAATACGCGGTCAGTACCAGTAACCGAAACTTTGAAGGTAGACAGGGTCCAGGATCTAGAACGCTGTTGGCCAGTCCGTTGGTTGCGGCGGCGGCGGCCGTTACCGGTAAGGTCACAGATCCTCGGGAATTAATGGCTGAAGAATTGGTCAATAGTTGATCGTTAACGGTTAACCATAAAATTTCAGAAATACCAGTTTACACAATAACGAATAACTTAATAACCATTTTCAAATGGCGTACGATAAATTTAACATACTTACCAGCACAGCGGTACCTTTACCAATAGAGAATGTAGACACCGATCAGATCATTCCGGCAAGATTTTTAAAGGCTACGGAACGCAAGGGATTTGGGGACAACCTTTTTCGAGATTGGCGGTACAACCAAGACAATACCCCAAAGGAAAACTTCGTATTGAACAACCCGATCTATAGGGGCAAGATTTTGGTGGGCGGAAAGAATTTCGGATCCGGATCTTCACGTGAACATGCCGCATGGGCCATTTATGATCATGGGTTTAGATGCGTGGTTTCCAGCTTCTTTGCAGATATCTTTAGGAACAATTGTCTGAATATAGGGGTACTGCCCGTACAGGTGAGCGCAGCATTTTTGGAAAAGATCTTACGTGCCATCGAGTCAAACCCAAAGGCGGAATTCGAAGTGAACTTACCCAACCAATCCATTACCATACTGGGCACTGGCGATAAGGAATCTTTCGATATCAATGTTTATAAAAAATCGAATATGTTGAACGGTTTTGACGACATCGATTATCTTTTGAACATAAAAGAAAATATTAGGGGCTTCGCCAAAACACGGCCACTTTAACAAAATAGAACAATCCCTTTTTAAATTTTTTGCGCGCCGTAGCAATGGAACAAGGGATATTGTATGGGTAAAGCCAGACAAAAAATGGGAGCACAAAAGAGAAAATTGGAAATCATGGATACTACGCTGCGCGACGGGGAACAAACGTCCGGGGTATCCTTTTCTGTTTCAGAAAAACTGACCCTCGCCAAATTATTATTGGAGGAATTAAAAGTTGACCGGATCGAAGTAGCCTCTGCGAGGGTTTCTGAAGGGGAATTGCAAGCAGTACAACAAATTACCCAATGGGCCAAAAAGGCGGGATATTTGGATAGTGTCGAAGTGTTGACATTTGTCGACGGGGGCGTATCGATCGACTGGATGAAAAAATCTGGCGCCAAGGTTCAAAATCTTTTGACCAAAGGTTCTTTGAACCACCTGACCCATCAACTTAAGAAAACCCC
>JBBKWR010000384.1:0-9899 GCA_037969055.1 Flavobacteriaceae bacterium | reverse complement strand
CGCCTTTGGCATAGACATTTGCACAATCAAAAAAATTGATTCCTTTGTCCCGGGATAATGCATATAGCTTCTTGCACATATCCATATCCGCACCATCGCCAAAGGTCATTGTACCCAGGCAGAGTGAAGATACTTTCAATCCTGAATTTCCCAATCTATTATATTGCATTTGAAAATTATTTTGAATCGTTTATTTGAACATCATAGATTAGGCTTCTTATAACCGATTTCTTTTCTCGGTTCATTCTCTCTACCAATCAGTTTTTTTATTGCGTCAAACACCACTTTGAATTGCTGATCGTATTTTCTTTCCATTGAAAGAATTTGTTTTTCCAACTCCTTGTTCGATTCGAACAGCTTCCTCAATTGGACAAAGGTTCTCATAATAGCAATATTGACATCGACGGCTTTTTTACTCCTAAGTACACTTGAAAGCATGGCAACACCTTGTTCGGTAAATGCCATTGGTGATGCCCCGCCCAAAACTCCTTTATTGGCTATCACATTTTGTGATACCAGTTCATTTATTTCAATTGGACCAAGTTCGAACATGAAGTCTTCCGGAAACCTGTCAAGATTTCTTTTGACTTGCTGTTTTAGCGACCTTGTTTCCACTTCGTAGAGTTTTGCAAGATGAAAATCCAAGATTACCTTATGGTCTCGGCAATGTTTTCAGGTACTATTTTCGTCATTTTCTTTTTTAATTCAAGGTATCACAAATTGTGATACCTAGTTACTTACTAATCAATTTTTCAATTTGAAATGCTTCTTGCAATATGCGTTTTCCAGTTCTTGGGCCTCGTCCCAAAATATGGCACCACAATCTTTGCAGTTTCTTCTTCCCTGAATAGCTAGATATTTATAAAGAGTTGGTTTGGATTTAATCCCAACCAACTTCATAATATCAACTATAGGCAGATTGTTCTCCTTATAATAAGTTGCAGCTAATATAGCTTTTTGTTTCGCTACTTTATTAAGACCTTTCTTTCGTCCTAGTTGAATTCCCCTTCGCCTAGCACTTTTTAAGCCGGCTGTTGTTCTTTCAATAATAATATCTCGCTCAAGCTGTGCAATTGCTCCAAACAGCGTAATTACAAACTTGCCATGCGCTGAAGTTGTATCGATAAAAGGATCCTTTATTTGAACTTTACTAACGGTCAAGTATAAACCGCGTTTTAATACAGTTTATGCAAATTGGCGCTTGTATTTACATTCAGTTTATTCTTTACTATTAAAAAAATTGTGAATATCAACATGGGGATGCTTGATAAAAGATGCACTATTTTGAAATCCGAATTCAATTCAGGATAAAACAAGAGCGCAATCCCAGCATTGATAGATAAATGAAATAGAATTGCAATCAAAACACTTCCCTTAGAATTTATGACCAACCAAGTAATAATTATTGATAGACAGATGAGCATGATAAAATAAGTCAATACTGGTAATATGCCAATCGGTGTGCCGCTTACCAATGTTCCAAAAGGAGCCCAGAATAGGGGAATATGCCAAACAAACCAGATGACCCCAATAATAACGGCGCTTTTTAGGTTCGTTAACCTTTTCTGAAATTCCGGCAATAAAAAACCTCTCCATCCAAGTTCTTCTCCCAAAGGGCCAGCATATAGACCGGCCCATAGTATAGTTGGAATTGTAAGAAAGGCGGTTTTGTCAAAGCTTCCAATTTGTCCCACCAATAAACTATATAGTCCAATCCCAATAATCACAAAAACAATGGGTAGGAAGATTATGAATACATAGTTTGCAAAAGGCACCTTCCAAAAAATCAATTTTTTCAGTAAATCCAAAAGACCCGAAAGCCCGTCAAAAAATAGTGTTGTTATTATTCCGCCAATCGACGGCCCATATACCCCTATGAAAAAGAAAGTTATAAACTTACCTATCGATTCTTGATCGATTCCATCGGAAAGATGGCTAAGGCCAACAATCCAGTTTATCCAAGACCAAGTGAAGGTCAGTATTAAAAAAGTATAGGTTTTTTTTTCTTTCACGGTTCCTAACTAAGCGCCAATAATTGAATGAACCAAATATGTGGTATTAGAGGCCATATTTATATCGTTTAATTGAACTTTGGTAATTTGAACCATGGCTTTTCATATAAGCCACTATTGTGCAATATTCTAATTCATCTTTTCAAAATATAGATTTCTAATTCGACCATTGGAAACTTTAAATCCTGTTACTATATTATTTGTATCTCTTATAAATTCAACTTGTCCAAAAGACCCAGCTTCACCAGAAAACACATCTTCTTTAATTGGATTCAAATCAAAGTCACTCAATCTACTATGTTTTGCGATTAACTTACCTTCAGCAATAGAAAGACTGTATATTGTTGATAATTCGTCGCTATAAAAATCACCAGAGAAATCTCTGAGTTTTACTGCCGTCTTATCAAATGCTTTCAGTCTTGGAGCCTCCATTATTTGACCCCCTTGATGCAGCTTAAATGATTTAATATTCTCGCCTCCATTTGGTATAAATTCAACTTTGGCTTCAACTCCAACAACTTCAAATTCTGTAATAGATAAAGGAAAAAGTGAAACCACAGATTGCCCTGTTGCTTTGGCCGATAATTTGCCATTGCTTTCAGTTATTCTTATAGTAAAACCAGGTTGCAGTTCAAAGTCTCCGACGTAGGTACTTAACACTTTTGAATCAATAGAAATAGTTTCGGTGGTTTTTTCTGGCTTTACGTCTTCCTCTTCAGTTTTAATTTTATCCTTAAGATAAATGTCTACAACTTTATGAGCTATTGTTCCTGAATTAAATTCTGCCGAATTACTAAACACAATTACCGAAAGATTTTCATCTGGAAAACGTGTTAAATAAGACCTGTATCCTGCATCAGCGCCACCATGCTGTATTTCGTTCAATCCCTTATAGGTGCCAACAAATTGACCAAGTGCCCCTCCGAATGTTTTTCCATTGTTTAGAATTGCAGGAGTGTTCATCTTATGAATTATAGTTGAATCCCCTACTTTTATGTTTGAAAAATTCATTGACCAAAGACTTAAATCTTGAACCGAAGTAAATAGGCTAGTTGCTCCTACATTCGCAAAACTCAACACGCTTTTTTTAAATCCTGTACTGTCTGTATGGTAAGAGTACGCCCTATTCTTAACAATCTTTTCATGATCGTCATAAAATAGGGTATTACTCATTTTTAGAGGCTCAAAAATATTTGCATTGGTATATTCTGCAAAAGACATATCAGATACTCTGGATACTACCTCTGCCAAAAGTGTAAATCCGGTATTGCAATAAGCAAATTCATCTCCAGGATTAAAATTCAATTCCTTTTGCTTACTTACAAGTTTTAAAACATGCTCTTTAGTAATAACATCATCCATGCGCCAACCAGCCATCGATAATAATTCCCACTGGTCTCTTAATCCGCTTGTATGGGAAGCTAAGTGCCTTAATGTAATTGTCTTGCCAAAATCAGGTACTTCCACAATATATTTTCGTATATCATCATCTAAACTTAATTTACCTTGTTTTTCCAATAACAGAATTGAGAAAACCGTAAACTGTTTTGAAACGGAAGCAATGTGAAATATTGAAGAGGGATTTATTGGAATGTCATATTCCAAATTGGCCAAACCATAACCTTTTTTGTAAATTATAGCTCCATCTCTAACGATTGCAACAGACGCTCCCGGTGTATCATTATTGTCCCAAGGAGCAAAAACTTCATCAACCTTTTCATTGGGTAAAGTTGCTTTGGGTTTTATTATTTCAACTGTTAAATCGTAATTACCTGATGGCTCCTTTTCATCAAACGGAGATACTTCAATTACATATGCTCCTTTCTCATTAGAGATTAACGTAAAGAGTTCGGGGCCATTTTTTCCATTAGGGCTATCAAAGTCTTCTATTTTTTTACCGCTAGGATCATAGGTTGTAATTTTCATATCAACACCTTTTTGCAGTAACTTAAAAAACGCAAAATGATCTTTTTCTAAATTTATATTGTATTGATGTTTTTCAGCAGGAGTAATTTCTGATGACCTTAATTTTCCTTTAATTAGTTCTCCTTTTTGAATTTGAGCTTGAACTAAACTCAAGGGAGTAACTAATATTAGCAGTAAGGATGATCTAATAATTAATTGTTTCATATTAAAATATTTTAATTGCGCAGAACGGTTCGGCTATGGCAAGTAGGGCGGCGGACACGCACAGAACATTCCCCAAAGCCCTTAGCCAAAGCTTTTGCATTTTGCCCGCCCGTACCGAACAGGTACCTGCCCGACTGTGTCTTTCAGGCGGGCGTTCGGGCGGGTTTTCTTTTTCTATTTTAAAAGCCAAAAAGGAACATTTCGCTATCGCGTAATATTCTATTTGGCGGTCTTTGTAAATAAGTACAAACTTTTAGGCTTAGCACTTACCAGCTATGTTTATACATTTTGTTGTTGTGCGTTTATTATTTGTTTATTGTTTTACTTTCTAGAATCAGAATAGTAGATTTTAAATCATATCCTTCATATACTTTTTGATATTGGGCTCCTTATAGATTTTCTGAACCGTTTCCGTGTACAACTTTGTAAACCGCTCATTTTTAGCAAGTTTACCAAAAAGAGATTCTTGTCTTACAAAGGCTAGTGGGTCGGTTTTGGTTTGTTTGGCCACTTGATGAAGTTCGGTGTTCATGGCATCGATAATTTCAATTGGATGCCCATGTCTATCTATTCCTTTATCACTATAATAACACCAGGCAGCAATGATCAAGGTTGCAAATTTGATACTGCCACCAGTCGCTAAATTATCATGTATGGTAGCAATTAAAAATTTGGGCAATTTGGCGGAGCTTTCCGAACAAATACGGCTGACGCTGTCTTTGATATTCGGATTGGCAAAACGCTGTAACAAAATGTCTTTGTAGTCATCCAGGTCAATACCTTCAATGACCCCTAAAATAGGCGTTGCCTCTGTATCTAGAAAGGCACGTAAATAAGTGCCGAAGGTTTCGTCTTCCATACAAGCATTGATAGTGGGGTGTCCATGAATGGCTCCCAAAAGACCCAAGACCGAATGACCTGCATTCAGTAAGCGGAGTTTCATTTTCTCATAGGGCCCCACATCGGATACGAATTGTACGCCTACTTTTTCGAACTCAGGTCTTCCATTTGAAAAATTATCTTCAATGACCCATTGTATAAAAGGTTCACAGGTAACGGGCCAGGCATCGAGTACGCCATAGGTTTGTGCTAGGGTTTCGATATCTGCATTCGTAGTCACAGGCGTGATGCGGTCTACCATACTATTAGGGAAGCAGACTTCTTGGGCTATCCATTCCGCCAACGCCACATCTTGCGCTTCGGCAAAGGCTAGCAGCATCTTTCGCGCCATATCGCCATTATGCTCAATATTATCACAAGACAGAATGGTAAAGGCTGGTAACCCATTATCGCGACGTCTTTTTAGGGCTGCGGTTAAAAAGCCATATACGGTTATCGGGTCATTGGGGTGTCGTAGCTCATGTTGTATATCAAGATTGTCAAAATTGAAATCTCCCGTAGTGGGGTTAAAATTATAACCACCTTCAGTAATGGTTAAGGACACAATTCTAGTATCGGCGTCTGCCATGCGAGCGATTACAGGTTCTGGGTTAGCAATACCCATTTCAAAATCTACGATTGACCCTATGACTTTAGGGTCGATTTTTCCGTTTGGGTGTTTTATGAGCAGGGTGTAAAGGTTGTCTTGCTTTTTGAAAATGTCATGTAATTTTTGGTCGCCTTCGCGTATACCTATGCCGCAGATTTTCCACTCTGAAGCTTCCCCTAGCTGTCGAAGTTGGTGCAGATAGTAGGCTTGATGGGCACGATGAAATCCACCGACTCCGATGTGGACGATTCCCATGATATCCGAAGAACGCGTATAAGTCGGCACGGGAATACGGCTTCCTATTTGCTCTAAATTTTGTTGCTTGAGTGGTGTTGGATTTTCCATTAGCTTGTCGCTATATTTGATTTCCCGCGTTTTAGCGCCCAATAGGCGAGCACGAAATAAATGATGGTACAGATGAAGGCGTAGGTATAAAAGAGTTCCCTATTTTCGATATAGGCCGTTCCCGAAGCACTACCGAACATGACATTACATGCCAAAACCAAGGTGGCAACCAAAGCTGCAATCGCGATAAATTTTAATCCCTTAGAGAAAAAAGAATTATCCTTCGAAATAACAGGGGCCTCATTTGCTTGCTGTTCTTGAAAGCGTTCAATCGTTTCCTTCCGAACTTCTTCTTCCTTTACTTCCACAGGATAGGTCTCCTTCGCCCCATACTGTGACGCTAGCATCGTATACACCAAGATGGTAAAAAACCAGGTTGGGATAAACAGATAATAGAAGGAAATAACATCCAACGCATTCAAGCCAAAACCGAAGACCAAGCCCAACCCCCAAGCCGCAACGGCAGGCATACTAAAAGTTAGCTTGCGGTACGATGACCAGTAACGCGTAAAGCCAATTCTAGGAAAAATCTGATGTTCTGCAAATACAATTGCCCCTACAGGAACCACTATCAGTCCTGCATAGGTGAGTAGCGGCAGTATTTGTGAAAACACAAAGGGGAAACAGGCAATGATTATAGTGACCAACCCAACTACGATGGTTGTTTTCTTTCGAGAATGGTTGAAAAAGATGGCCTGCGCTGCCAAACCCGCTCTATATAGATTTGTTATAGCTGTTGTCCATCCGGCAACGATTACGATTACAAACCCAGACCAACCGAGGGCATAGTACGCCACATCACCCGGATCAAGTTCTACGATAGATTTTCCTAAGATAACGGCGGCACCTGCGCCCATGATTCCGGCAGCAATCCATGCCACATAGTGACCGAACATCATACCGGTACTGGTGGCATAGCCGTACGATTTCTTTTTTGCAAATCGCAAGAGGGCCATATCAATTAATCCGAAATGGGTAATGGTATTGGCAGCCCAACCAAAACCGATGACTTCCACTAATCCCATGCCCGGAGCTCCGGCGCTGTTGATGCCTGTCCAAATGGACTGGTTGCCCAAGGTCATAAAATCGGCCCAGCCTGCAGGTAAGGTTTTATCTAATACATCTAAAGACAAAGCGGGGAGGAGCACCATGGCGCCACTGGTAAACATCACAAAGAGCCAAGGCGCACAGATGCCTGAAAATTCAGAAACTGCATTAAAACCATAGAGTGCGATTGAAACCACAAAGATGCCCACAGCCAAAACAATCAAAATAAACCATGCGTTGGTAGGGTACCAATTGAGTTGCGCAGGAATATCAAAGGCAAAACGCACCGCAGTAGAAGATACCGTAATCATCGCCGCTGAAATCACCGAAAAGATGATGACATTGGCCCAATTGTACAGCTTGGTCATCGAATCACCTGCAATCTTATTCAGATAGGTATAGAGGCTCAAGCGGGTATCGACGGCAATAGGGGAGGTGATGAACCTCCAGCTCAGTACGGCCAAGATATTACCAATCAATAGGCCTAGAATGATATCCATGGTCTTGGCGCCTAGCGCCACGAAGGTCGCCCCAATGACAAACTCCGTTGCTGCTACATGCTCAGCAGCATATAGTCCTGCAAAATGGGTCCAATCATGTAATTTATGTTTGGCAACTGGTAATTGTTCTTCGTCTAGGTTTTCAAATTGTTTAAAATCTTCTGTTGTGTTCATATTTTAGGCTGGTTGCAAATTTTACTCTTGTTAAATTCTGTAGTATAGTTTTTTTTAATGGGTTTGATCAAATGCACCACAACGGTTTGGCTAAAAATCATAGCCATCCCGCAGGATGGCTATGATTTTTTAGCCTTTGTTATCTGCAGTTATTCTTCAGCTTCTCAAGTGCTTTTGGAAATGTTTTTGTCATAAATTCCAGATGTTCATTCAGGACATCTATTTCAACCACAAGTGTATTATGGTCTTTTTCTTCTGTAAGCTTATAAATTTCAGTGGTTCCTGACCAATTTTTTGTTTCATCATCTATGGGTTGTTCCTTGCCTCCCACCACATTCCCGATATGTTTGAATTGTATGATATTATTAGGGATGTGCTTTTCGATGATACTGTAGATCCCACTTTGATGTGGGGCAAGGAAATGTACTTTACTGCCTTCTTTCCAATTGTCAGTTACTGCATAAGATCCTTCAAAGAAAACACTGGCCCATTCGCGATAGGAGCTCTGATTCCAGAGTGCGTTCCAAATCGTGGTTTTTTCAGCCTTGATATCAATGGAAAATTCTAATCTGTTAATCATTTTTTTTTGGTAATTGTAGCTAACGGTTGGGCTATGATTTCGGCGCGCCTGCCTGCCTTTGGCAGGGGATAGGGTCGAAGGCGAGCATTGCGCGTTGGCCGGTGTGATTGTCCTGCGAGCCGAGCCCTGGTCGAAATCATTTAACATTGGTTAATACTTAAAAGTAGGAATATTTTGAAGACTGGTATGAAAGTAGCGCTGAATTATAGCCATTGTTAGGCAACGTTTTTATTTTCAAAGTGTTTTATTTCATTCAGTTCAGCCCGCTTCGTGTCCTTTTCTTCTTCAATGTCATAATCATCTTGAATACCAAGCCAGAATTTTGCGGAATTTCCAAAGTATTTGCTTAATCTCAAGGCGGTGTCGGCCGTGATCCTACGATTTCCTTTAATGATTTCCGAAATTCGGGTTTGTGGTATTTTTAGGTCCTTTGAAAGTCGATAAGCCGTGATCTCAAGCGGCTCAAGGAATTCTTGATTCAAAATTTCTCCTGGATGTACATTTGCTAACTTTTCCATTTTATTTTTTTAATGATAATCGATTATTTCCACTTCGCTTGCGTTTCCCTTTTCCCAAATGAAAATGATCCGCCACTGTTTGTTGATCCGAATGCTGTAATATTTACTTAATTTTCCGGTCAGTTTTTCAAGTCGGTTTGAGGGTGGAATCCGTAAATCGGCAATATCTTGCGAATTGTTCAACATTCTCAATTTCCGTCGTCCGATATTCTGCATTTCAAGCGGCATTTTCTTCACTCTAAGACCGTTCCAGATTTGTTCGGTTGCTTTTGAGCCAAAGGACGATATCATATCTTTTCACGTTACTAACGTCAAAGATAAGTAATTTATTTCAATTTAGTAAGGTTTCTTGAAATGTTGCATAACGTTTTGTGTTTGCAGTCGTGCGGGGTTTGAAAAAGTATCTGTCCGCGAGGCCGAAACATAATAAAGTTACGAAAACTTTTAATTTGCCAATCACCCCCGCATGATGCAAACATGGTGTTGTAGCTCGTGCGCATCAACCGTTACTTTAATTTTTGGACGTGTCTCGCGTCCACCGTTATTTATATTAACGCGCACGAATCCAAATGTCCGTTATATTTTTGAATACCTAAGTCAGCGCAAACCAGTGTTGAAAGTAGCTGATATTTATCCAATACTCTTACCAAATAACCATAATACTCCACCTGTCCATATTAGTAATAAAAAACCAAGCGGAATTGCGAAAAATGGTGAATCAACCAAATACATTTGAAGAGCATTATTACCTTCACCAATCGTCATCATAAATAAAATTCCTAGCAGTGCAGGTTTGTTTCCATTTTTTACTTGTCCAGAAAGGATAATTAAAGCCCCAATCCCAGATGCGACTAAAAGTCCTCCAATTGCTCTCATTAATCCTAAATCAAGATTTTTTAATTCAACACTTATTTCTTGATCATTGATTTTCAAATAGTCCATGTGCGCGGGAATAATCCCGGATACTGAAAATGTGTATCCAATGTCGCCTAGTCCCCCAAGAATAATTAGGTAAGTACCTAAATGAAGAATAATATAGCCTGATTTTTTCACCTCAGATTTCTAGATTTAAAAGTGCTAATTCCCCTTCTAATGTTCAGTTGT
>JBBKWR010000383.1:0-17511 GCA_037969055.1 Flavobacteriaceae bacterium | reverse complement strand
AATCCTCCCCCACTTCCAAATCCACCACCGGAACCACTACTTCGTCCCATGTTGCTCAAGACTAGGAAGTCCCATATATCGAGCCCCCGGGAACGTCCGCCCTTGCCCCCTTGGTTACGCTTGTTCCGATTTGCAAGGATTATTATGATGACAATAAAAATAATGACGGGTAAGATCGTCCCTAACGGGAAGCCCCCGTCGCCATCCCCAAAGGTTCTTTCCTCTTTAAATTCACCATTCAACACCTGAAAAATAGCATCTGCACCGTCGTTCAGACCGCCGTAGTAGTTGTTTTGTTTAAATTGTGGAATGATTATATTTTCTATGATCCTGCGCGACATGGCGTCGGTAAGGTTCCCTTCGACCCCATAACCAGTATTGATCGCTATTCGCCGATCGGCCTTAGCCAGGAGCACCAAAACGCCATTGTCTTTATTATCTTGTCCTATGCCCCATTTTTGGCCCCATTGCGCACCCAAGAAATTAATATCCTCGCCTTGGGTCGATTCAATAATGGCCACCACGATCTGTGTCGAGGTACTATCGGAATAACGGATCAATTTTTGTTCCAAGGCTTTTTTCTCGCCTTCCTGAAGAAGGTTTACATAGTCGTAAACACTGGTTTGTAAGCTGGGTTTATCAGGAATATTGAATTGTGCGAAACCAAGTTGGAGGCCACATAAAACAAAGAGCAATAGGCTAGCCTTTGGATATCTCATCGCTTAGTTCGTTTGTATTTCCATGGTGCCATGGAAAATGCTTCTCCAACACCTTGCCGGCCATTAAAATGCCATCGATAAGTCCTTGTTTGTAATTTCCTTTTTTAAAATGGGATTCAATAACATCTTTGGTGCTGTTCCAAAAAGTATCGCCGACCACCTTATGGATGCCCTGATCACCATAAATGGAAAACTTCCTATCGTTCACTGCCACGTAGATGATTACGCCGTTCCCTTCCTTGGTATTGTCCATTTTTAGCAAATGGAATACTTCCTTGGCCCGTTTATCATGTTCCAAACGCGTATGGGGCTCAATATGTATCCGAATCTCACCAGAGGTATTTTTTTCCGCCCGAAGGATGGCCTGCACAATTTCTTGCTCTTCCTCCCGCGTTAAAAAATCGGCTACCCTGGACATGGAGTGGATCAATTAAAGTCGAAGTTCACATCTGGAGCATTTTCCGAACCGGCATCGGACTTGTACCGCGCCATTTCTTTGAAACCGAACATACCTGCCAATATTTTGCCAGGGAATTTGGTGGTGTGTATATCGTAGATATTTACTTTTTCGTTATAGCGATCACGTTCTACATTGATACGGTTTTCGGTACCTTCCAGTTGGGACTGGAGCTCTAAAAAGTTTTGGTTTGCCTTTAGTTCCGGATAGCGTTCCACCACCACCATCAATTTACTCAAGGCCCCGGTCAATCCACTTTGGGCCTCCTGAAATCTTGCCATATTTTCAGGGGTAAGGTTGTTGGCATCGATAGTTGTCGAAGTGGCTTTTGCCCTGGCCTCAATTACATCGGTCAGCGTGCCACGTTCAAAATCAGCAGCGCCTTGTACCGTCTTCACCAAATTTCCGATAAGATCGTTCCTACGTTGATAGGCACTTTCTACGTTCGACCAGGAAGTCTTGGCATTCGCCTCATATTCGACCGCGGTATTGTTAAAGCCAACCGCCCATTGGTAGATTCCAAATGCGATGACCGCAAGAATTATCAAAACAATTAATCCTTTTTTCATTTTCTGTAGTGTTTAGGTTTGCTATTATAGTTGTTCCTTAATTTTGATAAGTTCCGTTTTAACACGTTCCAATTTTTCAATAATCGCATAATTGTCCAACGTCTTTTGACGGTTCTCCTTCAAATGGATCTTGGCACCTTCAAGGGTAAAGCCACGTTCTTTTACCAAATGGTAGATCAATTGAAGGTTCTTGATATCCTGAGGGGTAAATTTTCGATTGCCTTTTGCATTTTTTTTGGGTTTAAGGGCATCGAATTCCTTTTCCCAAAATCGGATCAGTGAAGTGTTCACGTTAAAGGCATTGGCAACCTCGCCAATTCCATAATATAGTTTTTCTGGTAGTTCTACGTGCATTAGTCAAGAGATTGGTTTTCCTGGGTGGCGTATTTTAGCATATTTTCAAATTCTTGCGGCGTCAAACTTCCATAATAGAAATTGATGGGATTGATCCGTTCATTGTCCTTCCAGACCTCGTAATGTACATGGGGTGCTTCCGATCGTCCCGTACTTCCCACAAAACCGATAAGATCTCCTCTTTTTATCTTTTGGCCAACTTTTACGTTGTATTGGCTCATATGGCCATAAAGGCTCATATACCCATAGTCATGATCGATACGGATGTGTTTCCCATAACCAGAAGAATTGTTGTCGGCCCTGATAATCTTGCCATCCCCAGAGGCATAAATTGGTGTGCCCTTGGGCGCGGTAAAATCCATGCCCCAGTGCATCTTCCTAGCCTTGGTGAAGGGATCAGATCTCCAACCATAACCTGATGCCATCCGGGTGAGCTCTTCATTGCTGACCGGTTGGATGGCAGGGATTGCCAGCAATAGTTTTTCCTTTTCTTCGGCCAATAGCGCGATCTCGTCCAAAGATTTCGACTGTATCGTCATTTGTTTTTTGATAATGTCCAAGCGCTTAATCGTTGCGATCACCATTTCTGAATTGTTAAAGCCTTCCAAGTCCTTATAGCGATTGATACCACCAAAACCGGCACGCCGCTGCTCGTCTGGAATAGGGTTGGCCTCAAAATAAAGGCGGTAGATATTGTTATCACGTTCCGCTACATTGGCGAGAACCTCTTCGATCTGGCCCATTTTTCTATTGAGCAGTTCGAACTGTAGTTCGTAATTCTTAACTTCCCGTCTTAAGGAAAGTTCAGCTGGGGTGTTGATCAGACTTGTATTCAAAAGGAGTACGAGGGCCATGAGCCCGAAGAGAAAAGAACCCACCATAAATAAGGCTATATTGCGATATCGACGGCTTTTTTTTGGCTCAATCTTTCGATATGATAGCGTATCGGGATCGTAATAGTACTTTACCTTAGACATAAATGTATTTTATTCTATTTTTGTCCTGTTTTATCAGAACAAACAAATATAAAAATTGTTTTGTACAAACTGTTAATTTTTGTAAAACCTTACCACTTTCATGACCTCCACCGCTATACGTGCACAGTTCTTAAACTTTTTTAAGGAAAAGGGCCACAAAATTGTGCCTTCGGCGCCCATGGTGATCAAAGATGATCCCACTTTGATGTTTACTAATGCGGGAATGAACCAGTTCAAAGAATTCTTTTTGGGCATCAGTATCGCAAAGAGCGCAAGAGTGGTCGATACCCAAAAATGCCTTAGGGTAAGTGGCAAACACAACGATTTGGAAGAGGTCGGGAAGGACACCTATCACCATACCATGTTCGAAATGTTGGGCAACTGGAGCTTTGGGGACTATTTTAAGGCGGAAGCCATCCAGTGGGCCTGGGAACTGCTCACTGTTACCTTGAAGATCGATAAAAACAGCTTGTATGTTTCTGTTTTTGAGGGAAGTGATGATGCTGACAATCTCGAAATGGACAAGGAGGCCTTCGCATTGTGGAACGCCATAGTTCCAAAGGACCGTATCATTTTGGGCAATAAAAAAGACAACTTTTGGGAAATGGGCGATCAGGGGCCATGCGGGCCTTGTTCCGAAATCCATGTTGATATCCGCTCCGCTGAAGAAAAGAAGAAAATTCCAGGGGCCTCCTTGGTGAACAAAGACCACCCCCAAGTGGTTGAAATATGGAACCTGGTGTTCATGCAGTATAACCGAAAGGCCGACGGAAGCTTGGAATCCCTCCCCGCAAAACATGTCGATACCGGAATGGGTTTCGAGCGGCTTTGCATGGTGCTGCAAGGGGTTAGTTCTAATTATGATACCGATATTTTTACGCCCATAATCCGTGAGATAGAAACAATCACGAACTCGAACTATGGCAAAAAAGAAGAAACCGATATTGCCATTCGGGTCATTGCCGACCATATTCGGGCCGTTGCATTTTCCATAGCCGACGGGCAACTTCCGAGCAATACGGGGGCCGGCTATGTCATTCGGCGTATCTTAAGGCGGGCCATCCGTTATGGCTTTACTTTTTTGGATACCAAACAACCTTTTATGTTTCGTCTTGTTAAGGTTTTGGGCGATACCATGGGTGCTGCGTTCCCTGAATTAAAGGAGCAGCACCAATTGATCGAAAACGTGATCCGGGAAGAAGAGCATTCTTTCTTGAACACTTTGGAGCAGGGGCTCCTATTATTGGACAATATCATTAAAGGGCAAAAAGGCAAACAGGTCGATGGCCGTAAAGCATTTGAATTGTATGATACCTACGGATTTCCCATTGATTTGACGGCACTGATATTAGGTGAAAAGGGATATACCCTAGATGAGGTGGGGTTTAACGCGGCCATGAAAGAGCAAAAAGACCGGTCACGATCTGCCTCGGTGGTCTCGAAAGGGGATTGGAATGTACTGTCCGATGATATTGCCCGTGAATTTCTAGGTTACGAGGCCTTGGAAGCCACCGTAAAACTGGTAAAATATAGAAAAATAACCTCCAAAAAGGAGGGGGAACAGTACCAGATGGTGTTCGATAAAACCCCGTTTTATCCAGAAGGGGGCGGGCAAGTGGGCGACAAGGGCTACTTGGAAGTACCCAATGGGGATGTTGTTTACATCATCGATACCAAAAAAGAGAACAACGAAATCATTCATTTTGCAAAAGACCTTCCCAAAAATACCAGTGGAACATTTAAATCGGTCGTCGATCAAAAGCAGAGACAGCTGACCGAGGCGAACCACACGGCTACCCATTTGTTGCACCAAGCCCTTAGGGAGATACTGGGCAACCACGTAGAACAAAAAGGGTCGGCTGTTCATTCCAGGTACCTGCGCTTCGATTTTTCACACTTTGCGAAACTCTCCACGGAAGAACTTATGGCGGTGGAGAACTTCGTGAATGCCAGAATTGCTGAACAACTCCCATTACAGGAAAATAGAAGCGTACCCATGAAAGAAGCCCTAAAAGAGGGGGCCATGGCGCTCTTTGGAGAAAAATATGGGGAGGCCGTTCGCACCATAAGGTTCGGCCGATCGATTGAACTTTGTGGGGGCACCCATGTCAGCAATACGGCCGATATCTGGCACTTTAAGATCAAATCTGAAGGCGCCGTAGCTTCAGGGATCAGAAGAATAGAAGCCATCACTTCCGATGCGGTAAAAGACCTCTTTTTTGAGAACGACCGTACCTTGCTCGAGATACGGGAAAAGTTGAACAATGCCCAAGACCCGATCAAAGCGGTTGAAACGTTACAGGAGGAAAATAGCAGATTGAAAAAGGAGGTCGAGACCCTGCTAAAAGAAAAGGCCAAAAGCCTTAAAGGAGATCTACAGAAGGCTTTGAAGCAGGTAAACGGAATACAATTCTTGGCCGAAAAAGTAGAGCTGGATGCCGCTGGTATAAAAGACCTTTCCTTTGAAATGGGAAAGGACAGTGACAACCTTTTTCTATTGTTCGGTTCCGAAAATGAGGGCAAGGCGTTATTGTCGTGCTATATTTCCAAAGAGTTGGTTACCGCTAAAAAACTAAATGCTGGCACGATTGTTAGGGAACTTGGAAAATACATCCAAGGAGGTGGCGGCGGGCAGCCATTCTTTGCGACCGCTGGCGGCAAGAACCCTGCAGGCATCGCCGATGCCCTGAAGCAGGCGGAAACCTATTTGAAGTAAGGGAACGGGAACAACGTTCCTTCTTATACGCTGGCGCCTAGTAAAAGTAACTAAGATGAAACTTCAAACAAAAATGCCGCTCCATAAGGCCGATAATCAATTCGGATACGACAGTCGTTTGCTGCTCCTGGGATCTTGTTTTGTGGAAAATATAGGCGGTAAGTTAGAATACTTTAAATTCCAGGCACTACAAAATCCCTTTGGCATATTATTTCATCCCATTGCCATCGAAAACCTTTTAAAAAGGGCCATTAAAGGGGAAAGCTACACTGAAAAGGATATTTTATTTTTGAACGAGCGATGGCATTGTTTTGACGCGCACTCGGATCTAAGTGACCCGTCAGCAGAAAAACTCCTTCACAAATTGAATTCCGGTCTGGAGGAAACCGGACAGTACCTCACGCAAGCTTCCCATATCATTATTACCTTGGGTACGGCATGGGTATATCGAAATGATAAGTCAAAATCGGTGGTCGCCAACTGCCATAAATTACCCCAAAACGATTTCACCAAAGAATTACTTTCGGTGGAGACGATTATTGAAAGTTTAAACAATATCATGAAGCAGGTACGCCCGATCAACCCTGATGCCGTATTTATTTTTACCGTTTCTCCTGTACGTCATTTAAAGGATGGTTTCGTGCAAAACCAACGCAGCAAATCAAATTTGATCACCGCTATCCATCAAACATTGGAAAATGCCCCTTTGGCAAATCATCCTTTCTATTTTCCCGCTTATGAACTTATGATGGATGAACTACGGGATTACCGTTTTTATACATCCGATATGATCCATCCCAACGAACTGGCCATCGATTATATTTGGGAAAAATTCAATATGGTCTGGATTTCGGAGAAAGCAAATACTACGATGCAAAAGGTCGAGGAGATCCAAAAAGGCCTGCGGCACAAACCTTTCGATCCCAATTCAAAAGGGCATGCACAATTTCAAAAGTCGATGGAACAGAAAATAACGTATCTTCAACAGGAGTACCCATTTATGGACTTCTAATTCCTGGGTATTTGTTATGTGCTTAAAATTAATTATATGAAGAGGATATTATACGGTGTCATCATCATCTTGACAGCAATCTTGTTGTTTCGTTCATGTTCTGCATGTGAAAAGGATAAATCCATCCTCCAGGAAAATTCCATGCTCATCCAACAACAGATCAATAATGTTTCAAAATTGATCGTCACCGAAGGGCATTTTGCTGAGGTCTACAATTACAAAGATTCCCAAGAATTGTTCGGCCCATTGATTACGGCGGATAAGAAGGCCTTGGTGGTCGTTAACGCCGAGGTAACGGTTGCCTACGATCTGGCACTGATCAATTTTGAAGTCGATGAAGCGGCCAAAACACTTCGTATAAAAAGCATTCCCGAACCTGAGATAAAGATCAATCCAGATTTTGAGTACTACGATGTCTCCGCCGATTACCTGAACCAATTCAACGCCTCCGACTATAACAAGATCAAGAAAAGCGTGAACACGTCCCTTATGAAAAAAGTAGAGGCATCCACCCTCAAGAGCAATGCCCAAAACCGTCTGATCAGTGAGCTATCCAAATTTTATATCCTTACGAACTCTTTGGGCTGGACATTGGTTTATGGGGATCAAACTGTCAATCAAAACTTACCGGAACTTATCCAAAAAAATTGAACCAAGGGCCCAATGTTGGTTCGCTATTTGGTGAAAAGCGCACCATCCAATCTCCTATTTTATATAGGTCTTTGCCCACACGATAAACTGTTCCCGATCATGATCGGTCATATCATGTTCACCAGAACCAAAAAAGATTCAATAAAGGATATGATTGGAAACTTTGACCGGTGCAGTTACTTTGGTACCTAGGGATCCCATGGGCAATCCTGAAATATGAAAGGTCCCTATAGGGACCGCACATGGGTAAACCCATCCCGACAATTGCGATTGACCGTGCCTTTGGGTACGGCATATGTTGTGCCTAATGGCACAATACTACCCTGCGAGTTAGCCTTTTACCGTTATCAAGTCCCTAACGGGACAAGAATAGATCTTTCCAGGAATGCCCGATAAAATTTTTCAGGCAATCGGCTAGGTTAAAAAATGAATCCAAGGTCATTTACAAAAAGTTTGCGCCCATACGATAAACTGTTCCCAATCATATTCGGTTACATTATGGTTCCCCGACCGAATATGATACGCCACGGTTTTGTGCAGGGGTTGTTCCACTTCGGGCATTTCATTATCGACAATCCCATCTTTTCCGTAAAGCGAATATACCGGGGTCGCATAATAAGCGGAAAGGAATTCGCCCCTGGGATCGGCCCATTGATCGCCTAGGGCACTGGCCACATACAAAGGTCTAGGGGCGACCAGCGCCAACAATTCATGTTGGTCTACTGGCAACGCTTCCTCCTTGTCATTGTATTGCTTAAAATTGTCACAGAACCAATAGGGAAAATTTTGATTGATCCGTGCTATCGTTTCCCCATACTTTCTTTTTGAAAGCGCTGCTCCTCCACAACCCGACTCATTGCTAATGGCCCCTGCGAAACGGCTATCGGTGGCCGCGGCCCACAATGCCGCTTTCCCCAATCTAGAATGGCCGAAAACGATGACCTTGGAGGCATTGACCCCTATATCTTCTTGAATATAATCCATTGCGCGGCTCAGGCCATAGGCCCATACGGCAATACTTCCCCACTCATCGGCCTTAGGTTTTTGTTGCCCCACCTCATAAAAGATGGCATGCAGGCCATCGGAAAAATCGTTTTTATCAGGATCTACTTCGCCGTAGTAAATGGTGGCCAGGCCAAAACCCGCGGCGATGATTTTTTCAAGCGCCCATCGGTCTGATCGGGCCCCGCGGGAAGCCTCGTCTAGCTTATTGTTGGTAATGCCGAGGGCCACATTATTTTCGGACCAAGCCGGCGATATGTAAATCGCGGTGTCTTTCGCGACCGTATGGTTTCCATGGAAATTATAACCAATAAATATGGGCGCGTTGGTTACCACTTTCGGTAGGTATAACAAGAGGGTGAACGTTAGGGAGCGGTCATTTTTTTTTAGGGTGATGGCTACTTGTTTTCGTATCGCATTTCCATCCATTGCATTTTCTTCCTGTTCCAAAAGCTTGAAAGAATATTCGTCCAAATTTCCGGGAACCTTACCGTATACCTCTTCTTCGAAAAATTTTAAAAGTTCGGGCCGCCGTTTTTGCGTCCAAAGTTCGGTGGTGTTTATTGATTCACCATCAAAGGAGGTCAAAGCATTGGGTACCTGAAACACAGGGACCTTACTTTCAACATAATTGGGTTCAATTTGTGCAGACGACATGGAGATAATAAAAAAGAAATATACGAAATAGTAAATGTTTCTCATTGTTGGTGATTTTAGGTTGGCACAAGCTAACCACGGCCCGAATTTTCAGAGTGGTATGTAGGATTGATCAAGCGCAATCCATCATCGATCAAATGACCTACCTCAGGGTTGGTTAACTTTACGATTTCCAGATGTTGGGCAATTTCCACACAAAAATCAGTATCGCCATTTTGTTTGGCAAGCTCATATAGTTCTACGGGGAGCAGCCAATCATTGGGATGTTCTTCTTTTAGGGCCTCAAATACCTTGTGCCGGGATATGGTGGTGTTGGTACCTTCGCGAAACGCCCTAATTTGGCCATAGTACTGCTCCAATTGCCTGCGCTCCTTGGAGATTTCAGGTTTATTTGTAGCGGAGGAAACCTGATGGGTGACCAAATCGAAACTGTAAAGATCTGCTGGTCCGTTAAAGGCGGAAACAATATGTTCCCCCACTGCCATGTTATAAAGTCGTTCCTTGGATTCAAACAGTACTTTTCCCCCATGGGTAACCTTACAGTTCTTGAAGGTAATAAGGATTATTTCACCCCTGGGATTTCGAGTGCCAGTGATTATTTCCCCACTAATTTTTACATCCCCTTCAAACGCCAAGGAGACGGTTTCCCCTTCATAAATATTGTATGCCTTAAGATCTATTGGCCCCATGTCTTCAATGGCAAGATTAATTCCTTTCAATTTGCCGATCGGCGAACCAAACCCGTCATAATGGTTTTTGGTACTATGGCCCACCAGTTCTTTCTCACGATAAGACAGCGCAGTAGGCCCGTTGGTTTGAAAGAAAACCGGCCTGTTTTCGAAAACGATAACTTTTTCGAATAGGCCCGAAACCTGAAGACCCGTATTCATTTCAATAGTACCTAGTTCTTTGGAATGGATCAACTTTTGGATACCGGCCAAACCACCTTTTCGAAGGGCCATTGAATTGGCAAATTCCTCTAAAACCTGGCTTAAAAATGCGAAATTGGGGGTCACGAACAATTGTGGCTGGGGTTTGGTGATATCGAAAGGGGTATGGGCCGCCTCAATGGAATAGGGTATTTTTTTGACTTTATCGGTCATGCACCAAGCGCTTTCCCCTATCGAGGACAAAAGCCCGGCCCCATAAATCTTTGGATGGTCCACCGATCCTATAAGACCATATTCCACGGTCCACCAGTGCAGGTTGCGGATCAAGGCCATTTCACTCGGTTCCCCCATGTTCCGTTGTAGTTCCTCAATGTTTTTTTCCGCCTTTTCAATCTCCTGATTAGGGGTCCCCGATGCTTCCTTAATGATCGAAAGGTGTCTTACAGCCTCATAAAGTTCAAAGTCTTTTGCGCTGGAAATAGCCTTACAGCCAATTTCCCCAAATCGCCTTAAATATTCGGCATACTCCGGATTCGCTATGATGGGGGCATGTCCCGCTCCTTCATGGATGATATCTGGTGCAGGGGTATATTCTATATGTTCCAATTGACGGATATCCGACGCAATGACCAGGACATTATAGGCTTGGAATTCCATAAATGCCGAAGGAGGGATAAATCCGTCAACCGCCACGGCCGCCCATCCAATTTCTTTCAATATTCGGTTCATCCCGTACATATTGGGAATATGATCAATCGAAATTCCAGTCTTTTGTAATCCTTCCAGATAAGAGTTATGGGCCACTTTGCTGAGATAATCAACATTTTTTCGCATCACATACCGCCAAACGGCCTGATTAATGGCACTATAATCGCCGTAGTGCTGCGGTTTGATGTATTGCTTCAAATGTTGGGGAAGCTTGTCTAGTATAGAATTGCTCTCGTAGGTCATTCTGGATTTATGTTGTTCCTGTAAAGTTACAAAATGCAATATTGATCAACCCAATGAATTTTATGGTTAAAATGCTGAAAATGTCATGCTCGGGAAAGAGAAATTCAACTGGGTCTACTTTTTTATAATGGCACGGCGATTTATCTATATCCCATTCTTAATCCTGGAAAAAACAACCAAAGCATATTTGATTGGCTACCGTACTGCTTTGGATTTAAATGCCAAACGGTTTAAACAAAAAAACCGCCATATAGGCGGTTCTGTTTATTTCATGGCGACTGCGTTCGGAGGATATTGCTGCATGATCTCCGTTACGAATTCACGTATCCGCTGTTCTTTCTTGTCTATGTTGCGGATGTTTCCCAAATTTCCAACCCCCTTGCCCTGCCATACCAATTCTTTGTTTTTGGCATCGATCAGGTCTATATATAGGGAACCTTCCGTCCTGGTACTCACGTTGCTACCGCCCCACCCGGGTCCGAATCCACCCCAATAATAGGGGTTCCAACCCCATCCGAAGCCACCGCCCCAATAGTTGTTGTAAACGTCTACCTGCTCGCGCTCTTTGGTGAAAATGCTAACCAAAATATCCGGATTTTCCGATTTAACAAATCCCCTGGCCGTCATTTCGCTCTCAATGGCCCTCAAAATCCTTTTCTTATCCAAATCTGAAATTTGGGCCTTATCGATACCCGTCTTGTAAAAGGCGTAGGATTTATAATCGTTGAAATTCGCATTCTTATCATAGTCCGATAACACACGTACTGAACTACAGGAACTTAGGAACAGTACCAATAACACAGGTACCATCATGATTTTCATAGCTTTCATATTCTTTTTTTTTTAATTATTGGGGTTCCATAAACCACTAGATTTTGTTCAAAAATCGTGCCGAAAGAGCATGTTTCTTATTGGCTGTTGGTTTTGGTATCATACCCATACGGACAATGCCTACACCCGCTTTCGCAACAGTAGCCCCGCTTAAGGTGGTACTGTACCGTAAAAACCCGATACCCTTCTTCAGAAAAGTAAAAATCGCCCTCCACAAGGGGAATGATCTCCTTCATATTTGTAAACTTTGGGTTGATATTGGCCAAATAAAGCGCCTGTTGGCTTACTTCATGAAACTACGTCCACCAACCCAATAACTCAATAACTCAATAATCAAGTATAAAATTAGTCCATTTCTGTTAATAAAGATAGGACCTGTCGCAGCTAAAACCACATGTTGTACTGATTTATATCAATTTTAACGATCCGTTATATTTGTTGGCAACAATGTGCCGTTCATCGATAAAGGGCCATTTTTACAATTATATTTGCATAGGGCCGTTTAATGGACAAGCTATGATTATAGTCTTTAAACACTTTTTCTATAAAAATTATGTTGGGTTATCCATATGGCCGTTCATCATTTTGAAGGATGGTGCTTTAAAAGATGACGCCGTATTGATCAATCATGAGAAAATACACTTAAGGCAGCAGCGCGAATTATTGATACTTCCATTTTACATCTTTTATGTGACAGAATGGTTATTGCGCTCACTGTTCCATTTCAATTTTTACACAGGGTACCAGAATATTAGCTTCGAACGTGAAGCGTATCATAACGAGCATGATCTTCAATATCCAGAACAAAGGAACTCTTTCGGCTTTATTAAATACCTTTAGGGCCTAAAACTGCACATTGGCCCCGATCAACCAGCAAGTATTATTGCCTATCCTGGCCCAAAAACAAATATCCTTGTCCATAAAAAGGGAAGATTTGTTGCACCCTCTTATTTCTGGCAATAAATTCCGAAAATTAAAATATAACCTATTAGAGGCCGCTGCCCATGGATATAAAACAATTTTGACCTTCGGCGGGGCCTATTCCAACCATATCGCGGCAACGGCTTATGCTGCCAAGGAGAAGGGTTTTGGCACTATTGGCATTATTCGGGGAGCGGAACTTGTAGATAAATGGGAACAGAACCCCACCCTGAAATTCGCCCATGACCATGGGATGCAATTTAACTTTGTTTCCAGGGAAACCTATCGCAATAGGAACACTACCTCGTTTTTAAAACGACTCGAAATGCAGTTTGGCCATTTTTTTTGTTTGCCCGAAGGTGGTTCGAACCTCGCAGCTGTAAGGGGCTGTGAAGAAATTATACAAGAGGCTGACCATGGTTTTGAGGTGCTTTGTGCCAGCGTCGGAACAGGCGCCACGATCTCGGGAATCATTAATGCATCGAGCCCCAAACAATTGGTTTTGGGTTTTCCAGCAATGAAAGGAGCTTTTATAAAAGAAGATATTCGTAATTTTGTGCAAAAGGAAAACTGGGAATTGCAGTCAGATTATCATTTTGGGGGCTATGGAAAAGTGAATACCTCACTCATCCAATTCATCAATGATTTTAAGAAAAAGACCCAGATTCCCTTAGATCCCATATATACCGGTAAGATGGTTTATGGTATCCTAGACTTGGTTGAAAAAGATTATTTTGTGCCTGGGACCAACATCCTTGCCATACATACGGGGGGCTTACAGGGCATTATGGGGATGAACCAATTATTAAAAAAGAAAGATCAGCTACTTATAGACCTATGATAAAAAGAGGGTTTTTTTATGTATTGTTAGGGATATCCTTGACAGGATGCAAGGTGAAACAGCGGGTTTCCTACGCAGAAAGAAACAAGCAGGAAAATAAGGCCGCTGATCCCAAGCCGATCAGTCAGAAGTACGATGATAACGGGTACTATACCCTACCTGAGGATTCTGGGGAATTTATAAGGTTTCAGATCAATTCCGAACAAGAGTATATCGAAACCTTTGCTGAAATTGCCCAAATGGAAATGAAGGCCTATGGAATTCCAGCGAGCATAACCTTGGCGCAGGGTCTTTTGGAAAGCGGCTTGGGTAGGGGGGCGCTTGCCTTAAAGACCAACAACCATTTCGGAATCAAATGTCATACAGGTTGGGAAGGCGATAGGGACTTCCACGACGATGATGCAGCTGGGGAATGTTTTAGGAAATACAACCATCCCATGTACTCTTATCGGGACCACAGTATCTTTCTTACCAGCCGATCTAGATATGCCAGTCTATTTGAGCTGGACAGTGATGACTATAAACGATGGGCAAGAGGACTAAAAGCGGCAGGTTATGCCACTGATAGTCACTATCCCCATAAACTTATTGCCCTGATCGAAAGGCATCAATTGTACAAATATGACCAAGCGGTTACTAGACAAGGCTATGTGTCCAATAATACCGTAACTCCACAAACAAGCCCCCAATCTATGACTTATGTTGTGAAGGAGGGAGATACCCTCTATTCCATTTCGAGGAGATATTTGGTTTCGGTCGATGAAATCATGAAAATGAACCGAATTCAAGGAAGTATAATTTCGGTGGGGCAGGAACTTACCGTGAGGTCCAGAAGGTAAATAGATAGTTTTTAACAGTATTTAGACTTTTTGGAAGTACAAAACAGAAGGAGATGTGAGATACGGCCAATGTCAATGGGCCGAAGTTCTGCCAAGGCATTCGAAAGAAATAAAGGCATACTCCAAAATTAATGAATCCAACAAAATTGCAAGCGATACATAGATGATTTACCAAAGAAGCAGTGCTCTTTTTGCCGAAGCTAAAAAATACATTCCCGGGGGTGTAAATTCCCCGGTCCGGGCCTTCAAGGCCGTAGGTGGCGACCCCATTTTTGTAAAGGAGGCCAAAGGCGCCTATCTCTTCGATGTGGATGGGAATAGATTTATAGATTATATCGCATCTTGGGGCCCGTTGATATTGGGTCACGCCTATGGACCTGTAATTAATGCGGTCATCGAAAAAGCCAAAAAAGGTACCTCCTTCGGCATGCCAACCGAAATCGAGACCGAACTTGCAAAATTGGCGGTATCGATGGTCCCCAATATCAATAAGATACGATTTGTGAACAGTGGTACGGAAGCTTGTATGAGTGCGGTACGCTTGGCCCGTGGCTATACTGCAAAAGATAAGATCATCAAATTTGCGGGTTGCTATCATGGGCATTCCGATTCTTTTTTGATACAGGCGGGGAGTGGGGCCATTACCTTTGGTACGCCCAATAGTCCAGGGGTTACCAAAGGCACGGCAAAGGATACTTTACTGGCAGAGTATAATGATTTGGAGGGGGTAAAGGCCTTGGTCCAGGCAAACCAAAATGAAATTGCGGCCATCATAATTGAGCCGGTCGCAGGAAATATGGGCTGTATCATCCCCACGAATAAATTTATAAAAGGACTTCGGGAATTGTGCACTGCGGAAAATATACTCTTGATCTTTGATGAGGTGATGACCGGTTTTCGTTTGGGAAAGGGTGGGGCACAGGTAGCCTTGGGGATAGCCGCGGATATCGTGACCTTTGGTAAGGTTATTGGCGGCGGACTACCTGTGGGCGCATTTGCGGCGAGGGAAGAAATTATGGCGCATTTGGCACCCGATGGTCCCGTGTACCAAGCAGGTACGCTCAGCGGCAACCCACTGGCCATGAGCGCCGGACTTGCCATGCTCACCGAACTTAATAATCATCCGGAAGTTTTTGAAAGCCTAGCCGACAAAACGGAGCATTTGCATGAAGGTTTTGACAATGTGATGAAGCGAAAGGGCATACCTTATCAGATCAATCGGTTCGGGTCAATGATCTCTCTTCATTTTACGGGAGAACCCGTGGTCGATTTTAAATCGTCCGCCAAGGGCAACAACGAAACCTTTAAAAAATATTTCCATGGGATGTTGGATAAAGGCATTTACCTACCCCCCAGTGCTTTTGAAAGTTACTTTTTGAACGATGCGCTCTCCTATGCCGATTTAGACGAAACGATTGCCGCACTGGAGGCTATTGACCTTTAAATTTGACCAATTTTTATTTGCCACATTACCGTACTTTATGTCATCGCCAATGCGTAAATCTTAGCCACCATTTGATCAATTTCTACAAAAGAACTAGCTAGTTCCAATGGGTTTCAGCCACCCAGATATTTATTGGGAATATTGCTATGGGTGTAGTCAATGTTACCCTTCGCTTTAAGCAATAGTGACACGACTTCATAAATTTGTTTTTCGGTCCTTTGAAATTGGCGTAACAAACCCATCATGGCATAGCTAATGGGGTTTACTGCGGGTATAAAAGTTTCCCATTCATAACCCTTCCCCCATATAAGTCCATTTACGGTTAGCCCTAGATCTGCCTTTTGCGCAATGAGAAATTTCATGACATCGATACAAAGATTGTTATGCTGGTTTACCGTATGGAATATTGGAGTGTGTCCTCCAAACCCCATTTTGTCCAATCCTGCCTTTTTATTAATATCGGCACCGTATTTCAACAGCGTTTGGGCAGCGGCCAAATGATTGTATTCGGCGCAGATATGGAGCAGGGAAACTTTGTAAAGTGGCGTAAAAGCACAATCTAAAGAATACGATTTTGCCATTGCCGATTTGTCGTTGGCCAATAGGATATCTAAGATCGCGGCATCGTCCATTAGCACCGCCAATAACATTTCGTCTTCAAATATCAGACCATGGTCCACGAAGGCTTTGATGCACTGTTTGAACCTGGGTCCACGGGTGTACATATTGATCAACCCATAAATAAGGGGCTTGCCCTGAACGATCTGGTTGGGATCGACGCCGTTTTCAAAACCCGCTTTGATCTCCGCCACCGAATGGCCTTCAAAAGCAATTAATATTTTTTGAAGAGGATCCATAGAGTAAATAAAAGTGGTTAATAGGATAAACCCTTTGATTTAATATTCCGTGGTTTCACCTAGTTATAAATATAAACCGTGCTTGGGCTTGCCTTGGTCTAGGCCTGTTCCAGTTTTGCGATGTCTAACTTTTTCATTTGCATAAAGGCGTACATGACCTTAGGCGCCTTCTCGGGGTCGTTCATGAGGGCTCCCAGAATGGAGGGTACGATTTGCCAAGAAATGCCAAATTTATCTTTGAGCCACCCACATTTGCCTTCTTCCCCTCCTTGTGTAAGCCTGTCCCAATACCTATCGATTTCATCTTGATTTTCACAGGTCACCACAAAAGAGATGGCTTCGTTAAATTTAAATTCCGGCCCCCCGTTCAAACCCATAAATTTTGTACCGTTCAATTCAAAGATCACAACCATTGGGTTAGTGGATATTATTTTGGAATTGGGGAATACCGTGCAGTAATAATCCGCTGCCGCCTTGGCTTGTCCATCAAACCATAGGCAAGGGTATAGTGGATTGATCATATATTTTAAATTTTAGATGGGGAGAGATTATACAACTGAAATTTACGAATATCTTTGAAATTTAATGTCCAATGAAAACCTCAATGAAGTAAGGAACATTGGGTTTCTACCAACATCTATACTAATTAAAAAATTCGCCAATATGCCAGAGTATGCCGGAGGGGTCATGAATAAAACATTCCCTGCCCCAATCCATCTCCCGTATTGGGTCTAGCCTTACATTTTCATATTTTTCGGTAAGGTCTAAGGTTAATAGGGCTTGCCAATAGCGCTGCACATCTTCAACTTCCATAAATACCATT
>JBBKWR010000382.1:0-5472 GCA_037969055.1 Flavobacteriaceae bacterium | reverse complement strand
ATGTGGTAAGTATCTGCTGTTGGGCGAGTCCATCGAGTTGGTCTTCGAGTTGGGTAGGGGCGTCGATGGCAATCCCCATGATCAAGTTCAACATTTGCAGGGTGATGCCCTCCAACCTTTGGGCGTTGTTCAACTGGCTCTCGATATTGGACAAGGTGATCTGCAATTGCTCCACGCTTTCTTCATCTCCCAGTCCGTTCTCAAATATTTTGGCCGTTTCGAACAGGTTCTTTTCCAAGTTGGTTTGGTTCTTTTTAAAAATGGCAACGCTTTCACGGGCGAGCAATACGTTACCGTAGGCTTCGGTGACCGCTTTTCGAACCTCCTGCTGCGTTTTTTCCTGATTGTTGGCGCTGTAGCTCAAGAATGCTTTGGTCGCTTGCACCCCGACGATGTAGGAACCGTCAAAAATCTGTTGCTTCATCGTAGCGGTCGCGTTCATTTGTTGGGGCTGGCCAAATGTAATGGGTTGAAAAGTGCCTGGCTCCCCTCCAAAAAACTCTGCTGGTATTAATGAAATGGGTTGTTTCAATTGGTTCTGATAGTTGATGGCACCAGAAATCTGTGGCAGTCCAGAAGCAATTACCTCCCATTTTTGTTTTTGGGAATCGATGACGTCCCTTTCAGCGTTAATGGCACTGTAATTGTTTTTCAGGGCGAATTCAATGGCCTCTTCCAAAGAAAAACTATAGGTCTGTTCTTGCGAATATCCTGATGTAAATAGCAGAAAGGTTACGATGACTAAAAAATAAGTTCGCATTTAATCTTGGTTTGAATTGATGGTTTTGTTTAAGATTTTTCTTCCCTCTGGCGTAACGATGCCCCGAAGATGGTACTCCAAAAAATGATCTTCCAAGGCCCTGATGGGAAATAGGTCCAGCGGAAAAAGATTGTGGTCCTTAATACTGATTACTCCTGAAAAATAGATGCGTGACACAAACTCAATATTTAAATTTTGCCGATAGATCCCTAGTTCAATTCCTTTAACAATATTGTCCACTACGCATTTTTGCATCATCATAAATTGCTTTTGTTTGATGCTGCCATAAATCTTTGGATAATATTTTTGCAATTGATACTGGGGAGAAGATTTTTCATCTTTTAGATGTGACATTGCAAACTTTTTGATCTCATAAATCTCTTCGATCGGGTTTTTTTCTAGGGAACAGATGTGATCAATACCACTAGAAATAAGATGAAATAAATGTTCCGTACTCTCTTCCACCAATTTTGTCTTGTTCTCGTAATGGGCATAGATGGTTTTTTTGGAAATGCCCAATTCATTGGCAATCTCATCCATAGTCACACTCTTGAACCCATGGTTCAAAAACATATCCGTCGCCGTTTCTAGTATCTGTTCCCTCATAATCAAGGGGCAAATATAGTATGGGAAACTTAAAACACAATAAAAGTTTCCAAAGTTTTACAATATTTTAACATTCTTTTGACATTTTAATAGTACCTCCTTATCCTGTCTCCTTACGTACTCCTAATAGGCACTTTTCCTTCCTCCTCCCAAAATATTTCATAATACTTCCAATTTTAAAAATCACTCATAAGTACAAATGGCCCACTCGACCTGCAACGATAATCTGCTTTCCTTTTTCTGAAACATCTGGAATGGTCATTTGGCAGGCCCCCAAAAAGTAGCCTCCCCAAAACCAGGATCCCTACGGCCTGCCATTAGCCAATTTTTGTTAGGCCAAAGCGTTCTGGCATCAACCGATTCCTTAATGACATGATACCATAGCCGAAAAGTAATTTTATGGCTATTCCAATCTTATCTTATTGGTGGATAAAACAGATAGGGTAAAAAGAGGGTCATTAGCCGATTATTAAAATTGGATGTATTTTTGGGAAAAATCGCCTGGATGCTAACCATTGAAAAGTACCGCACCGAGTTTATAGAGTACCTGGAAACCAAGGTCAAGGTCAAGGACCCCATCAACCTATATGAACCGATCACCTATATATTAGGACTTGGCGGCAAGCGTTTGCGACCCGTTTTAACACTTATGGCAACAGATGTATTTGGGTCCAATTATAAAAAAGCGATGGATGCTGCCTTGGCCATTGAGGTATTTCATAATTTCTCCTTGGTACACGACGATATTATGGACGACGCTCCCTTACGTCGGGGCCAGCCAAGTGTTCATGAGAAATGGGACATCAATACAGGGATATTGTCGGGTGATGCCATGCTCATTCACGCCTACCAACTTTTTGAAAATTATGAGGGTGAAATGTTCCGAAGGCTAGCGCAATTGTTCAGCAAAACGGCAAAGAAAGTCTGTGAGGGCCAACAATACGACATCGATTTTGAAACGCGAGACGATGTGACCATTGCGGCATATCTAAAAATGATCGAATATAAGACAGCCGTCTTGGTTGGGGCCGCCTTAAAGATGGGCGCCATCATAGCTGAGGCCCCACAAAAAGACCAGAATGGCATTTACGAATTTGGACGCAATCTCGGTATCGCCTTTCAATTGAAAGATGACTATCTGGATGCCTTTGGAGATGCCAAAACATTTGGCAAACAAGTAGGCGGCGATATTATCCAAAACAAGAAAACTTTCTTGTATTTGAAAGCCATGGAAGTGGGAACGCCCCATCAAAAAAAAGATTTACAAGATTTATGCTCTTTACGGCCCTATGATGTCACGGTAAAAATAAACCGTATCAAAGAGATATTTTCGGATAGTGGTGCCGCCCAACATTGCCAAGTGGCCATCGAGCGCCATACCAATAAGGCTTTGATGATCTTGGAACAACTTGACATTACGGAAACCAAAAAAGCATTGCTCCAACAGTTTGCTGAAAATTTAATGCAGAGAGCGGTTTGATATAGTCTTCCGTCGAACAACACAAGCTACAAATTGTTTAACCCCGCGCAACCATTTAGCACATACCCATCCAACGCTTGTAACAATTTCCTAATGGATAATTATGAAACATATTATCACTGTTATTTTACTTGGGTTTGATCTAATTTGCTAAAACCCCTATGTTAAAGAGGATCATACCCGTTTCAAATAAAATATAAGTCTGATGGTCGTGTCACTCATATATATCATTGGTAAGCTTTTCTACCCATGTTTTTATTAAAACCTTTGGCCTATATTCTTTACTTTTGATTGGCCCGTAATATAAAAGGGGATTGATTACGATACTGTTTAAATCGATTCTTTTAGAAACAAATAATTTTAAAAAAGAAGATTTTGTCATCACAATGAACAAAAAGTCCATTTTAAAAAGTACCATTCTTTTGACGATATTTTTGGTCGCCGCCGCTGTGTACTATTATAAAAACGTTAGGATAACATCTGATTATTACAGCCCCGATGTTCTTGCCACCCATTTTAACGGGGAACAGTTTGTTGGCTCGTCGACGTGTATGGAGTGTCATGAAGCTATTTATGAAACCCATGTGCAGACGGCCCATTTTAATACTTCCGCCATTGCCAATTCCGAAAATATTAAAAGCAGCTTTGAACCTGGGTCAAATATCTTGGATCTACAAGATGTATCGTTTGAGCTGAAGCAGGAAGGAAAATCATTGCTACAGTATACTACATTTAAAAATAGTCCCCTTAAGAAACCTCCTGCCAAATTCGACATTGTAATAGGGTCGGGGGTTAGGGGGCAAACTTATCTTACCTGGGCGGATGACAAGCTATTTCAGTTGCAGCCTTCCTATCATACGCAAACAGATAGCTGGATCAACAGTCCTGGTTACCCTTCCAATTATTTAGAAAGGCCCATACGGGACGCTTGTTTAAAATGCCATGTTACCTTCGCCACAAACCGCGATTTTTCCGGACAAGGAAATCATTATGATAAAGGGCGAATGGTTTATGGAATAGATTGTGAAAAATGTCATCGCCCATCTGCAAAACATGTAATTTACCATAGGAAATTTCCTGATGTCAAAGCCGCGAAATATATGATGAAATTGGATACGCTTACCAGGCAACAACGCCTGGATGTCTGTGCACAATGCCATTCAGGATCCCGAAGTATACTGTTACAAGGCAATTCCTTTACTTTTTTAGCAGGAGAAAATTTGGATGAGTATTCCCGAACCCCTTATCCAAATGGCAATAGTATGCCAGATGTCCATGGCGATCAATACGGACTCCTAAAAAGCAGTGAGTGTTTTAAGCAAACCGCAACAATGGACTGCACTACTTGCCATGACCCACATAAAAATCAGCGGGGCAATAGCACTTATTTTAATCAAAAATGTATAGGGTGCCATAGTGATGGCAGGACAGTTTGCAAAGCCGGGACTCAAGAAGTGAACAAGATGGGCAATAATTGTATTGCTTGTCATATGCCCTTAACCCCCTCCCAATCAATGAAGGCGCAATTGCCCACGGATAGTATAGAGACCTCTTTTTATATTAGGACCCATTTAATTGGTATCTATTCCCAAGAATTAGGTCTAGATAAATAGTGCTTCATTTGAAGGTAATCATGAGATGCCGATGCAATTGAACCTCCACATTTTGAAGTAAGATCCAAGCTGGTTTAATTGATTATCACTTAATGCCCCCTGCTCCTGATTGACCAACAAATTTTCTTCGAGTCATTCCCATTGCTTTCGGTTACTTTGTCCGATTGTAAAATCGAATTGATCTAAGCCAGTTTCACTGCTGTGTTGTTACACTTTTGCAAACAATTGCTATTTGACCTTCTTTTCCCCAGAAGGTATTTTTAATTCCAGCAATGGTGTTCCTGCAAAACTTGAGTCGATAGTTTTGGAAGGTTCACTTTTTAGATAAAAAAGCGAGCCTTCTAGATCAGGGTATTTTTTTCTAAGCGGTTCGTATTCTGGATTTATACAATACTTTCCCCATATCCCTAACATTAACATCAGACCTTCTTCGCGCTCTGGATATTGTCCTTTATCGCCAGTTTCAACAATCCATTCATTTAAAACGTTGGAATATGTTTTTAACACCTCATTATACTTTGGATTTTCGACAAGGTTGTTCAATTCAAAAGGATCCCCAATAAGATCGTAGAGTTCTTCTGCTGGTCGCTTGTCGGACATAAAACGATCCTGTATTGGATCAAGTTTTTTATCGGCATGCAGTTCGTGCATCACGCTAACAAATTCAACACCATCCACATCCATATAGGTAGGCTGGGTGTATGGCCTGTCAGTCATAAAATTACGGATGTATTTAAACTCTTTTGATCGTACCGAACGAATACGGTCAATGGTAAAATCACAACGATCTCGCGTTGAAATAACATACTCGCGTTGGTTTACAGTATCGCTAAACATGTTTCTGCCCTCCATATTTTTTGGAATTTGAATACCCGCCAAGGCCAGGGAACTTGTTCCAAGATCTAGTCCACTGATCAAATCATCACTTACGGTTCCGGCTTGCAACTTCTCGATGCTTTTAGTGAAGTCGGCAATAATCAAAGGTACATGCAAGCCTCCATCGTACAAAAATT
>JBBKWR010000381.1:0-2961 GCA_037969055.1 Flavobacteriaceae bacterium | reverse complement strand
TGGTGAAAGTGGCACTCCCGAACAATTGATGGAA
Organism: Flavobacteriaceae bacterium; assembly: GCA_037969055.1. GTDB lineage: Bacteria > Bacteroidota > Bacteroidia > Flavobacteriales > Flavobacteriaceae > Pelagihabitans. Next base: position 2,927 of record JBBKWR010000381.1, on the reverse strand, counting down.
AAGTATGGCCTTAACAATAAAGCCATCTCGGACGCCGTTCATAGGGTATTGACGAGAAAATGAAGATGGTATCGTTTTTGATACCTTCCAAGTATTAAAAACGGGAACACTATGAAAATTTTAAAAAGAGCACTGCTACTATTGGCTTTTATTTTAATTTCTTATCCTACGTTTGCACAAAAGGGTTCTGGATTCGGAATAAAGGGAGGCCTAAATTACAATGCCAACGGCGATTATTTTGAAGCTGTTGGAGAAGCTGCCAAACAGCCGGATAGAAATGTAGGGTATCACATTGGCCTTTTTGGGAAACTGGGGAACCAAATCTACTTTCGCCCTGAATTGGTCTACACTAAAACCAAATCCGATTACGACGGGAGCGATTTTAAAATGAGCAAATTAGACGCACCTTTATTGCTTGGCGTAAAGGTCATCGGACCGCTGAACCTTTTCGCTGGTCCTGCTTTCCAATACATCCTAGATTCTGAATTTGACGGGATAACGATCAACAACGTAGAAAAGGACTTTACCGTTGGCCTGAATATCGGTGCAGGCGTAAATTTGGGTAAACTGGGTATCGATATAAGGTATGAACGCGGTTTCGGCAATAACGAAGCGGAATTCATCAATACCAATATCACCAGCATTCCACCCAGTAGGGTCGATACACGACCAGATCAATTGATCGTGAGCTTGTCGTTAAAAATCTAAGCCAGCCATTTTAAAAGATAAAAGCCCAAGTGTAATAAGTTACACTTGGGCTTTTTTGTCCTGTCTTCAACGAACAGTTACGGCACTAAAATATTTTGGCATCAACTGTCACTATCCAAATAATCCACAATACCATCACCATCGGTATCTGGATAGGTAATGTTGCCTTGGGCATCGATAACAATTTCATCTCGCGTACCAATTCCGTCGCCATCGTCATCGTTGTCCAGATAGTTTGGGAAGCCATCATTATCTGTATTTTCATCCAACAGGTTCTCGTTATTGTTCAGATCTTCCACGATAGAGGGCACCCCATCCCTATCGTGATCCGCTGTATTGACCACCAATAATTCAATATTAAATATAAGGGGTATATAGGCAGCTCCAGGTTGGGAACCCCTAAAGTATGCCAGTCCGGAAGGCAAAAATAAAAGCCCAGCCCCAAAGCCATCAACGTCGAAGGTACCGTCGTCGTTTACGATTATGTCTCCCCCAGCTTTAAATTTTGGCAATCCTTTCTTAAAGCCTTTTATGGTTCCTGGGTTCGATTGGGTGAGGGTTCCTTGCAAATCGAGCCATATGGGTGCACCGACATTGCTGTCAAAGACGCCACCATCCAATCTACTGCCTTCATAACGAAGAAAGAGGGAATCTACAATGGAAGGGTTGACCCCTACTCCTACTCTTGCTTCGATGTAATAAAGCATGTGTGGCACATCCTCTTCCACTGTGTCCAATCCAAAGGCATCCGAAGAGACCGTAATGATTTCCGATTTGAGTCCGGGCATCGCCATAATCGATGTTTTGTCGGCATTGGCACCTGCAATGGTATCCAATTTGATCCTAAAGTCAAATCCCGCAGGCGGATTTTCAAACGCTTCATAGTTATAGAAATGGGTCTGAAGATATTCGATAATTTCGGCATCATTCTCCAGGGCTACTTCACTCAAGGGCCTAGGGGGCACTACAATTACATCGGGATCATTATCTTTTTTACAGGACCATGCGAATCCTATCATCAACATCAAAAAAATAAATCGGTTTATTCGCATCTGCTCGGTATTATCCATAATTAGGGGCGCAAGATACAATTTTCCACTATTTTTGTGGAAGTACTTAACAAAGAATTTGGATTGTTGATGCGTATCGACAAATACCTTTGGAGCACCCGCTATTTCAAGACCAGGAACATTGCCACGACTGCCTGCAAAAAAGGACAGGTAAAGGTGAACGACCAGGTGGTGAAGCCCTCTCGTGAAGTATTCGCAACAGATAAGATTACCGTTCGTAAAGATCAGATCAATTACCAACTGACGGTTTTGGATATACCTGAATCCAGGATTGGGGCCAAGTTGGTGGATATTTATCGAAAGGACACAACCCCAAAGGAAGCTTTTCAAAAAGATGAACTGCTCCAGTTTTCCAAGGATTATTATCGCAAAAAAGGTGCGGGCCGGCCTACCAAAAAAGATCGAAGGGAGATCGATGATTATTTAGACCCCCTGAAAGTTAATCGGGAGGACAAAGATCAGGAGGATATCGACAAAACTAAAGATGGATAGGGAACTCTTCTCTATCTTTGAAAAGCAAAACATTCGGTCAATGGAAAATCAAATATTAACACACGAGCAAATTCAGCATACCATCAGGCGCATTGCCTATCAGATTTATGAGGCCAATGTAAATGAAAAAGTCATAGTGATTGCGGGAATAGATGGTGGGGGCTTGAATTTTGCAAAAAAATTGCAGACCGTTTTAAGAAAGATTACGGAGGCCGACATATTGCTTTGCAAAGTAATGATGGACAAAAAAAATCCCCTTGTAAGTGGGGTGAGCACGTCCATGCCCGAAAAGGAATATAAAGATAAATCGATAGTCTTGGTAGACGATGTGCTAAATTCGGGTACCACCTTGATCTATGGGGTACACCATTTTTTAAAGACCCCGTTAAAGCAGTTGAAAACCGCTGTGCTGGTCAACCGAAATCACAAAAAATATCCTGTAAAAGCGGATTATAAAGGAATCTCGCTCTCCACTTCTTTACAAGAGCACGTGCACGTGCAGTTCCAGTCAAAAAATGATCTGGTTTATTTAGATTGATAAGGCTAAGATTTCCTTAGCGATTGCTTTTGGATCTTTTTGGTCGCATAGTATTACATGCTTGGCACGGCTGTAATAAAAATTTCTTTCAAAAAGGTGTTTCCCGATAAACTCGGGAA
>JBBKWR010000380.1:0-4855 GCA_037969055.1 Flavobacteriaceae bacterium | reverse complement strand
GGCTCGCCAGATTGGGTCATATGGTCCGTATAGCTGATGGATGCCATTAAGTTTTCGACCCCGCCCACATAGATAAAAGGGATGGCCAGCATTAAAATTGCCACCCCGAACATGATAATGCCCTGTATGGCATCCGTCCATAGCACGCTGTACATACCGCCCCAAATGGTATACACACAAGTGATGGCAATAATGGCGAAAGCCCCATATTCATAAGGGACATCCAAGACCGACGTCAAAACATGGGCACAACCTTTGGCAATTCCAATCATATACCAAAGCGTTGCGAAAAGAATGATGACCGCCGAAAGTATCCTGATGCTTTTGGCCAAATTGCTTTTATACCGTAAATGGAAATAATCCGGAATGGTGAACGATTTTAAACGAGCCGTTTGAAATCGCATCTTTGGACCCAAGAGCTGCCAGGAAATGATGCAGAACACCGTCCAAATGAGTCCCATCCATGCCCAAGAAAGTCCGTATTGGAATGACAGGCCAGCCTGACCAATATAGGTGTTTGTACTGGCAGAGGTTGAAAAAAAAGCCAAGGAGATCACCCAACCCGGAATCTCTCGCTTTGCCAGGTAATAACCTTCCACTTCTTGAGAGGCTTTGGCTTTAAAGTACCACCCCACGTACAGGCATCCACCCACGTAAATGGCGGTAAGGATCAGGGTTACATAATGATCGCTAAAATAATCCATCAATGTTCGGGCTCGTGCTCACTGTCATCAACAGTAATCTTTCTTTTAAGTACAAGGATTGCGTTAAGCACAACCAAGACAATAATGCCGATGTACGGGATGAGGGTTAGGAAATCCATAGGTCATTCTTAAATTTATATCGCTATTGGGATCAAGTTAGAACATGTTTTTCAATTCATTTTTGGTGACCTTCCCCAAAACATTCCTAGGCAATTCCTTGGTTACCATATAGTTTCTAGGCACCTTGTAAGCGGGGAGGCGTTGTTTTAACCAAACTGCGAGTTCCTTAAAATCGATGTGTTCTTGGTGCGACACAATACAAGCGGATACCACTTCGCCCCATTCTTCGTCCGGAAGCCCGACCACGGCACAGTCTATTACCTGCTCGTGTTTTCGCAACTCGTCTTCGATTTCAAGGGCCGATATCTTGTACCCGCCCGATTTGATGATGTCTACGTTATCACGGCCTAATATTTTGTAAAGGCCATTATCGAAAATAGCAATATCCCCGGTCATGAACCAACCATCAAGGGTGAACGCTTTTTCGGTCGCTTCCTTTTTATGCCAGTATTCCTTAAAAACGCTGGGACCCTTGATTTGTATTTCCCCTGACTCATTTTCCGCAACTGGGTTGTTATCCACATCCACCAAACGCAATTGAACGCCATCAAGTGGCAAACCCACATAACCTGGCCTACGTTCCCCACGGTATGCATTTGATAGGCCCATTCCAATTTCGGTCATGCCATACCTTTCAAGAAGTGTTTGCCCGGTAATCTCCCGCCATTTTTCCAGAACCGGAACCGGCAATGCGGCCGAACCCGAAACCATCAACCGTAGTTTGGAAGCGGCCTTCGACAGTAGCTTTTGTTCTGTTAAGGGAGCTTCATCCCAATAAGAAATCAATTTAAAATAAATGGTAGGCACCCCCATGAAAAGGGTTAGTCTACCCGATTTGATAATTTGCCAAACCTGTCCGGCTTCAAACTTGGGCAAAAATTCACAGCAGGCCCCGCTCCAAAGGGCGCAGCCAAGAACATTAATGATGCCGTGCACATGGTGCAGGGGCAAAATATTTAGAATATGGTCTTCTTGGACCCATTCCCAGGAGCTGACCAGCGTTTTGATTTGGGCCTCAATATTGGCATGTGTTGTTACAACGCCCTTTGGCTGACTTGTCGTACCGCTGGTGTACAAGATCATGGCACGGCGTTCGGGCAAAACCTTGGGCAAGGGGGCATCATTTTCTCCGAGCATTGATGCCAGTGGAACCACCGTGATCCCGATAGCACTTTCCAAAGGTTTTAGAAAATCCAAATAATCTCCATGTGCTATTACTAGGACCGCCTGCGAGTCTTCCAATACGTATTTTATAGAGGGCAATGGATGAAGCACACATAACGGGACCGCGATACCCCCTGCGGCCCAAATGCCCCATTGCACTGCAGTGTATTCAAATGAAGGGGGGACCAAAAAGGTGATCCTCTGCTCGCTAAGATCTGCTTTGCCATGCAATAGATGGGCGGCGACATTTTTAGAGACCGTTAAAAGCCGATCATATGTAAAGGATTCGCCATTAGAAACCAAGGCAATGCGGTCTTTAAAGGAAATGGCTCGCTCCTGAAGGGTAATCATGTCGGTTCCTGTTTGATTGGTTGTGGATACGTTCGTTGGACTATTCTTTCTCTAGCAAAATTAGTTAATTGCGAAGATTTCCACCCACGAACACCAAAGCTTCCGTGAAGGTGTTGGGAAATCTACCAGCAATTAAGTATACACAGCTTAAGTTTGATTCTCTTTATGGATACCATAAAGACTATGGTTCATTGCATTCTTATCAGTTCAATGGCAATAATATTAATAAGGGAATCAGCCTTGGGGATATATTCCAAAATTTTCATATTTATTTCAACCTGCGTATAATAAGCATTATGTTTTAGCAAGGCAAGTAGTTCCTGATCTGCAGCCAATGCAGTACGATCTACTGTAATATTTTTGTTAAATGATAGGTAATCATCGCCAAAAAACTGCGCTTTCGGGGAGCCGGAAGTCAAGGAAAGTGCTTTAAATTCAATCTTTTTGGTCCCAACATCATAAGATGTAAACACCCGCACGTCACTGTCAAAATTGGATTTGTAATTAGCCAGGTCTTTTTTGATCCTTACGGACTCAATTAATGACAATTTTCCTGAGCCGATAATTTCTGTATAGGTTGGAAAAACTGGGGTATAATCTAAAATATATCCTGAAGTGATGAGCCAATGGGTGAGTTGGGCATCACTTACGGGAAGGCCTGGATTGTTCAAAAGCATTAAGACGGAGTCCACATTAGCTTGTCGTGATTTTAGCCAATCAATCGATTCGTTGTACCCCCCAATATCCGCCTTCAAATCTTCAATTAAATTCGTCAGGATAATGGTTTCTTCAAATCTATTTTTCCTGTGTTCATTCCAATTATTTAATGTAAAGGCTCCTATAATACCAATCATGATCACAAATATCTCAAGGAGATATTCAGCCCATTTTCGTTTCAATATGTTTAGTATTATTTTCATAAAGCATGAAGTCAAAGCAAATATATAGATCAAAGTCAATGTGGTCCAAGATAGGGCATGACCTTATAATTCGATTGTCTTTCCCGTACGGAACGATTCGTCGGCGGCCAGGACTATCCGCAAACTGTTGACCGCATCGTTAAGGTGATCGGACATGTCCTTATTTTCGATAATGCACTTTAGAAAATATTCCTGTTCCAATAGGCAGAGTCCGTCATGATCTGGTTCGTCCGCCGTATTGATCAGTTGATCAGGCGTAGTGAACCTTCCGTTCCCATCCATTTCGCTCCTGTGCAATTTGAGTCCGCCTGTCTTGGTGTGGCCCTCGACATCATCAGAATCGCCTTTGGCCTCATCAATAATGGATACACAGCCTTTTGGCCCGATCACATCTTTCACAAAAAAAGCGGTTTCGCTCATCATCGGGCCCCAACCTGCCTCATACCAGCCTACCGAACCATCTTTGAAGCGAACCTGCAGCTGGCCATAATTGTACATGCTGGCATCAATCTCAGTGGAAAGCCTTGCCCCGATAGCACTTACACTTACTGGGGTCGATTGGGTCATTAAACACATGATGTCCACATAATGTACTCCACAATCTACGATGGGGGACATAGAATGCATCAATTGTTTATGGGTATACCACTTCTCGCCCGAACTCTGTTGGTTAAGGTTCATGCGCATGACCAAGGGCTTTCCCAAACTTCTAGCGACCTCAACAAATTTTGCCCATGCTGGATGGACCCTTAGAATATAGCCCACTACCATTTTCTTGCCTTTCAGCATTGCGAGATCTACTAAACTTTGGGCCTCGGCGACCGTTAGGGCCAAGGGTTTTTCAACAAAAACATGCGCGTTCGCTTGTAGCGCCATTTCAATAAAAGGGGCATGGGTGTCGGGATAGGTATTGATCGAAACCGCATCCGGTTTTGTTTGCCCCAAGGCCGTTCTATAGTCAGCGAACGTAGGATAACCTCCCAGTTCTTGGGATAATTTTTCCCGACTTTCCGGTTTCCGGCTAACCAGACCGACGATTTCGAATCCCTCCATTAGGTGATAGGCGCTCGCATGGGAAGTACCCATATTTCCACATCCCACGACCAATACTTTTATTTTTTTCATATCCAAATACTCGTTAAGCGGAATTCAGTTCGTACATGTATGATTTGTAAGCCGCTATTTTTATTCTAGGGCGAAAGCGACGATTTGATTTCCTTTTTCAGTTCCCAATTTCTCGCCCCCACAGGCGATTGCTATATATTGCTTGCCATTAACCTCATACATGGCCGGGGTGGCGAAAGCGGCAGCGGGCAATTTGTATTCCCAAAGTACAACCCCATTTCGCTTATCAAAGACCCTAAAATAACCGTCCCTTGTGGCCCCTATGAACAACAGTCCATTTTCGGTAACCACCGGCCCCCCATAATTTTCGGTACCCGTACCCTTAATTCCTTTTTCGAGCAGCTCGGGCGTTTCCCCAAAGGGCACCGACCAAATATACTCACCGGTATTTAAATCGATCGCATGCAAAGTCCCCCATGGCGGTGCGATGGCCGGAAGGCCATTATCATCGAGAAACTTGTTATAACCTGT
>JBBKWR010000379.1:0-10110 GCA_037969055.1 Flavobacteriaceae bacterium | reverse complement strand
ATCATCGAGACGCAGGCGGGTGACGTATCTGCCTATATCCCGACCAACGTAATTTCGATTACAGACGGACAGATATTCTTAGAGCAGGATTTGTTCAACCAAGGCGTGCGGCCAGCGATCAACGTGGGTATTTCAGTATCTAGGGTTGGGGGTAACGCACAAATAAAATCAATGAAAAAAGTGGCCGGCACCTTGAAATTGGATCAGGCGCAGTTCCGGGAATTGGAGGCGTTTTCCAAATTCGGCTCCGATTTGGATGCCGCGACCAGGAACGTTATCGAAAAAGGGCGGCGTAATGTTGAAATCTTGAAGCAGGCCCAAAACGACCCATTTAAAGTAGAAGACCAAATCGCAATCATCTTTGCAGGTTCCAAAAACTTGTTACGGGACGTTCCGGTGGAAAAGGTAAAGGAATTCGAAAGGGATTATCTTGAATTTTTAAAAGCCAAGCACAGGGATGTATTGGACGAACTCAAAGCTGGCAAGTTGACCGATGAGGTAATAGATACGTTGACAGTGGTCGCAAAAGACATTTCAGCCAAGTACAGAAACTAAAAACAGAGTATCAAGTAAAGCGTTTGGAGTACAAAGATGAGGTAGGTGTCGGTCTCCCTTCTAAGTACTAAGTACTAAATACTGCGAAACATGGCAAATTTAAAGGAAATACGAAATAGGATAGTATCGGTTTCATCGACCATGCAGATTACCAGTGCCATGAAAATGGTGTCTGCCGCAAAATTGAAAAAGGCACAGGATGCCATTACCGCCATGCGACCCTATGCCGATAAGTTGACCGAACTTTTGCAAGGTCTAAGTGCAAGTTTGGACTCAGATTCGGGAAGCAAGTTTTCCGACAACAGGGAAGTTAAAAAAGTTTTGGTGGTCGCCATTACGTCAAATCGGGGACTTTGTGGGGCCTTTAATTCGAACATCATCAAGCAGAGCAGGGTTTTGGCCCAAGAAACCTATGCGGGAAAGCAGGTCGACTTTATGGCGATAGGGAAGAAGGCCAATGACATGCTGCGAAAAAAACACCAAGTTATCGCCAACCATAGTGCGGTCTACGAAGACCTGACTTTTGACAACGTTGCACAAATCGCCGAAGATCTCATGGAGAAATTTACCGCTGGTGAATATGATAGGATCGATATTGTTTACAACAAGTTCAAGAATGCGGCCACACAAATCATCATGAGCGAGCAATTTTTACCGATAGTTCCGCTCAAGGGCTCCGAAGGCGCTAACGCCGATTATATCTTCGAGCCTTCCAAACTGAAAATAGTGGAACAGTTGATTCCAAAATCACTGAAGACCCAATTGTACAAAGGCCTCCGTGATTCCTTTGCCAGTGAGCACGGCGCTCGAATGACGGCCATGCACAAAGCCACTGATAATGCGACCGAGCTAAGGGACCAATTGAAACTCACCTACAACAAGGCAAGACAAGCGGCTATTACTAATGAGATTCTTGAGATAGTGGGCGGGGCAGAGGCCTTGAACAATTAAGAAAAGAATTCTAGTACAGTTGGGATTGGTTAATTCACATTGATTTCTTATGTAAATCTCCTGACAAGTACTAACAGATAGGACCTTCGCAAGTTAACTTTGTTACACGACCATAATTAGGTACTTTTGGGACCTAACCAATGCGCTATTGAACCCGCTTAAAAAACTCTTCAAGCAAACGGCCATATACGGCCTGGCAACAGTACTGCCAAGAATGCTTTCCTTTATTTTGGTGCCGGTATACACCGCGGTCATGGCGCCTGGCCTTTACGGAAAAGTATCAGTGATCTTCGCCTGGTTCGCCATTTTTAACGTGGTACTGGCTTATGGCATGGAAACCGCATTCTTTAGGTTTTATAATAAGTCAAAAGAACGGGAGACCGTTGTATCAACTTCCCTATTGTCGATTTTGGTCACCACCCTTGGGTTTGCAGTAATTGGACTGTTGTTTCAAAATAGCTTTGCCAGCACCTTGGATATTGAAGTCCGATACATCCGATATGTCATCTATATTTTAGCGTTAGACGCCTTGGTGATCATACCCTTCGCTTGGTTGAGGGCCAATGAGCAACCCATGAAATATGCGATTATTAAGATCACCAACGTTGCGATCAATCTGGGGCTGAATTTGTTTTTTCTACTGCTCTTGCCCAAAATGGCCGGGGGTGATTCCGAAGGGTCCTTGACCTGGATGTATCTTCCCAATTTTGAAATTTCCTATATCTTTATTTCCAATGTGGTGGCCAGTGCCGTAACCTTGGTCTTGATGTTTCAATTGTATCTAAAATCGAGCTATCGTTTTGATGCAATGCTTTGGAAACAGATGATGGGATATGCATGGCCTGTTTTGATCGCGGGTATCGCATTTACCATCAATGAGGTATTCGACCGTATAATGTTGGAAAATCTACTACCTGCCAACATTGCCGAAAGTGAGGTGGGTAAGTATTCTGCCTGTTATAAACTCGGTGTTTTTATGACCTTGTTCGCTACTGCCTTCCGCATGGGGATCGAACCGTTCTTTTTTAGCCACGCGGGTACTGAAAACCCTCAAAAGGCATATGCACAGATCACCAATTATTTTGTGGTGCTAGGGAGTATTATTTTATTGGCAGTGGTGGTATTCGCCGATCAGTTGAAAGTGCTGTTGGTACGGAACGAGGCCTATTGGGAGGCAATGGAGATTGTTCCTTTAATCGTTTTAGCCAGCTTCTTTTTAGGGATATACCACAATCTTTCGGTCTGGTACAAAGTGACCGATAAAACCCGTTATGGCGCATTTATATCAATGACCGGAGCGATTATAACAATTGGTATAAACTTTTTTTTCATCCCATTCATGGGTTATGTCGCTTCCGCCATAGCAACCGTACTCGCCTATGGTACGATGATGGTCCTATCTTATTATTTGGGCAGATCGCATTATCCGATACCCTATAACTTTCGGAAGATTATATTCTATCTAGCGCTTTCCATCTCATTTTCTGCCATTTCATTTTATTTATTTGACAGGAACTTAATTGTGGGCTGCTTCCTGTTATTGGTTTTCCTTGGTCTGGTTTACAAATTGGAAAACGAAAAGTTGCGACAAATCATTATTAGGGGGGGTAGAATTAATAAGGAAACATAACCAGCAACAAGAACGACCGGATACAGACCTATCTTTAACTTGGAAGCTTTTAATAAATTAGCCCATAAATTTAAAATCGTGCAAATAAAGATCATCAATAAATCATCCCATGCCTTGCCGCACTATGAAACCGGAGCATCTGCCGGAATGGATCTAAGGGCCAATATTTTGGAACCCCTAACGTTACAACCTTTAGGTAGGGCAGTGGTCAATACGGGCTTGTTCATAGAACTACCGATTGGCTTTGAAGCCCAAGTTAGGCCAAGAAGTGGCTTGTCGGCAAAAAAGGGGATCACGGTCCTTAACGCTCCAGGAACCATTGATGCCGACTATCGCGGTGAGATTGGCGTGATCCTTGTCAATTTGTCAAATGAGGCCTTCACCATAAACAATGGCGAACGCATTGCCCAATTGGTCATCGCCGAGCACGCGCGCGCAGAATGGGTAGAAGTGCAGGAGCTTGGAGATACCTCAAGGGGAGAAGGTGGCTTTGGGAGTACTGGAGTAAAATAAATGTATTTGTGGCAATAGGGTACAACTACATTTGCACGCCCAAACATTATGAAAATTTTATGGTGGTGGTAAATCATTTTTTTTGAAATTACAATGCGGAAGGCTCCTCTAAAATGAGTGTAATGAATGTAAACCTAAAGGTACGGTACCTGTTGCTATTGTGGTTGCTGATGCTAGGTCAAATTCAGGCGCAGGAAGAAAAGGAACTCAACCCAGAAGCAAGTGCGGAGGTATTTTTAGAGGCTTATTCCGATGACTTTCAGGAAAATTTCTTTGAGGCCCTAAAACAAAAAGGCATTGAAAATTACGATAGGGCCATCAATCTTTTTTTGGAGTGTAAAAAATTGGATGCCGATAACAAGGTGGTTGACCATGAACTGGCCAAGGTATATTTTGAAGTCAAACAATATCCGCTTGCGGAAGAATATGCGATTTCAGCCCTCAATTCCGAACCAGGAAACCTTTGGTATTTGGATACTTTGATCCAGATCTTAACAATCCAGGGCAGAACGATAAGCGATGTGACTATACGCATTGATAAGGGCAACGCTAAACTAAATGAAAACCTGGCGTCGGTCTATTATAAGAATTTGGATTACGAAAGTGCCCTAAAAGTTTTAAAGCAGGCTAGGAAATCAAGATTTACCGAAGACCTTATTTTAAAAATCAACGATTCGCTCGAAAAACTAGGCCCGGAAAACGATGCAGTCTTTTTTCCTGAAGTCAAGTCATTGACTGAACCATCCGAAATTGAACAATACAATGTACAAATCAAGGGGCTCATGGCTTCAGATAATTTTTCCGCATTGGAACAACTGTCAGAAGAGGCCTTGGAGCGCTATCCTTCCCATCCATACTTTTATTATGCATATGGCCATGCCTTGTACAAAACTGGAAAAAATAATGCCGCTATAGAGATGCTGGAGACCGCTCTGGATTACATGTTACATGATGATTCCCTTGCCAACAAGATTTACCAGGAATTAGCCGATGCCTATGCCGCAGTGGGCAATACTGTCAAGTCAAATCTGTATCTTCGCATGATAAAACCTGGTTTTTAGGGCAATGGGCGCAATTCTTGGAAGGTCGATACAATGGATGGGAATGGGCGTTTTGCTGCTGCTTGGTGCTTCCTGTAAGTCTACAAAGATAGCCTCAGATGGTAGTCTTGATCACAAATTATCTGCGAAGACGATCATCAACGAACACTACTCGAACCAACTCCAGTTCAAAACCATTAGTGGCAGGTTGAAAATTGAGTATTCAGACGGAGAAGATTCCCAAGGTGTTGTGGTAAGTCTAAGAATTGAAAAAGATAAGGCCATTTGGATCAGCGCGCCCTTAGGGATAGTCAAGGCCTATATCACACCAGGCAGGGTGTCGTTCTACAACAAACTTGAGAATGAATATTTTGATGGCGATTATAGCTATTTAAGCAATGTTTTGGGGACCGAGCTCAATTTTGAACAGGTGCAAAACCTTTTATTGGGACAAGCTATTTTTAATCTTAAAGAAACAAAATATGAGGCCGGGGTTAGCGAGGGCAATTACCAACTAAAACCAAAGATCCCCATCGACCTATTTAAAGTATTGTTCCAAATTGAGCCCAAGAATTTCAAGATGGCCAGTCTTCAATTATCACAGCCATTGAAACAGCGGCTATTACAGGTAAACTATAAAAATTACCAAGATATCAATAAGCGAATATTGCCCAATCAAATTGCGATTGCGGCAATCAATGGCAACACGCGAAGTATAATAAATATTGAATACCGAAACATATCATTCGACCAAGATTTGAGTTTTCCTTATAGCATCCCTAAAGGTTATAAGCAGATTGAATTGAACAATAATGACCTATAATTACCGACACACTATCTCCTTTTTTGCGCTGATGGTATGTTTTGCCATCCGCCCAAGCTATGCACAGACCGATGAACAAAAATCTTTGGAGGCCAAACGGGAACGGCTTCAAAACGAAATAAACCAAATCAATCGACTATTGTTCGCCGAAAAAAAAGAGCGGGGCAATGTGCTCGACCAAATGGAAGCATTGGATCACAAAATCAATGTACGTCAGGAATTGATCAAGGTGACCAACCAAGAATCGAACCTGCTCAATAGAAAAATCAATGTCAACATTAGAAATATATCCCAACTGAAGAAGGACCTGACATCGCTGAAGGACGCATACGCCATCATTATCAGAAAGTCATATCAGAACAAATCGCAACAGGGTCGACTAATGTTCCTTTTATCTTCGGAAAATTTCTTCCAAGCATTCAAACGGTTGCAATACATGAAACAATATACCAATTACCGAAGGGAGCAAGGGGCATTGATAGTCGCTAAAACAGAAGAACTTTCCCAATTGAACCAAGACCTGATCGATCAGCGGAAGAAAAAAGACCAACTCATCGCACAAAATCAAAGGGCAAAAGATGAATTGATGAAGGAAATGACATCCCAAAAAAACCTTTTGGTATCCATTCGTAAAAACGAAAGCAAATACGCCGCTGCGGTTTCACAAAAGAAAATAGAAGCAAAGAAACTGGATAAGCAAATTGAGGACCTCATTCGTAGGGCCATTGCCGCATCGAACGAGAAAGCTGGGATCAAAGTAACCAACAGCAGTAAGTTTGTACTAACACCTGAAGCAACTATAGTCGCAAATAATTTCTCAGCCAACAAAGGTCGGTTGATATGGCCTGTCGATAAAGGGATAAAAAGTCAAGGTTTTGGGGTATATAACGATGCAGTCTACCCGGGTATCAAGCACGAGAGCAATGGGGTCATCATCGCTACCGATGAAGGGGCAAAGGCTCGAGCCATTTTTAAGGGCGAGGTTATTGCCATCTTAACGGTCCCAGGAGGTAATAAAGGGGTGCAAATTAAACACGGAAATTTCATCAGTACGTACTATAACCTATCGAACCTTTATGTTAAAAAAGGCGATATGGTGGAGGCAAAACAAGAATTGGGAGATATATATACCAATCGGTCTAATGGTCAGACCCGCTTAAAATTCTATCTTTACGAGGATACTAATAAGTTGAATCCGGAGGAATGGGTCTATCAGCTATAATACGGCGGTAGTTCACCTTTGCATATCACGGGCATCCTTAGCGAGGACTGTATTATTACCAAGTTACCTATGAAAGAAATCACAGATATTGGAGGCACTTTTACTTTGCACAACAAGGTGGAAATGCCTTATTTTGGCTTGGGCACCTATCAATCCAGCAACGATCGGGAAGTGATCGATGCGGTTCGCTATGCTTTGGAGGCCGGCTATCGGCACATTGATACAGCCTCAGTATATAAAAATGAAGAAGGGGTAGGATCAGGCATTAAAGAGAGTCCGGTGGCGCGTAAGGATCTTTTTGTGGTCACGAAGGTATGGAATACAGACCAGGGTTATGATACCACCCTTAAAGCATTTGACGATAGTTTAAACCGACTTGGATTGGACTATCTGGACCTTTATTTGGTTCATTGGCCAGTTGCTGGCAAGTATAAAGAAACATGGCGGGCCATGGAAAGGTTGTACCTAGAAAAACGTGTCCGTTCCATTGGCGTGAGCAATTTTTTAAAGCACCATTTGGAAGATTTAATAAGCGATGCCGATGTAGTACCCATGGTCAATCAAATGGAATTTCACCCGTACGTGGTGCAACAGGAACTACTGGATTTTTGCAATAAAAATACCATTCAGTATGAGGCCTGGTCCCCTTTTATGCAGGGCAAAATCTTTAATTTGAAGGAAATTCAGCAAGTGGCTGGGAAATATAAAAAGTCTGTTGCACAACTTACCTTGCGCTGGAACTTACAAAAAGGGGTGGTCACCATCCCGAAGTCAGCAAAAAAAGACCGTATTGTCGAAAATGCCAATATTTTTGATTTTGAAATTTCCCAAACCGATGTAGCCTACTTGGATAGTTTGGACCGGGGGGAGCGCATCGGGCCAGATCCCGATAATTTCGAGTTCTGATTTTCCCTTAACCATTAAATATATTAATCTGGCATTAATTGGAAGCGTCACCCATAAACAATGCCCGCAATTCAGTGGCGTCACTGGGCTTCATTTTACCAGCCAAGACCAAGCTTAGTTGTTTCCTGCGCAAGGCACCGGCATATCTTTCCTTCTCGATCGCTGTCTCTGGCTCAAGTTTGGGTACTTCCGTAGGCTTTCCGGTCTCGTCTACCGCCACGAAGGTATAGATCGCCTCATTGGCTTTGGTGCGCTTCCCGTCATAGCGGTCTTCCATCCAAACATCAATATAGACTTCCATGGAAGTTCGGAAAGCCCTTGAAACTTTCGCCTCTACGGTAACCACACTACCTAAGGGAACCGCTTGGTTAAAGGCAACATGGTTTACCGATGCCGTGACGGTTATCCTCCTGCTGTGCCGTCTGGCCGAGATACTGCCAGCACGGTCCATGCGGGCCAATAATTCCCCACCAAAAAGATGATTCAAGGGGTTGGTCTCGCTTGGGAGTACCATGTCTGACATGATGGTATGGGATTCACTGGGCTTTTTGGCTTCCATAAATGGGCTTTTCCGCAAAGGTATGGCTTAATGGCTGTGATAAAAAGAAGGATTTCTACCTGATCGATTTGAGCCAGGCATCGCTCGATTGGGTACGTTTAATTTCCCTTAATGCTCGAAGTGCTTCCGAGGCATCCACAAAACTCTTGTAGGTAACCATATGCAAACCATGTTCATTGGTCCCAAGATAGGTTGCCTCAAACCCTTGTCGCTTCAGTTGACGGATTTTTTTCTCAGCATTATTTTTGAAACGGAAAACCCCGGCAATGATATGGTGTATTTTCTGGGAATGGACCCTAAGCATAGGTGATTTGGAACCTGCCTCTAAAGTCAACGTGGGTAGCTCCATGGGTACGGCATCAAAAAAAGTGGCTTCTTGTATGTGCCGTGATACCTGTTGTTGTGCATCTTCGCGTACTATCTGTTGTTTATCGACCCCTTGCTGATAGGCCCTAAACCCTGTGACACCGGTTGAAAAGGCCAATAGTAATATGGCCGCATACTTTAAATAAGGTCTAAAGGAATGCTCTTTTCGTAGTTGTGGGCTAATGAATAAGGGTATTTTTTCTTCCAAGGCGGCAACCTCCTTTTCCAGTTCCTCACGGATAATGGGCGTTGACACAAAAGAAGACAACCCAAATGAGGAGGTCAAATAATTGACCTGTTCTGAAGGTTGAAACTGTATTTTGCCCGTATCATTTAACCAAAGTTCACCGATATTTGGCAAGGTAAGGCGTTCCCCCTTAAGTAATTTCGCTTTCCACTCCCCGGCCGATTTTATCACGCGGCGTAACATGGGTTCATAGCCAATTTTTTCGGCGTCAGCCATATACGACACCAATAATCCATCATTAGTGGTCAACTGTTCGTTAAAGGAAATGGTCTTGGTAGGCGGGTAAAAGGTGTGGGTAGCCTTGTGCAGTACCGCCGATTTTTTTTGGGTCAAAAAAGCGCCAAGTCCAGGTATAATCACACAATTATACCGGTACAACAGCTCATTTAGATAGTGTTCAAGTCCCATCAAGGCAAATATGGAAAAAAATAGACTCGTTTAAAACCCCTTTACTTTACTTTTTATTAACATTATATTTTATGTATTTTGTGGATAACTTTTGGTACTTTTTAAATGACTACGAATGAGTTGATTGCGGTGCTGCGACTGCAAAGGGTTCCCAATATTGCCGATGTCACGGCCAAAAAGCTGATCAGCTTTTGTGGAGGCACGGAAGCCATTTTTGCCGACAAGCCACAAAACCTTCAGAAAATCGATGGCATAGGGACCTTTACTTTAAAAGGGCTTTATGACAAATCGCATCGCGAAGCTGCGGAGGCCGAATTTCGATATATCGATGATAATAACGTGACCTACTCCTATTTTTTGGATAGTGATTATCCAAACTACCTTAAACATTGTATAGACGGCCCGATACTTTTTTTCAAAAGGGGTTCGATCGACATAGAGAACCGAAGGATCATAAGCATCGTCGGCACTAGAAACATAACAAGGTATGGGAGCGCTTTTTGCGAACGTTTTATTGAAGAAATCGCCCCCCTCAACCCCATTATTATCAGCGGGTTCGCCTACGGGGTAGACATTTGCGCCCATAAAGCGGCCATGAAGTATGGTTTGCAGACCATAGGATGTTTGGCCCACGGTTTAAACCAGATCTATCCCAAATCGCATGCTAAATATGTCAGGGAAATGGAAAAGAATGGGGGTTTTATAACAGAATTTTGGAGCAGTAGCAACCCTGACCGTGAGAATTTCCTAAGACGGAACCGTATAATTGCAGGAATGTCAGAAGCTACCGTCGTAATCGAGTCTGCCGAAAAAGGGGGCGGTCTGGTAACGGCCGATATAGCGCATAGCTATAATCGGGACGTCTTCGCCGTTCCGGGACGTGCAGAGGA
>JBBKWR010000378.1:0-10132 GCA_037969055.1 Flavobacteriaceae bacterium | reverse complement strand
AAATATCCGTCCCCTCCATAGAAGAAATTATGCTCATATCCTTGGTTTTTGAATATTTCGCCAATGGTAAATAAA
Source organism: Flavobacteriaceae bacterium (assembly GCA_037969055.1). Lineage (GTDB taxonomy): Bacteria > Bacteroidota > Bacteroidia > Flavobacteriales > Flavobacteriaceae > Pelagihabitans. Next base: position 10,057 of record JBBKWR010000378.1, on the reverse strand, counting down.
CCTGCACAATTCTTGCGCTTTACGATAGATCGGCCCGGCGTTGGAGGGATGGAAAGGGTAATGGCCTCCATGCCCCTTACCGTTCTAGTCCCCGTAGCGAAAAGGTTGGTAAAAAAAATGCTTTGCTTCGACAAGGCGTCAAGATTCGGGGTGATGTTTTGATCGCCCCCAAGGGAATTCAAGAACTTGCCGCTCAAGCTCTCAATACATATAACTATAACATTGGGTTTGAGCGACTTTGACACCGTGTCGGTGGTATTTATTTTCCTAAGGATTTCTTTTTTGTCCGGATTTAGGAAGATATCCCCCTTTGCTGAAAACCCTTCTTTTACCATGGCGAACGCCTGTGCCTCTGGAATGGTTTTATAGAATTCGGTATAGGCCAGTTCATTGTTTCTAAAAGCCGCAAAAAATGAATAAATACCTGCTTTTGAAAGTTCGTTATTGTACCGGTTGTTTGACCATTCGGCCTGGTTATTGGGAATGAACAGGCCAAACAACACGACCACAACGAACCAGGGAAAAGCGGCAACCAATTTTTGTTTAAAGGGGGTTTTGCTATGAAAGGTTTGCTGGAAACAGCCCAACCTCGAGGTACCATATATACATAATACAACCAAGCCCAATAAAGCGCTAATCAGAATGGGTAAGGGGTATGATTCGTTGATGTTCTTGACCACTTCATAGGTGTATATCAAATAATCTACGGCAATAAAATTATAGCGCCGGTGAAATTCATCCCAAAATGTAAATTCCCCAAAAAAGGAGAAGAAGATGATCAACAATCCCAGAAAAAATCCGATTGAATTGATGATCTTATCTACCATGGAACCATACCATTTTATAGGCAGCACCAACAAATAGATTAGGTAAGGAATAATGAAAAAGGAGAGGGTTCCGATATCAAACAAAAAACCCGTGATAAAGGTTCTAAGTATATCGACCGGCCCCTTATCCATTTCATTGAAGGCCCATATAAAAAAGCTTGTCCTAACAACAAAGGAAAACCCCAAAAATAGAAGTACAAAGGCCTTGAGTAAAGCGTAGCGCTTTGGAAAGAACTTCGTTGATAAATTTGTTTTCATTCGCGGTTAAAATTAAGCGGCTAATCTTAAGAAAAACTAAAGTTTATTATACGCGACATTATTTAAACATAGATTACTTTCTCTTTGACCCACACTTTTTGTTTCCATGGTATGATCGTTAGGATGCTGTAATGATCTTAAGGATTATCCTGAGGGTACATAAAACCATATGGGTCAGACCTAACTGCTGAGCCGAAAACACCCAAGGCACCTTCAATTGTGGAATGTAAAAAAGTAGGTTCTACAAACGGGTTCAATATAGATTGCAACTGCTCATCCAGGTCCCTAAAAAAAGCCGCAGATCGTTTATCTAACGATTGCAAATACACTGTTGTCGAATCGCCTTGTTTATATTCGAATGACACCTCAATATTTTGAGCTACGCTTGCCCCATCATTAGAGGCATCACTAAAGATGACCCTTCCAAGATCTGTGGTTTGGAACATTTCGCCGGGTTGGGTACAATTATTTTGGATCACATCGAGTACATGGGCATGCCGCCTTGTATTGTCCATCATGCGATCCATCTGAAATCGGTAGTAATTTCCAGATCCAACAGCATCCGTGTATGTGATGATTACCCCATCATGGCCCCCATAAACGTCATAAAAGTTTTCCACATATTCCACTCCTGATAGGTTAACCTTGGGCTGGTCTATCGTTGTGCTGGCTGTATAGGAATCGCCTAGATAATCGACCTTCAAATCATAGGTCTTGCCATATGCGATGATATTGGCCCCACCAAAAAAGGGTACCCATCTACATCGAAATTTGTCAAAGATCGAATCTTTCTGTAGTTGTTCGGACCAAGTATCCGTAGAAAGTATTACCTGCGCATTTCTGGCAAAGATCTCTTGCGGCAATACTTTTTCATTGAAAAATGGGACCGAAAGGCTGACATATATTTTAGCCGTTTCCTCAGGATAAAGTATACCTTCAATGAATAGTTGTTCTTTCCCGTTTAAAGTATTCCCATCAAATGAAATGTCTTTTGTACAAGAACAGAAAGCAGTAATCAAGAGTACGATGACATATAGCTTTTTCATTTTCTTAAAATTTAAAATTATAGGAAACAGAAGGAATGATCGGAAGTAATGAAACTTGCCGTGCCCGTGGTTTTTCGGTGGCTGGATTGATATCGAAATATATAAAATACGGATTTTGGCGGCTGTAGACATTGTAAATGCCAAACACCCATTCGCTATCATATTTCTTGCCAAATAACGTTCTCGGTTTCTTATAAGTGGCAGCCAAGTTGAGCCTGTGAAATGGGTTCAATCGCGCATTGTTACGCTCTTCATAGATATAATAATTGCCTTCAAAAATGGTGCCCCCATTGATGACCGCCGTACGTCCTACTGGAACTGTGTAAGCACTACCCGATGATATAACAAAGGTGCCTGAGAGACTCCATTTTTTGCTCAGTTCATAATTTGCCACCAAAGACAGATCGTGCCGGCGATCATGTCGGAACGGAAATTTGAACCCAAAGTTGAGATCCGGAAACTTTTGGTTGGTCCATGATAGGGTATAAGCGGCCCAACCTGTAAGCGGACCCATACTTTTTTTAAGGAAGAATTCTGCACCGTAGCTCCAGCCCTTACCATAGACCAAAAGATTATCGACATCCAAACTTCTTATAAATTGGTTACCCTCGCGGAAAAGAATTTGATCATCCATGGTTTTGTAGTACAGTTCCAAACTGCTTTCAAAGGTATTGTCGTCAAAATTTTTGAAAAGCCCAATAGCGTATTGCTGCGAATTTTGAGGTTTGGTCTTTTGCGAAGAAGGGATCCAAATATCGGTGGGGATGGCGGCAGCAGCACTAGGGATTAAATGCAGAAATTGGTTCATCATCGTGTAAGCTGCTTTGACCGATGTTGTTGGATTGATTCCATACCGGAATGACAAGCGTGGCTCAACCCTAAAATAATTGGTAGGTCCATTGAAAAATCCTGGGACCCTTATCCCCGCATTGAATGAAAATTTATCGGTTAGTAGTACCTCGTCATTGACGAACAAAGCAATTTCATTAAACCTCTTTACTGGAATTGAATCGCTTTGCACTTGTGGGGTTTGGCCTGTATTCGCAAAAACCTGTGAATCTCCCGTTGATCTGAAAGTATGGTGAAAATACTGGCCCCCCAGTTTTATTTTATGCTTTTGATTTGGATAGTATTCCAAATCATATTTTGCACATAGATCTTCAATACCGGAAAGCACACTTGAGAATGCGTTGTCCTGTAAAGCGGTAATATCTTGATTAAAACCGCTATAGATCAAGGAGGTATTGGAAAATAATTTCGATCCAAATAGGTGGTTCCATCTCAGGGTCGCCGCTTTATTGTCGATCAATAAATTGTATTCGATGTTATCTTGGGAATAAAATGCATCGTCCTTGCCGTAAAATCCGCTTAAGAAAATTCGGTCGTTCTCACCCAATTTGTAGTTTACCTTGGCATTGAGGTCATAAAAAACATAGTTGGTCTTTATCTTTTTAGACAGAAAAGGTTTTATCAAATAATCGAAATAAGTGCGGCGACCAGAAATAATAAAAGATGATTCGTCCTTCTTTATCGGCCCCTCAAAGGTCAATTGGGAAGAAACAAGTCCTATGCCGCCCTCACCTGAAAACTTTTTATTATTACCCTCCCGCATGCTAATATCCAAAATGGAGGAAAGGCGGCCGCCATACTGGGCTGGAAAACCACCCTTTACCAAGCTCACATTGTTGATGGCCCTAGAGTTGAACGCACTTACGAGTCCGACCAAATGGTTCGGATTATGAATGATGGCCTCATCCAATAGGATCAGGTTTTGATCGGCGTTGCCGCCCCTAACAAAATACCCCGTGGTACCCTCATTGCCCGCTTGTACTCCGGGCAACAGTTGTAAGACCTTTAAAACATCGGGCTCTCCAAGAATTACCGGGAGCTCTTTGATTTTTGCAGGGGGAATGTCCAAAACCCCCATTTGTGTCTGTGATACATTTTTATCGCGGGCCTCGGCCGTAACCACTACTTCATCCATCGACTGGCTCATGGGTTGAAGTTCAATGTTTAGTCGAAGGTTTTTAGTCAGCAATACCTTTTTTATTTGGGTTTGGTAACCTAGAAATGAAAATTGGATACCAATGCTGTCCCTATCCCGAATGGTCAATGAATAAAAACCGTAATTATTGGTCGTGGTACCTTCCCGAATGGTGGTTACATAGATATTGGCACCGATCAAAAACTCCCCTGTTTCGGCATCCGAGATGGTTCCATTGATGGTGCCGTTTTGGGAAACAGCATGTAATCCATTTAGGATAAGCATTAGGATGATTAAGTTCGATTTCATTAGAATGTTTTATGTACCATTTCATTATAAGCGGGCCGATATTATATGTCCTAGTTGAAACAAAAATTAGGGTTTTGCATATCGATCTATTTTGTTTTGTCAGTTTCCAAAATTGAATAGTGGCCTCTTTTCAGCGACCCACTTGCTATTTTTTCCGATTTCCCATTTGACACCAAACACAGGTAAAAAGCCGAGCCAGTTCTTACTGTCTTCGCTTCGCACATAATTTCCATTTACGTCAAGGGAATTTTCCCCTACTGCATTTGTGGTATCCAGGTCAAATTTTTTGAGGTTTTTTCGATTGTAAACGTTTACCAAATGAAGAAAGGCGGTTAGCTCACCCTTTCGCATTTCGAAGGATTTATTGACACGAACATCAAGGCGATGGTATGCTGGATATAAGGTGCCATTGAACTCTCCATGAACTTGATAGAAATGTAGGTCCCCATTGGGTAGTGGCTGGTAGCGATAAGTATAATCTGTCCTTGGCCATCCTTGATAGAACTGCCAAGAGGTACTGAGATGCCACCTGTTGTTTGGACGATAGTTTAGATCCGCATATATCGTGTGTCGCTGATCGTTAAGTCTTGGGACCTTCCCTGTTTTTTTGGTCAATAGACCATCGAATTCAATATCCATGATATCATCCGTAGCCTGTGCCAGTGCATAACTTAACCACCACGAAATTTTTTGGCCCTTGTCATATTTTAGAAATAATTCGATTCCTTTTGAGGTGATGCCATTAAAAATAACCCTGGTATTATCGTTTCGTGCCTCTGGATAGTTCTCCAAATGGTCCCTTAAATTTTGCCATAAAGGACTAATATTGCTTAAATCCTTATAATATGCCTCGGTGCGAAGGCTAATTCCATTGTTGAACATATGTTCAAACCCTAGCACATAGTGTTTGGCAAGTTCCGCGGGATTAAAAGTGGAGTTGCCATTGTTCACATCCAAATTGTAAAGAAATTGGGATTGATAATAATGCCCCCAGCCGGCCCTTAGAAAAGTTTGTTTTGAAAAACCATACGCCAAGCTTGCCCGTGGACTCCAATTTCTGTCATCTGTATAAGAAGTGTAATCATAACGTAATCCCGTTTCGGCTATTAGTTTGGGCAATATTTTAAATCGGGTATTAACGTAGGTGCCCACTTGGTTACCGGTAGGATTTAATTGGATGTCGAATGAACGCTGAAAATTGTAGATCTCTTCATTTGCGTTGATCCTTAGTTCATCAATGTTGTTAACATAGTTATAGTTGGCTTTTAGGGTTTTGGCATCGAAACCTAGGTTTAAGTGGAAATTATCGCTCAGTTCATAGTTCCAATCCTGTTTAAGCCCTAGAAAATTAAATCCCCTTTGGTCGTTCACAGAAAACGACCCTTTGTCTGAATTGTCATATTTATTAAAGCCCCCTGTTCTAAGATGATTTTGGTTCCCTCCGCTAAGAATTGTCCTTGAATAAAGTTGACCCGTATAAAATGATTTAAGGGTAAGCCATGCATAGGTATTGAAATACCTTGTTTCATATTGATCAAACTCTGCGGAATCAGGGGAATTGTCAATGAAGGCCTGGTCGCCGGAGTGGAGCATGTGCAGTGCAAGCAAGTGCTTATCACTTAATTGATATTCTATCTTGGCCAAGCCATCGTAATATTCCGGAAAGTACTCATTGTTTCCAATGGCTTTAAGCGAAAGGTCCAACATCCCCCTTCTTGCAGAGAAAAGATAGGATCCCCGGTTATTGGCGAATTTTCCATCGACATATAACCTGGCATTCATGATACTCAGACCCAGCGAAATTTTGCTTTCATCATTGGCCATGTTTTTGGTTTTCATTCCGAAAACACCACTAAGTCTGTTGCCATTAATTGCTGAGAAGCCACCGGTCATTAAATCGATGCCCCCAACGGCCTCCACATCCACGATGCTGAAGAGTCCACCTGAATAATCACGTTGATGAAAGGGTTCATACAGTTCCATCCCATCCAATGAGATCAACACCTCATCTGCCTCGCCCCCCCGAATGGCAAATTTACTGGAATAATCACTAGCCGAAATTCCTGGCAAACGGGCCACTGCACGTGTGATATCCTCGGCCCAGGCCATGTTCTTGATATTCTGTTCGGATAGTGTCTGTTGGGAGACAGGTACGGTACCCATCACTGAAAACGAACCGGGAGTAACGGTTACCTCATTCAACCTTATGGCATCTTCCTTAAAAATCAACCTTCCCATATCATAGGTCTCGCCTTCAAACAATAATAGGCCATTAACACTTTGGCTTACATAACCAAGCGCTGAGATCATTATATTATAGGTGCCCGCGGGGAGGTTGGGGATAGTAAATCTGCCATACAGATCAGTAATCGTACCAAAATTACCTTCTTTGAGCACCACATCTACACCGGGCAAGGGTTCTCCCGTTGCTTCATCAAATACCAATCCCTTGATCGAGCTGTTATTATCTTGGTCTTGCACTTCAGAATTAACTTTTTTTTGACTGATGGCAATTTGATTGCCAATGCGCCTATAGCCAAGGGAATTTCCACCCAAAACTATATTTAAGAGTTCCCCCAGACTTACATTGCTATAACTCCCGGTTACCCTGGTCGTCATTCCGGGAATTTTACTGTTATAAGCGAAGGAAATGCCCGATGACTTTTCGATTTGGCGGATGGCATCGCGTAATTCGACGTTATCAAATTTTATCGATATTTTTTTGTCCAAGATAGGATCTTGGGCAAATAGGGATCCCAATGGTATCGTAATCAACAACATTATTAGAAGCTTGTTCATTTGGTACTGTTTAAAATCTTCCTTAGCTCATAAAATCCTTTCCTTAACCTAATAACGATATGGTTGTTTTTTTACTCAATTTTATAATGATCAGCGTACTTTTTGATGGATAGCCCACAAGTAATTTTAATTATGTCGACTACCTCATGGAGTGGTGCCTGTTCGAATTTTGCTGTTAAAAAGCAATCGTGTTCTTTACCGGGATCCATTATCAGGCTATCGCGATAAAAGGTGTTGAGTTTGGCCACTACGTTATTAATCGGGGTATCCCTAAATTCAAACTGTCCCGTTTTCCAAGAAAGGTAGTTCTGATCGATCGTGTTTCTCGAGATTAGGCCCTCCTTGGTGGCCAACGTTGACTGATTTGGCAAGAGCACAATTTGTGTGTCCTTTGACATCGAGGCCACTTGTACTTTACCCGACATTACGGTGACCTCTGTATGCTGTTTATCACTATTGACGTTGAACGCGGTACCTAAAACGGTTATGGTTGAATGGTCTGCGGTGACCACGAAAGGGTGCTGGACATCCTCGATAACCTCAAAAAATGCCTCGCCCTTAAGTTTAATCTCCCGTGTCGTCCCGTCAAAATTCTTAGGATAGGAGATGGAGGATCCTTTGTTTAACCAAACCACCGATCCATCATCCAATTTTTGTTCAAGGGTCATGTTGCCTTTATTTTCCACTATGTACCTTTCAGGTCCTTGCAACACCTTGGCAAGATACCATAATGAAAATGCACCAATGATCAGCACGGCAGCAATGGCTGCGGTTCTTCGCAAATTTCCAAATAGGGGAATTACCTTTGCGGATCGATTCGATCTATTGGAAACAAATCTCTTCCATGCATTTTGTGGATCAAATTCATGAATCTTTATATTTTTCGAATGCCAAAGTGTATAGAGTAACTGGTATTCTTTGGGATTGGCCCGCTGGAATTCTGCAACCAATGCTTCCTCTTCAATCGTGGCGTCCTTTAAAAAGTGCTTTGCTAAAATCGGGTAAATATCTTCCATGATTTGATCATTGTTATACCAAATTGTCGAAGTAAATGAGGAGTACCCTTACTACAAGTGGGACTATTTTATAAAAAAGGGATAATGGTGAGGAGATTTTGGGCCTTCAGCAGGATTTTCATTTGTCGCAGCGCCCTGCCCATTTGGGTTTCAACAGTTTTTACCGAAATATCCATTTCAATGGCTATTTCTTTGTAAGTCATACCTGAATTTCTGCTCAATAGAAAGACTTCCCTTGTTTTGGGCGGTAATTTAGACGCAAAATAATGGAGCAATGGCTCTATGTCTTCCTCCTTTAAATCGGAAGACTGATCAAAAGATCTATCTGGAATCCCATTGAGTGGGATTTCATTTTTGATGCTCTTGGTACGATGAAAATCGATGCATTTAAATTTTACACAACGCAAAAGGTACCTTTCGGGTTGTACCACTTTTAATAAGGCCTTTTTTTCGTAGAGTTGCAAAAAAAGCTGCTGTACCAAATCTTCAGCCAAGGCATTGTTCCTGACAATTTTTAGGGCGTAATTACATAAGGGCGAATAATAACCATGAAAGATTTCCTTAAATAATTCGTCATGGCTTAAGTCGTCCATTGTTGTATTCCCCTAAGCAAAATTAATGCTACCTTTTTTAGTTCGGTCCTAATGTCAAAAATCATATAAAACTACTGATTTATCGCAAATCTTGAATATGGCACAATAATTAAGAAAGATTTCAAGCCACCCGAGTAGGATTAGAGATTATCAGAGCATAGCAACTAGGCGAAAACAGGACAAAATTGTTCGAGATGCACAAGATGTTGTAATTGCATTTTATAAAACAAAAAGCGGTTGGAAAACCATTCCAACCACGCTTCTTTGATCATTACTAAAACAAACATAAACTATGAAAACTACTCAATCTTTATCTTCGGCATCTTTTTCCATTTCTTTTTTAACGACTTTTCCGGTGTTATCAATGGCCACTTCCATCTCACTCTTACCTTTCTCAATTTCAAATTCATAGATCATCCCATCTGTGGTTTCAGAAATTTCGGAAGCTTCTATTTTATATCCAGGAAAATCGGATACTAGTGCTGTCTTCACGTTTTCGGGAACATCATTTTGCTTGATTTCATGTTCAGTTTCGGTCCAGGTGCCGTCCTCCAAAAAATTGGCGGAATATTCCGTGCCGTTCATTTTAAATTCAGCTTCCCATTCGCTGTCCGATTCTTTATCCCATTTCACCGATTTTATGGAAGGGAACATTTTGTCAAACGCTTCCTTCACTTTTTGTGGCACATCACTTTTTCCAGTGCAGGCATACATTCCAGATCCAAACATCGCGGAGACCAAGACCGCACCCAATATTCTTACTTTTTTCATGATTCCTATATTTTAAATTATCCTTAAAAATAATAGCTAATTATAAAGTTGGCCCAAAGCTATTTTAAAGGGATGAAGTATCGACAGCTGTTGTAAGTTAGATTTTGTATTTCGTATAGTATTCGTAGATAGCGCCTTTATTGTTAGATCTTATATTTAAAACCCAACCTAAAAATTTGGGTTTCGTAGTAGTTTTCATATCGGGCCGTAAGCCCTTGATCCTTTACTGTTTGACGGATACCAAAGCGATTAAGAATATCGCTTGCTGATAGAAAGAGTTCGCCCTTTTTATCCCATAGATTTTTCTTGATGCCCAAATCAAGCGAGGAACGGGCGAGTTCCTCTCCTTGGGGTATTTTCTTATTGGAATAGTAAATTCCAGTAATTTGGATGGAGAAATCTTTTGGCAGGGTAAACTCGTTATTGACCTTGGCGTTCCAAGCGTTGTCTTTCG
>JBBKWR010000377.1:0-5860 GCA_037969055.1 Flavobacteriaceae bacterium | reverse complement strand
CATAAAAATCAAAAAGAAGTTATGAATGTAGAAAACACAAAGGCACAAATGCGCAAGGGGGTTCTGGAATATTGCATCCTGTCTATCCTAAATGGACATGATAAGTATGCCTCGGAGATCTTGGAAACCCTAAAAGACGCAAAGATGCTAGTAGTAGAGGGTACGATATATCCGCTACTGACCCGGCTCAAAAATGCTGGATTGCTCAATTATAGATGGGAGGAGTCCACCTCTGGGCCACCAAGAAAATATTATACATTGACCGAGACCGGGAAGCTTTTTTTAAAGGAGCTCGATTCGACTTGGGATGAATTAAGAAGTGCCACAAATCTGGTAACCAATACTAAAAATAGTTAAAAATGAACAAGACAGTAAATATAAACCTCGCCAATATTCTTTTTCATATTGATGAAGAGGCATACAACAAAATGGGACGGTATTTGGAGTCGGTAAAACGCTCCTTCGCAAATACTCCGGGAAGCGATGAGATATTAGCAGACATCGAAGCCCGTATTGCAGAACTTTTTACCGAAAAATTAGAGAACGAACGACAGGTCATCACCCAAAAGGAAGTAGATGAAGTGATCGCCATTATGGGTCAGCCAGAAGACTACATGGTCGACGAGGACATCTTTGAGGACGAGCCAAGATCGACCACTTCGAAAGAACGCAAAAGGGTTAAAAAACTGTATCGTGATACCGACCAGAAATATGTGGCTGGGGTATCCTCGGGACTGGCACATTACCTGGGCATCGATCCCCTTTGGGTACGATTATTATGGATCATCCTAACCATAGGATCTGGAGGCGGCTTTATCCTGCTTTATGGACTGCTTTGGATATTGATACCCGAAGCTGCAACCACTTCACAAAAATTGGACATGCGCGGCGAACCGGTGAACATCAGTAATATAGAGCGAAAAGTAAAGGAAGGTATCGATGATGTTGCAGAAAAAATCAAGAGTGTTGACTATGACAAGGTAGGAACCCGGGTAAAAAACGGGGGTAAAACTTTTTTCGACACCCTTGGCGATATCATCATGTTCTTTTTCAAAGTATTTGGAAAATTTATTGGCATCATCCTCATCATAGTTGGGGCGGCCACCATCATTGGAATGTTTATCGGCATGCTGACCCTTGGCACCTTAGATTGGATCCATATTCCTGGCATTGAAGGCTTTAAGAACAGTGTTACAGGAACCCCAATTTGGTTGCTATCCCTATTGGTCTTTTTTGTAATCGGAATTCCGTTCTTCTTTTTACTATACCTAGGACTTAAAATTCTGGTCAACAATTTAAAGTCCATTGGAAATATCGCCAAATTCTCTTTACTGGGACTTTGGTTGATTTCCCTGATCTCCCTAATCGTAATTGGGGTAAGGGAGGCTGCATCCCATGCCTTTCAGGGTAGTATAACCGTCGAAAATGAGCTGTTTGTTGAAAATAGGTCCGATACCCTAAACATTGAGCTAACCGCCTCCAAACTATGGGAGAACCATGCGCAAATGAGAATGGATGATACCATTATAACCTATGATGATGACGGACAGCCCATATTACTTTCGGATGATGTTCGGTTCCGCTTAAAAAAGTCAAAGGATACCATTATCCGTATTGAAGTGAGAAAAGAAGCCAACGGAAAATCCGTAGCGGCGGCTCGGGAAGCGGCCCAACATATAATTTACAACCATAAAGTTGAAGGTAGTACCATCTATTTAGATGACTTCCTAACCACGCAGGGGAAAAGTACTTTTCAGGACCAAGAAGTTCGGGTGAACCTCTATTTACCGGAAGGAACTTATCTTAAATACCGCGCCAAAAATGGTCGGGATTGGGTCATGCGTACCGAAAATGATAGCGATATGGATGATATTGAAGGGCACATTTGGAAAATGGGTCCTGATGGGGAAATCGAATGTCAGGACTGTCCCGAAGAGATTGAAGGAAAGGAAGATGGTGATGGCGACAACCGCATTATCATTAATGGCAAGGGTATCGATATCAATATAAAGGATAAAGATGATTCGTTTAAATTGAAGCTCAACGAGGACGGTTTAAAAATCAAGACCAATGATGGAAAGAATAATAAAAATGACACCCACATCAAGATCGATGAAGATTCGTTAAAAATTGAAGGCTCAGAGGAAGAGAATGCCTTTCATTTGAACATCGATAGTGGCGGGGTAGCATTAAAAACAAGTTCAAATCTATGATGTTCCCGCTAACAGATTGAGCTGCGAACCAAAACAATTTAAAAGGTATATAAAAACAGGTTAGCCATGAAAAAAGCCATAAGAATTATTTTTTTCTCCATTCTTACAGTGGTGATAAGTATTACAGGTTTAATTGTTTTCGGCCTTTATTCATTGTCAATCGAGGACCATTATGGGGATCTGCAAATCGTTTACTATAAAGCCAAAGACAATGACATTATAGTGAATGAAGAAACCGAAACATTCGGTAAGTTGGAAAAGGATTGGACAAGCATCAAAGTCATCGACGGCAGTAATCCTGCTATCGATTTATATCCTTGGGCCTTTAAAGGGAACGATAGGGTAAACCTAAAAATATTTAGGCCTAATTTGGAAATAAATTCATTCGAGCAAATGGACTATGATGCGTTTAAGAAAATGATGGCGGACCAAAATTTGGGTCCGTTTCTAGAATTCCAAAATTATTGAGATCACCAAATGATTTAAACCATCGACAACCCATCCTAGAATTATGACAGTTCGGTAGATTACAAATGGCTAAGGCATATTTTAAATTCAATTTTACATCAATCATAACAACAACAAACTAAAAACAAAGATCATGACAACGCTAATCAGAATTACAATCGCTTTAATACTCACATTATTTTTGTCTTCCTGTGGGTTTGACGTCCGAATAGATGGTTTCGACGGCTTTGGTGGGGGCAAAAAAGGTAACGGAGACGTAACAAAAGAAATCAGGAAGGTAGCGGAAGACTTTACGGAAGTATCCGCTTCGGAAGGGCTGATGGTATACGTGACGCAAGCAAATGACTTCAAGATCGAGGTTGAGGCCGACGAAAACATTATCGACCTCATTGCTACCGATATCGCCGATGGGAGGCTTCGGGTACATGCCAGAAAGAATATTGGCAGGGCCACAAAAAATATATACGTTTCATTGCCGAACATCACGGCACTAAAAGGTTCGAGTGGTTCCCATCTAAAAACCAAGAACAGCATTAAAAGTAACAAGATCGAAATCGATGGTAGCAGTGGGGCCATCTTGGCTTTGGATATCAATGCCGATGAAGTCGAAATAGAAGCGAGCAGTGGCGCCAATCTCGATATCTCTGGGGATACCAATTCTGTTGATATCGATGTGAGCAGTGGGGGCAATATTAATGCAGGGGACTTGGTGACCAAATTCTGTAATGCCGAAGCCAGCAGTGGCGGAAATATCCAAATTCACGTTTCGGAATCCTTGGTGGCCAACGCCAGCAGTGGGGGTAACATTACCTATACCGGAAGCGCATCGGTAAAAAGTAAAAAGAACCTCTCTGGAAACATTACCTACAAAGATTAGCCACGGCACGAAAATCAATTAGAGAGCCCCGATCTCAATAATTCAATGGAGTTCGGGGTTTTTATTTTCCGATCGGTTAGCTTTGACTATATTTAATGCAAACAACTTTTGTATGCAGCTCGGTCTTAAGAAATATATACTTCCCCTTAAACATACCTTTACTATCTCCCGTGAATCCCACGATTTTCAAGACACCCTGATCGTAATGCTTTCCCTGGAAGGGCAAACGGGTTACGGGGAAGCGACCTCCAACGATTATTACAATATCACCATAGAGAGTATGACAAGGGAGATCGACGGAATTAGACCAGAACTTGCCAACTATAAATTTACGACACCAGAGGAATTCCATGCATTTTTGGTCGTCAAAGGACTGACCAATTTTGCCATTTGCGCACTTGATTTGGCGGCTCATGATCTATATGGAAAAATATTGGGCAAACCCCTTTATGAAATTTGGCGAACGGATGCCAGTCAATATCCGATTACAAATTATACCATTGGTATCGATTCCATCGAAAAAATGGTGGAAAAAATGGTAGAAACCCCATGGCCCATCTATAAAATAAAATTGGGCACTGATAACGATATCAAAATTGTCAAAGAACTACGCCAACACACGGACGCTATATTTAGAATCGATGCGAACTGCGCGTGGACGGCCAAAGAGACGATTGCCAACGCTCCACAGTTAAAGGAATTGGGAGTCGAATTTTTGGAGCAGCCCTTAAGGGCAGATGATTGGCAAGGAATGGAACACGTGGCACATCGGTGCGTTCTGCCAGTCATCGCGGATGAAAGTTGTATTGTTGAGGGGGATGTAAAAAAATGTGCGCTCCATTATAATGGTATCAATATCAAGCTCACGAAATGTGGCGGCCTTACCCCTGCCCTTCGGATGATCAAAGAAGCCAAACAACTAGGACTTAAAGTGATGGTCGGTTGTATGACAGAATCTACCGTGGGCATTTCCGCCATCGCACAGTTGCTCCCACAACTCGATTATGTGGACATGGATGGGCCATTGCTCATCAGTGAAGATATAGCCGATGGGATTCGAATATTGGACGATGGGAAATTGGTTTTTCCAAATCTTGGTGGCAGTGGTATAACCTTGAGATAATGGCATATTACATCGACTCTTTTCCTGGAAGGGAAATAAATATTAAGGGAAAACCATATCTATATTTTGGAGGAACCGCATATTTGGGACTGCAGACGGATCCAACCTTCCAAGAAATATTCATTAAAAATATTCATGCCTTCGGTACCAGTTATGGGGCCTCGAGAAATTCAAACGTACGTTTATCCATTTATGGGGAGGCCGAAGCCTATCTGGCCCATTTGGTAGGGAGTGAGGCCAGTACGACGCTTTCTTCAGGATATTTGGCCGGTCAGTTTGTACTGCAATACTTTGATGTTCCTGAATACAGACTGTTTTACGCCCCGAATACACATTCGGCGTTGCAATCGCACAAAGCAACCTGTTATAGTACTTACGCCGCAATGAACGATGCAGTCAAAAAACATTTATTGGAAAAAAGCGATTGCATTCCAGTAGTTTTGATGGATTCAATAGACTTTTCGGGCAAAAATTATCCAGAATTCGAAGCCCTCAAAACACTACCGTTGGACCGGATTATTCTAGTCGTGGATGATTCTCACGGTATTGGTGTAATCGGTGATAATGGTAAGGGAGTGTTCCAAGTGTTGGAGGCCCTAAAACCTAAAGAACTGATCATCAGTTGTTCCTTGGGGAAGGGATTCGGTCTACAGGCCGGGGCCGTTTTCGGCACCAATCACAGGATCGCTACATTGACCGATTCAGAATTTTTTGGAGGAGCCAGCCCAGCAAGCCCAGCTACAATGGCCACCTTGTTGCAAGCCGAAAAAATATTTGCGAAAAAAAGGTCGATCCTGAAGCAACGCATCACAATGTTTCTTGAAAAAACGGATGATGCCAAAAAATTCCATTGGATGAAGGGCCATCCCGCCTTTAGTTTTGGCAATCCATCCCTTACTGAACAGTTGGAACAACAAGGCATCATTGTGACCAATTTCAGCTATCCAAATGAAGAGGCTTCGGTTTTGGGAAGAATAGTTATTAGCGCGGCACACAAAAAAGAAGACCTACAAAAGTTAATTAGGGCGGTAAATGCGCATATCTAGGATTGTTGGTGTCAGCCTTCGCTATAAGCTTGGAAAATTGTAAATTTAGCCACAATGTCTAATAAAATGTTAAAATTAAATCGTACCTTTTTGCTAAATATTTACAGTATTAATTAAAACACTAGAACATGAA
>JBBKWR010000376.1:0-5417 GCA_037969055.1 Flavobacteriaceae bacterium | reverse complement strand
GTATACTCCAGCACATTGCTAAAGTTGGTTTCCGTACTAAAATCACCGCTAGGTTGCTGAATACCAAAATTAAAATCGGTGCCGATCTGGTTGAAAGTGCCCCTATAACCCATTTCAAGCTGGGCTTGATGTTCCTTGCCGAAAGGCAAAACATAGTCAGCCTGTATCAATTGGCTGATCTGCGATTCATCGCTCAAAGTTCGTTCGGTGGGCGAACTGATGTTATCGTTAAGGATTATTTCATCAATAAGCGAATTTTCAACATCGCTTTCGGTGGAATATTGGTAGTCGAAAGTAAGTTTATGACCGTCATCGTTAAAATTCCGTTGATAGTTTAAGGAATACTGAACATTTTCCCGGTCCTGGTTCTCGGTCGTATATCGATTTCTTTGCAGGGTCGGGTTTCGGAGTCCATCGTAATTAAAGAAGTCAACATTCACCGTATTGTCTCCACTCGATTGCCCGTAAATGAAGGAATTGGTGATGCTGCTTTTATCATCCAAAAAGTATTCAAATCCAAAGTTCGTGTTGATATTGTCGCCAATTCTTTGGTATTTTCTGACCTCGTCCTGATAACCGGCAGTATTGCCGTTGGCGTCAAAAAACTGTTGGTTAAAAGTGGCATTTCCGGGGCCATTGCCATAACGATAGGTAGTTGTGGTAAATATGTTGAATTTGTCACTTCTGAGGTTCAGGCTCAAGGCACCTCCATATAGTTCCGGCTGGCCCACAAATAGGTTTACCGAACCATTGAGTCCCAAAGTCTTCCCTTGTTTGAGCACGATATTAATGATACCTGCCGTACCCTCCGCGTCGTATCGTGCCGAAGGGTTGGTGATTACCTCTACCCTTTCAATGGCGTCGGCTGGCAATTGTTTCAGGGCCTCCGGATTGAGTCCGGATAGCGCTGAGGGTTTTCCATTGATCAATATTCTTACGCTTTCATTGCCACGAAGGCTTACGTTCCCTTCAACGTCAACCGATACGGAGGGTACATTATCGAGCACGTCCGAAACCGACCCTCCTTTTACGGTAAGGTCCTGGCCCACATTATAGACCTTTTTATCAAGTTTCAACTCTACCGTTGTACGTTCGCCAACCACTTCCACCGCTTGCAATTGTTCCACATCAATACCCAATTTAATGGTTCCTAGATCTGTATTGGAAGTAATCGATTGGTTGTCCATTTTATAGGTCTTATAAGAAATGTACTCAACACTGACGTTGTACTGTCCTGGGGCCGTCTCCACTTCGAATTTGCCGCTGGCGTCGGTAATCCCTCCAGATAATTTGTCGGGGTTCTGGATACTGCGGAGCACCAAGGTGGCGTACTCCAAAGGTTGGTCTGTATCCTGGTCCAGAACGGTACCGGTAATTTTGATGGAGGGCGAAGCCTGTGCCCGAAGATTTTGTGTCGATGCTACCGCAATTAATAGAATTGATAATAGCTGAATGGTTTTGTTCATGATATATGAATAATTTTCAGCCAAAAGTACCTTTGGTAGGCCTTTATAAAAATTGAAATCTATGTGAAGTGGATGAAAATGGGTTTGAAATGACCCGATCGGAAAGTGAATTTTGGGTATAGCAGTTGCCGGATCAGCAAAAATATTTTGCCGCCCGTCTATTTAGGCAGGAAATAAATAAAAATCAATTATAGATTTAGCTGTTCCGCAAATAGGACAGGGTCCCCACCATAGCAAATTGCATATGTGGGGACCCTGATCCAAAGTAATTTGTCTGGTCTCCTTTTATGGATTTGTTCACAAATTTTGATTCATACTAACTTTAGTACTTCAGGTGACCTCGATATGGAAAATCTCCAGCCGCGATGTCGTCCTTAAAGTCCAGGCGCCCTGTGACACCTTCAAAAACACCGTCACCACTACCTTTTACAATAGGGTGCTGACATCGTCCAAAGATTTCAGCGCCTACAAAAAATCCGTCCTCACAACCCGCGAACTTAGCCTCGAATCTATAAGTAGTTTCAAATGTGCCTTCCTCTCCGTTGTAAGTGCCAACAAAGTATTCACGCCCTTGCTCACGATAGGTACCACTAGGTGAGCAATCGTGGTTTTCAACAAATACATAAAGGCAACCTTCCAGATCTCCTGTTAAAGTCAACGCAAAATCTGCCTCTTCAGTTTCGCCAGAACAGTCGCCATAAGAGCCCACTCCGGATATTTGTGTCGCTCCGGATTTCCCTTTTAGGTCAGATTTACTTAAAACAGATTCTTGATTACTTTGTTTTAGTTCAGGGGAAATTGAGTCTTCGTGGCTGCAGCCGAAGAAGATAAGCGATAAGCAGCAGATTAGATAAGTAAAATTTTTGTAGTACATAATACTTCCTTTTAAATGGTGAATTAAATAAAATGGAATTCTAAATTAGAATGCCATCATGGTAGAACTCTATAAATTAGAGCAGAACAATAACTCATTTTAATTACCATAAGCGGTACTTAAGATGTTATGTAGAGGAACGGGGATTATTTAAACTGCATATATCCTACTGAATTATAATGTAGCTAGCACATATAGGCAAAGACATGATTTGACTCGCTTTATGGACCTAGCTAGGATGGCATGCACTACAAGCTAAATTTTGATGACAGCATAGCCGTGTCATATGTCTGTTATAGTCAGAATGCGACAAAATCAGTAATGATTTCTTTCAATGCTTATCGCCATAAATATAGTCAAAAAATTAACAGTGTTAATAACAAATATATGATCGATATATTATTCTGAGTAATTGAAATAAGGACTTTTATAGGGTAATATAATTGAATGAATCGTCTCCAAATAGTTTCAGTATTATGTTGCTTTTTCAGGGATTAGGTAACGGAATTGGTCTCTAATGCTTTGACCTGTTATGCTAAAACTGCTGGATACACTCACCAGCCTTCGGCGGCTCGTGTATCCCAAAATGGGGATCCTTGGCAAGTATGATAACCCAAACAAGCTGGCGCTTGTTGTTTTTTGCAGAGGAAGAGGTTCTCTCCGCATTTTGAAATACGTAGTGTTTTAAGGGTTCTGAGGGGTCAAAATTTAAAATAACCGGAAGGAAAGGGCGATCCGGACAGCGAAATGTCCCAAGGGAATCTAAAAAGAAACCAGGGCAGCCATCCCTTTAAAAAACAAAACTGTTTTAAAAGCCGCCTTTCATTTCTATATTTTAGAGTTTATAGGCCAGTGCAACGAAAACTTAGTTGTTACCAACAGCTTTGTTTGTCTACTTAAAATTCCAATACCTTTTGGTTTTCCATCACGATGATATCATTCTGACACCCTTGTTATATTCAGTAATCGGTTTCTTCAACGTGATTTATTTTTTTGACTTTACAGTACATTTTTTAGTCTTCACAGAACAAGCTACCAATAAACTAGTAACTACTTTTATCTAAATAAATTTTACCGCTTTTTAAAAAACTATTGATATGAAAAATTCAGAAATAAGAGCTGCTTTAGGCCGCCCCGAATTTATTGAAGTTGAAAAAAATGTGAGTCTTCATATAAGCGATTTGGGCGAAGGTAGTCCCGTAGTATTGATCCATGGCTGGCCACTGAGCGATGCAATGTATGAATATCAATATGCAGCCCTAATAAAAAATGGCTTTAGGGCTATTGGCATTACATTAAGGGGGTTTGGTCAATCGGACAAGCCATATGGAAAATATGACTGCGACGTTTTTGCTGAGGATATTAAAGTCGTTCTGGAGGAACTTCGAATAGAAAATGCCGTTCTGGGTGGTTTTTCTTTTGGTGGTGCCACGGTTATCCGTTTTGCTTCAAAATACAATAATGAACACATCAGCAAATTGGCCCTCTTTGGGGCTGCAGCACCTTGTGAAGTTCGCAGAGACGATTTTCCTTATGGTCTTCCGATTGAAATTTTAAATAGTTTGATTGAGTTAAATTCTACAAATCGACCCCAACTAATTGCAGAATTCGGAAAATTGTTCGCCGCTACTGAAACGGCGTTACCAAAGAACATATCTGACTGGCTTGCTAGCATTCAGCTTCAGTCATCTCAATACGCGATGGAACAGGGGCTCATTATGATCAGGGATTCAGATCTCAGGGCCGATCTTGAAAAAATAACCATTCCCACCGTCATTTTTCATGGAAAACTCGATAAACTTTGCCCATTCGAATTGGCCGAACAACTACATAATGGAATAGCGTATTCAAAACTCATTGCGTTTGAAAAGAGCGGGCATGCTCTATTTCTGGAAGAACGCGAGAAATTCAATGATGAACTCATTAAGTTTATTAAGGATCAATCCTTTTCGGAAAACTTCAAGACAACCGCCATAAAAGAAACAAAAGAATCAGTTGGCTTGGAAACGCAGGAAAAAGAAAATAAAATATAGTAGTTAAAAGCTAGGGAAAGCGTAACTTTCCTTAGCCATGGAGGAAGCCATGTATAAACTATTATCACCATGTTCGACCTACTGAAATTTGTAAGCGGCAACCACATTTTTAAACAATTTAAGGTAAATGATTTACTTTTTCTGGAATACATATGTGTAGCAGATCAAGCAGCTGTAAAAGTATGGTCAAAGTATAATTATTTTTTGTACGTAGTACAAGGCAAGAAAATATGGCAAAGCTCTCGTAAAAAATACTGTGTTCGGGCAGGGGAGGCGATTTTTGTAAAAAAGGGAGCAAACATTATTCACCAGTTTTTTGAGGAAGGCTTTTGTTCGTTGATGATTTTTGTTCCTGATCATTTTATCAGCAATGCCATCAAAGAGAGTGCTGCGCCTGTTCCAAAATGCACAGTAGATAATACAGATTCCGTTATCTATTTCCACTTAGACGAGGTATTGTCGGCTTATTTTCTTTCTGTATTGTCTTATTTTGCAAAAGAGGAGCCCCCCCCGGGCAATTTACTGGAGATGAAATTCAAAGAACTGATCCTTGATCTTATGTTATCTCCTTACAATATGTCGCTTTGCAGTTATTTTACATCGTTGTGTGATCGAAGCAAGACCTCAATACGGGAAATCATGGAATCCAATTTCATTTACAATATGAAACTGGAGGAATTTGCATACCTAAGCGGAAGAAGTCTGTCGTCATTTAAAAAAGATTTTATCAACACTTTTAATTGCCCGCCCGGCAGATGGCTTCTGAAGCGAAGATTGGAACACGCAAAATATCTTCTGGAAATAACTGATAAAAACATTAATGAGCTGACGTTTGAAACCGGTTTCGAAAATGCTTCTCACTTTATTAGGATTTTTAAGAAGACGTATGGCATCACTCCGATGCAATTAAGGAAATCGATTATTGGACATATTGAGCATCACGATATTTAATAATTACACACTATTTTTCTTCATCTGTAGCACCCGTCTCGTCCTGTTAACACATCCCAATATCCTTTATTGGTATTTTGAAATAAATGAAGC
>JBBKWR010000375.1:0-4294 GCA_037969055.1 Flavobacteriaceae bacterium | reverse complement strand
TTTCCCGCATGGTTGAACTCCCTTCCCAAATCAGGGGGTTGGATGACTACCGTAAAAGTAGTGTTGGGCTTTTTGGAACTGGCGTTGGCCTTTAAATTCCTCTCCAATGCCGATTTGGTAGGGCACTGGGGCTTATTGAAACGTGAGGTTTTTATTCTGATTTGGATTTTACTTTTTCTATTAATGGGACTTTATCTTTTTCGGGCCTACGGATTTCCTCATGACGGGCCCAAGCAGAAACTTTCGGCAACACGAAAGGGAGTTGGGCTTGCAAGCTTTGCCTTCGCCCTCTATTTGCTTTTAGGGGTTACTAAAGTGACGGATTTAAAATTGTTGAGTGGGTTACCACCCCCAGATTTTTATAGCATCTTCGAACAGGAAAGCGATTGCCCGTTGGGTATTGATTGTTTTAAAGATTTCGAAGCAGGGGTGGCCCACGCCAAATCGGTAAACAAACCCATTTTATTGGATTTTACGGGTTGGGCCTGTTCCAATTGCCGTAAAATGGAGGAAAATGTTTGGAGCGATCCGGAAATATATCCTTTGCTAAAAGAAGATTTTGTGCTTATTTCCTTGTACGTTGACGACCGGGAATCTTTGCCGGCAGCACAGCAATTCGATTATCAATTTGATTCAGGCCGGATTAAAACCATAAAAACAATAGGGGAGAAGTGGGGCACTTTCCAGACCCTGAATTTTGGGGCGGCTTCCCAGCCTTATTATGTGTTGTTATCACCTGAATTGGAGGTATTGAATAAGGCCATTCAAAATACTGATAAGGACAGTTATAGGAATTGGTTGCAACAAGGACTTGACAGGTTTATTGGTAATCCCTTTGACACAAAGAAATAGAAAAACCGCCAATTGGGCGGTTTTTCCTTAATTTCCGAAATTTTCGGGTATTTTGTTATTCGAAATTCTCACCATTGGACACAGTAGCTGTGGCCCCACCAACAATTCCACCTAAAGCCTCAATAAATGCATCATGAACCCCTTGCTGGCTCAAAATCTTCCCATTTTTCTGCGCACTTGCAGCTAGGTCATAGCCTGCATGGGCGGCGGCCATGCGTTGAAATGGGGTACCGTGGTGTCCACCACTGGCAAATCCGCAATCGCCAATCTCAAAGAAAGATTGCAGGACACCTTCTACACGCTTCCAATTATAGGTAGCTCCTCTTTTATGGGTAAGGTAATATCCGGTTAGGAAATCAGCTTCCAATTCGGTCATACGTGTTGATTCTGGAGTGCCAATGAAAGCCGGAACGGGATAAACAAAAGTCTTGTAGTTCAAAAACTGGATCTGATGGGCCCACTCGTGGGCCAATATGGATGACCATACAATGTTTGGATCGATATCCGCCTCGGCAAGCATCGATACAATTCCATCGCCTATTACTATTACTCCTGAACCAACAATCAAATTTTCCAAGGTTCCGTCCGTACTGAAAATCGTGGCAAATCCATCGGAAGCATAAAATGGGTTTTCTGGGATTTGATTACTTACTTCGTTATAATGTGAGGCAATTCCCAATAAGAAATCAATATAAGCATCCGGCAGGCTCGTATAATTTTTATACACATACCTTATGAAGTCCAAATCTTCCAAAGTAGCAGTGTGTTGTCCATTTACTTGCACGAGTCCGGACATGTCCCAAAATTTTTCCAAGCTCCTGACCCTACTTTTAACATATTGGGTATACTCCCCACGCGCACCGAAATAACCCGCATTTTTGTTTTCGTACAAGGCGGCGATTTGATTGATACCGAAATAATCGTAGAAAATTATAAAATAGGCTTCAAAATCATCATTATCCCAATCCAAACCCGGGATTTCCCAGGGAAAAAGGGGTTCATAGGGCCTTGGGTCCTCACAGTCACAGACGGAAAGAAAGCTATTCCAGAGCAAGTCGTCATACTTGACAAGTACCCCACGAAATGGTGTAGGACCACAATTTGCAGGATCTTCGTCATTGATCATTGAAGATCCGATGGAAAAATCGTTAATTGTCAGTCCCGATTCCTTTAGGTTAAACCTGTTGGGATTCATGCGGCTGTCCAGCCTTGTCTTTAATGACGCCTTTGCGGACACAGCTGTAATCTCGGATTCACTGGAAGTCAGGTTTTCTTCTTTGCTACAAGAGCCGAGGAAAAGTCCGAGCGACATAGTAGTAAGCAGTAATTTGTTCGTAATGGTTCTCATGATTTTTGATTATTAGTTATTATACAAGGTGAAACTACAACATAAAAATTAACATAAATTATTAAAATAATAACAAACATTACCGTTTATCCAACTTTTGTAACATTTTAACGAATAGTATTTTAAATTTTATATCAAAACGAATACGCTTATCTTTCGTAGAAATATTTTACCGATTATGAAGAGATTAAAGAAGATAGGCGTGGGGGTTCTGATACTTCTTGGGGTCCTGTCCATAGGGGCGGGCTTGTTCATTTATAGCCAAAATCCTAGTCATAATGGGGAATTGGGATTAAAGCAACTCTCTTCCCAGGTGTCCGTTTATTTCGACACCTACGGCATCCCCCATATTTATGCCGAAAACGAATTGGATGCCTTTCGCACCCTTGGTTATGTACATGCACAGGACCGCCTGTGGCAAATGGAACTGCTACGCCGAATTGCCAAAGGGGGCTTGTCAGAAGTGTTCGGACCCGATGTCCTTAGGACAGATCAGTTTTTTATCGCTTTGGGCATCTACGAGGCCTCTGCTGCAACGGTGTCACAACTAGACCACAACAAAACATCTGTCCAACTTACCCAAGCCTATTTGGATGGGATAAACGAATTTATCGCGGAGGGCCCGACCCCCATTGAATTTTACCTCACCGGATTGGACAAACAACCCTTCGAGTTGGTGGATGTGTATAATACCATGGGCTATATGGCCTTTAGCTTTGCCATGGCACACAAAACGGATCCCCTGTTGACCAACATCAAAGACAAGTTGGGAGCGGCCTATTTGGAAGACCTTCAAATAGATGTAGATCCCAATACCACATGGATAAAAAACTTCAATCCCAAAACATTTGATGCCCTCAAAAATAGTACCACGGCCTCCGTTATGAAGTCCTTGGAAAAGTTATCCATTCCAATGTTCGAGGGGAGCAATAGTTGGGTGCTCGGCCCCAATAAGACCATGAGCGGAAAGGTGATCTTTGCCAACGATCCACATATTGGCTTTGCCCAACCTTCCGTCTGGTACGAAGCCCATGTCAGGACCCCAACCTATGAAAAATACGGGTATCATTTGGCAGGGGTTCCTTTTCCGATCCTGGGCCATGACAGAAAGCTGGCCTATGGCATGACCATGTTCGAGAACGATGATGTCGATTTTTATTATGAGGAAAACAATCCGAACGACAGTACCAGGTTTAAAGTTGATGAAGGTTGGGCATCTTATAAAACCATTACCAAGACCATCAAAGTAAAAGATCAGGAAGATGTTGTCTTTTCGTTCAAGTCAACACATCGCGGCCCGATCTTGAACGGTATAGCGGACCAGATCAACGGCGCACGGCCCATCTCAATGTGGTGGACCTATACCCATAATAAAAATGGGGTAATAGATGCCATTTATGATATATCCCATGCCCAAAATCTGGTCGATTTCCAACAGGCCCTGCCCAAGATACACGCCCCAGGATTAAATATTATGTATGGTGATGCAGACGGCAATGTGGCATGGTGGGCAACCGCAAAACTCTATAAGATTCCAGATAGTGTGCATACCAAATTTATCCAGGAAAATGGATCGGGACTATCCATTGATAAGGAATACCTCGATTTTTCTGAGAATCCACAAGCTATTAATCCCCCTTGGGGCTATGTCTATTCGGCCAACAATCAACCTGATTCCATCGCCGGGATGTTGTACCCGGGGTATTACTTACCTGAAAACAGGGCCAAACGGATCGTCACCCTGTTGGATGCCAAAAATGATTGGGACAAGGATTCGGCAAGTCGCATGATCAACGATGTTACTTCGTCGGTGGATGCTGACGTCCTGAGCGATTTAGCAAAGCTGATCGACACGACAAAACTATCCGAACCACAGGTAAAATTGCTGCAACGCTTACAAACCTGGAAGGGGGACTATCCTTTGGAAAGTGTAGCAGCAACCATATATACCCGATGGATTTACTATTTTTTAGATCATGCTTTTAAGGATGAGCTGGGGGAGGTGCTTTTCACAGCATTACTGACCACCCATCTCCACAAACGATTGATAGCCCCAATGGCGGGCAACAACAATTCCGTTTGGTGGGACGATAT
>JBBKWR010000374.1:0-3860 GCA_037969055.1 Flavobacteriaceae bacterium | reverse complement strand
GTTCTGAAGGGATGTCCCCAATACAGTAATCATGGCGCCTTCGTAAATCCCGAGTCCATGGCCGTCAAAATCTTTGGCGCACAATTCGTTTCTAAAGGGATAGTTGTCTGAGGTACCTTCAAATATATGCGCGGAAGGTATCATTATATCTCCTTTGCCCCCTTCCAAAATACCAGCTTTTCCCATGATTTAAACGGAACATATATTCAGGAAAATTGATTTTCTTTTGCTTGGGACATATGGCTTCAACAACTCATCAATGGTCTCATAGGCCTGTTCCCCAAAGGCATAGTCCATCACAAATATAACTGGTTTTTCCTGATCGGGTATACCCTTTGGAAGTTCATAGCTGCAGGCGTCCTTACCCATTTTGGCCATATCGAAGATTTGTACGTCTATATTGGTCCCTGAAACATCATCCAGCGATATCATGCCGTTCTTCTTGGCCATTGCGGTCACTTTTTTCCGCAATGCCAAATTTGAAGTTGAACTTAAGGCTTGATAAATTTCCAAAGATCCGTTGTTCGGAAACTCCTTTATTAAGGCTTTACGGGCAAAGAGCGAGTTCATGACTCTGTGCATGTTCGCGCTGATAATATGAATCGGCCTCAATAAAAGGCCATACTTGGCCATAATTTCCTTGATGGTATTGGCCCAACGTTCTCCATGAATGTGATGGCCCAAGCGTTCCCGTAAAGCAATACTAAAAGTAATGGCCCGCTTCTCGCCGGAGATCTCCTCCTCGATAGCCAGTTTTCCAAGCCAGTAAATGATGTTCAGAAACCGCTCAGGTTTGGTTTTGGTCGCAAACTTTAGATAGGCCTCCATGGTTTCCTCAAAAGAACGCCCCAAGATGTTGGCCGTATGGATCAATGCCACCTCGCGTTCTGCCAAGGTCAGCTTTGGTTTTTTGGCCGCAGCTTCCAATTTCTTCCAGTCCCTTATGGTTTTATCGGTATCTTCGATCAGCACGCGTTTTGCTATTTTTTCAGATTCGATAAAGAGAAAGGTAAGGTGTGTGAGAATATCGTAAATGTCTGAACGCCCCCTGGTAATCTCGATGTTCATTTGCTCCTCATCGATCCGGTAGCAATTCCGCCTTCTTTTAGGTGGGATGATTGGAATAAAGTGTGATTTCCCATAGCCCTCATCCGAGGTAAGGTTGATGTAACTACATTCCTCGATACCCTCGGGCAATCGTTCCAGCACATAGATCAAGCCGTTCAGTTCGGCTTTTTCCTCCGCAATACTACCGTAAATTTCTGGGCGTAATTGCAAAAGGGCGTCTTTCAAAGTTTCCCCGGAAACCCCTGTTGGCTTGTAAAATCCACGGTTAAACAGGTGCCGCATGGTAATGTACAAGCGTTCGATAGCGTTGGTCGATTCCTGCGCACGGGTAGTATTGGTTGTCTTGCCCATTGTAGCATTTAGGGCAAAATTACAATTAAATATTAAGATTTTTCTTCACCCCATATCTTTTGAACCCGCCTATCAACAACATTTAACCACAAACTTTTTACTTTCCCTTGATACCCTTTTTGTGCTTCTTCTCTTTATGGCCACTTTCTGTCCTTTAACATAGTACAAGTTATCTGCATGTACGCACACAACAACAATAAGCAGCCTTCAAAAACGTTCATGTTTTCAATGCAGGGCATCTCAAAAAAAGCCAGTCGATGAAAAAAGCCAGTGGTCTATCATTAAAGGCGGTACTATTATTCGCCGTCATACTTACCCTAAACGTGGTGTGGATACCATCGGTCAATGCTGCCAAGATTCCACATTATGTTAGGTGTATTGGGGAGAACGAAGGCCATCTAATATTGAACAGTAATGGATTTAACGCCCAAAAACCTAGCGAATTTGTGATTGGAGGCATTTCAGAAGGGGTGCAAAGGGGGCTAACGGTCATTCATTTTAACAGCGCCGTTAAATACGAATACAAAACCTTCGACACCTACGCAAGTGCAGATGCCGCAGCTGAACTTGTAAAAATTATTAAGGAGATGCATGCCAACAAGGCGGTGTTCGCCATATTAGCGCATGATTCGGCGTCCAATAACCTGCTAACTTATGCTGACGCGCTAAAAAAGATGGGGTACCAAAAGCTGAGCGTATTGAAAGGTCGACAAGCCTATGTAATGGACAACTTTAAAGGTATGATCAACGAAGCCGTTCATGATCTCTCTATTTCATGGGATCTTGAGGTCCCTAAGAAAACCAATGACGCCCATGAGTATTTTCCAAAAATCAAATATGCTTTTGAACCCAATGTAGATCGCTATATAGCCCATGCTGGCGGTGAGGTCGACGGGATTGCTTCCACGAATACCTTGGATGCGCTAAATCAAAATTACAAAAGGGGGTTCCGAATGTTCGAAATGGACATCAATGAAACCAAAGATGGTAAGTATGTCGCCGCCCATGACTGGAACATGTGGTCCAGATTTACAGATTATGAGGGCGAACTTCCCGTAACCCATGCCGAATTTATGAAACACAAGATCTATGGAAAGTATACCACCTTGGATATTGAGGGCATCAATAAATGGTTTGCAGCCCATCCCGATGCCAAACTAGTTACCGATAAGGTAAACGACCCCGTAAAATTCGCCAACAGTTTTGTGGACAAAAGCAGGTTGATCATGGAACTTTTTAGCCTGATGTCTCTGGAAGAGGCCGCAAAGAACAATATCAACGCCATGATTTCCCAAGAGCCATTGGCCCAAATAAAAGGGGATAAATTGGCTTATTTGAAAATCAACAAAGTAAAATATGTGGCCCTGTCCAGACGCATAATCAATAGTGAAATCGACCTTTTATTGGCCCTTAAAAAGCAAGGTATAAAAGTGTATGTATATAATGTAAATTTCGATCCGGGCAGGGACGAGACCTATGTCCAGGAAAACGAAATTGGATTGGTCTATGGCATGTATGCCGATAAATGGGTCTTTGACCAATAAAGTTATGGCGCTCACTTAATCCGCTCTATGTACTTGCAGTATATCTGCTACCTTTCTATCGTTCGACAAGCGCTGCACTTTGTTCTGCCCCCCTAATTTTCCAACAGATTTCATATAATTTAAAAATCCGCCATGTTTTATTGGTGTTACTTTAAGGGGCCGTAAAATGTTCCCGGAGATAAGGTCGTAATAATAGCTATTTTGGGCTTGCATGGTCTTATCAAGAATTTCAGCGAACCTTGCCATCTGGGTCGGGGGCCTTTCAAACTCAACCAACCACTCGTGATAGGGTAGTTCCTTTCCCTTAGGGGTAATTTGCGGGGCAACTGTAAACTCGTTGACCATGGCGTCGGTGGCTTCTATGGCCTGCTTCATGGCTTCCTCTACTTCCTTCGCGATCACATGTTCCCCAAACGCGGAGATAAAGTGTTTGATACGGCCAGAGACTATTATTTTATAGGGTTTTCTAGAAATAAACTGAACGGTATCCCCTAGGTTGTATGCCCACAATCCGGCATCGGTCGAAATGATCATCACATAATTTACGTTCAATTCCACTGCGGCGATGGTAATCCGTTTGGGATTTTTGCCAAAGAATTCATCGGACCTTACGAACTCGTAAAAAATACCATGGTCCAGTAGCAATAACATTCCTTTTTCGTTTTGGGAATCCTGATAGGCAAAAAAGCCTTCACTTGCGGGGAAAAGTTCAATGGCATCAACTTTTCTGCCGATCAATTCCTGAAATTTCGATCGGTATGGTTCGAAATTTACTCCGCCATAGATGAAGAGTTGAAAATTTTGAAAAAGTTCGCCTACTTTTTGGCCGGAACTGAGATTTAATTTTTCGAAATACATTTGTACCCAAGAAGGAATCCCTGCAATCACGGTCATGTT
>JBBKWR010000373.1:0-2583 GCA_037969055.1 Flavobacteriaceae bacterium | reverse complement strand
ATTCATTTTATTCTGAATAATTTACCGCAGGGTCTTATTGGGCTGTTGTTGGCGGTAATCCTATCTGCAGCCATGTCTTCAACGGCTTCAGAACTCAATGCGCTGGGTACCATTACCGCCTTGGATTTGTACAAACGAAATAAAAAAGGCATAATGGATGACAAACACTACGTAATGGTGTCAAAGGGTTTTACCCTCTTGTGGGGTGCTATAGCCATTTCAATTGCCTGTGTGGCCAATTTGTTCGATAATCTCATTCAATTGGTGAACATTATCGGGTCTATTTTTTATGGGAACGTACTCGGAATCTTTTTGCTGGCATTTTTCTTTAAATTCGTGAAAGGTAATGCGGTGTTCTTCGCCGCGATCCTCACACAGTTGATCATTTTCGTGATCTACTATTATTTGATACACATTTACCCTTCCGGAGAAGAAAAATTAGGGTATTTATGGCTTAATTTTATAGGATCGGCTGTAGTGGTTTTATTCGCAATTTTATTTGAAGGGTTTGATCGACTTCTAAAGAACCGATCGGTTCAGGTCTAGGGTCCAACTTCTCTATTTTTCTCATCGGTTATTACAGTTTATATCCCAAAGAAGAAATTTGCTCCTGTAAATTTTGAATTATTGATATTCAATATTATTCTATATTTACACCATTACCGACTAGTGGACAGCTCATTGGGTTAAACATTTGTCACCTCCCCCCTTTTTATGGATCGAAAAAAATACACCATCAAAGATATTGCACAATTGGCCGGGGTCTCTAAAGGCACTGTAGATCGGGTATTGCACAAGCGCGGAAAGGTATCCCCAGAAGCTGAAGAAAAGGTCGCCAGTGTAATGCTCAATATAGACTACCATCCAAACCCCATGGCAAGAAACCTTAAGACAAATAAGGTGTATCAAATTTGTGTCCTTCTTCCTAATCCGCAATTAGACCATTATTGGATACCCGCTCTTGAGGGAATAAAGCAGGCCGCCAAAGAGTTCAAGTCGTTCGGAATTGCCGTCCAGGAATATTATTACCAACCCTATGACCAAAGTTCCTTTTTGGAGAACTATAACGAGATATTAACTATAGTCCCGGATGCAATCCTCATGGCTACTGCCAATCGCAGTGAATCAATAAGGATACTTGGACAATGTGAAAAAAAAGGCATCGTACTAGCTTTTTTTAACAATTACATAGAAGCCCAAAAAAATCAAATCTTCATTGGACAGGATCTATACCATAGTGGCCGCATTGCCGCGCAGCTGATCGAAAAGCTAGTTGAAAATAATGATAAAATTGGTATTGTCCATTTTAATAAAGAGCCCCACATGCAATTAAAAGAAGATGGCTTCAGGAGTTTCTTTGGGGAAAGAGCCAAAGCCATTAAAATTATAAGCAAGAACTTCGAAACAGATAATGGTCCTAATATGCTATCACAGGTCAAGTCATTTTTTGATGAGGAAAATGATATAACAGCCTTTTTTATTACCAATTCCAAAGCGCATGTGTTCGTGGATGCCCTACCTGAAAAAAGGATTGTGGTGGGCTACGACCTACTGGAAAGGAATATCCAGCTGCTCAAAGAAGGAAAAATCGATTATTTGATCCATCAGAATCCAAAAAGACAAGCCTATTTAGGGGTAGGATTTCTCGCTGATCATTTTTTGTTTGGAAAATCGCTACCTGAGCAGAAACTACTGCCCATTGATATAATTACCTCTGAAAATGTCAAATATTATATAGACAGAGTGTAATTTTTATTTGTAGTTGTCAAAATTTTGCCTATGCCTATATTTTGTTCGAAAATTGTTACGCAAACGTTTGAATTTACCATGTGTTCGAACACATTTTTTGTTCAGTACCTTGTACTCTAAAAAAATTAACTTAAATTCACTAATCTTTAACTAATTCATCACTCACTAAAACCGCCTTATTATGACTAAAAAATTACTCTTCTTATTTGTGTTGATTTTAGGTACCTACCCATTATTGGCCCAAAGTAAGACCGTATCAGGTACGGTCACCGATGCATCAGATGGATCACCCTTGCCTGGGGTCAATGTCTTGGTGCAAGGAACAACGAACGGAACACAGACCGACTTCGATGGAAATTATAACATTAACGCCTCCGAAGGGAACGTTTTGGTGTTTTCATACATCGGTATGGTTTCCCAAAGCATTACAATAGGTTCTGCCGACACCATTAATGTTATCATGCAGGCCGGTGCAAGCGAACTTGATGAGGTAGTGGTAACCGCATTGGGAGTTAGGAGGCAAAAGAAATCCTTGACCTATGCGACCCAAGGCGTCGATCCCAAGGGTATTGATGAAGCCAGGCCCCAGCAAAACTTGGTGAACAGTTTGTCTGGAAAAGTAGCCGGACTTTCAATTCAGACTTCGGGTAATGGGGTGAGCGGTTCCTCCA
Organism: Flavobacteriaceae bacterium; assembly: GCA_037969055.1. Taxonomy (GTDB): domain Bacteria; phylum Bacteroidota; class Bacteroidia; order Flavobacteriales; family Flavobacteriaceae; genus Pelagihabitans. The sequence continues at coordinate 163 of JBBKWR010000373.1, read as the reverse complement.
AGGTAATTTTAAGAGGTAACCGTTCCATAGCAGGAAGTAGCCAAGTACTCTATGTTGTAGATGGGGTACCTCTTGGTGGCGACATATCGGACATAAGTCCAGATGATGTAGCTTCCATAAATGTACTGAAAGGAGCCAACGCAGCTGCTTTGTATGGAGCTCG
>JBBKWR010000372.1:0-5808 GCA_037969055.1 Flavobacteriaceae bacterium | reverse complement strand
ATCAGAAAGGCCATTACCGTCATTTCCAACGCGGATACGCCCACGGTAGTCTTGAAGATCAAAGGTGAAGTTAAAGCACCGGAAGGGAAATAAGCAATATACTTTCCATTAAAATAGAAACCCTGATTTCGCGAAATGCGATTGTCAGGGTTTTTCTTTGAACATATCTTTTAAGACAAAAGTGAAGAGCAGATCGGAACTGTAGCGCTCCACAAGGACGCGAATTTTTTTCCCATCCCTTTCGTTGAGCATTTCCATAATTTCCTGCAATTTATAGGTGTGTACGCTCTTGCCGTTCACCGCCAGAATGACATCACCTTCCCTAAGACCGGCGGAATCTGCGGGACTACCGGCACGTATACCGGAAACAACGATTTCCGGCACCAAACTGAGCCTTGTCCGATTCTCGAACATAAGTTGCACATTTCCGAAGGTATCCCCATCTTTTTTGACAACCCCCCTCCTATCCGCTATCCGCTCCGCGATATATCGAAGTCCGTCATGTTGTAATTCGATGCCACTCATATTGTACTGAAATGGGGAATTGAAGTTGCCGTTTTTTCTAAAAGTAATCTTACCGTTGGGATAATCGAATACGATATTGAACCGTTTGAGGACCTCCCCACCTACGCTTCCATTGCGGTCCCCTAGGTTTTTAAGGTTATTGAAAGATGCCTTATCAGGAAAAGCGGCCTTAGCATCCTTTAACACAAAACTCCCTATTTTGAGACCGTTGACCAGTGTTCGCTTACCAAATATTTTTCCACTGAGGCCTTTTCCCAAGAAGTCATGGTAGTTTTTATCAGGTATGTCTATATCCTCGTTTTCGAAAAGCCAGATCGCATCGCTGCTTCCAGAATCCACCATTAGTCTTACGGGTACATTTTCATTTTCACTTAAAATAACCTCTCCCTCCAGGTATGCCTTCTTATGCACTACCGACAAGGGAAGTGTTTCTTCATTTTTTTTGGGCTTATGTATATAGCGGCCAGGGTCGTGTAACCACAAGGTCTGCCGCGCATAGTTGATATCGACGATAAAATCCTTGAACAACTCATAACCAAGGATTCCGTGGACCGGAATTCCCAAACTTGGTGAAAAATTCATATCCTTGTCCAGTACCAAATACAGTTCTTCACTTATGTTTTCGGCCTTGCCCAATTTGAAGGAATTATTTTTGGAACTTAGGGCCTTTATCGGCGCTCCATTCCCAAGACCTTGAATGGTGATTTCGGTAACATCGTTGATCTGAATTGAATCCTGGTCTGACAAATTGAACAAAATGGGTCTTCTAACCCCTGAATCCAGAATAAAGGACAATTTGTTCCCGTTGACCTCAATGGGGATCACGATCAGGTTATTGATCAACTGGAATTTTACTTTTTGGGACTTTTGACCTCCGGGCAGGTGAAATCCCTGGGCTGTTCCATCATATGGAAAACACAGAAAAAAGACCACAAAAACCAAGATAATCCGTTTCAACTTTTTTAGTATTAAGCACTTAACTCTCTTAAAATTAGTCAATTTATTGCTCGGGCACCATGTTAATTAACATAATTACACCCTTTTAAATAAAGCGTTGGACAGTTGCTTTGTCCGTTATGATTTACCATTTTTGTGGAAAATTTACCTGCAAATGCTTCATGTATCCAAAAAAGGGCAGTCAATGCCAGAATCCCCCATCCGAAAATTGGTCCCTTATGCCGAAGCTGCCAAAAAGAGTGGCATCACAGTCATTCACCTCAACATAGGCCAGCCGGATATCAAAACTCCGCAAGTGGCCCTGGATGCCGTGAAAAACAACACTTTGGAGATTTTGGAATACAGCCGTACGGAAGGCTCTGAGACCTATAGGGAAAAGCTGGCAGCCTATTATGCGAAAAACCAGATTTTGGTTAAAGCTTCCGACATTATCGTTACCACGGGAGGTTCAGAAGCATTATCCTTTGTGATGGGAACTATTGCCGATGCTGACGACGAAATTATCATCCCTGAACCGTTTTATGCCAACTATAATGGATTTGCAACCGCGAACAATGTAAAGGTAGTACCGGTGGTATCAGATATTGACAATAATTTTGCACTTCCCCCCATTGCAGAATTTGAAAAGCTAATTACCCCGAAGACCAAGGCGATACTCATTTGCAATCCAGGAAATCCGACCGGCTACCTGTACAGTCGTGAAGAAATTAAAAAATTGGCTGAAATTGTCAAGGAGCACCAACTCTTTTTGGTCGCGGATGAGGTGTATCGCGAATTTACCTATGATGGTAGGGAACACTACTCGATTTTACAGGAAGAGGGCCTTGAGGAACATGCGATAATGGTAGATTCCGTTTCCAAACGTTATAGCATGTGTGGTGCCCGTGTGGGCTGTTTGGTCTCTAAGAATAAGGAAGTGATCAAAACGGCGCTAAAATTTGCCCAAGCCCGACTTTCTCCACCAACTTTTGCCCAAATTGCCAGTGAGGCCGCTTTGGAGACCCCTCAAAGTTATTTCGATGAGGTGAAAGAAGAATACGTACAGCGAAGGGATTTACTTATTGCCGAACTTAATAAGATCGATGGCATAAAAGTAGCTACCCCGCAAGGCGCGTTTTATTGTATGGTAGAATTGCCCATAGAAGACGCAGATGATTTTGCACAATGGCTACTGGAAGATTTTAGGGTTAAAAACGAAACCGTAATGGTAGCACCAGCGGCAGGATTTTATGCGACCCCAGGATTGGGGAAAAACCAGATTCGAATCGCCTATGTTCTCGATAAGGTCCGTTTAAAAAGGGCGGTACACATACTGAAGGAAGCCTTGAAAAGTTATATAGGTTAATGCACATAGAAAAAAACAAATCCCTTAAAAAGTATAATACCTTCGGAATAGAGGCCGAAGCCCGCTTTTTCTGTTCCATCCGCTCCGTTAGCGAACTTGCAACTGCATTGCAACACAAGGAATATCCCAAAAAATTTATTCTTAGCGGGGGCAGCAATATTTTGATTACCAAAGACATTGAAGCGCTTGTATTGCACATCGACATAAAAGGAAAAGAGCTGGTCAAGGAGGATCAAGATCATGTCTGGTTAAAAGTCATGGCTGGGGAAAATTGGCATGATCTTGTGATGTGGACCTTGGAAAAGGGATATGGCGGTCTTGAAAATATGTCGCTCATTCCCGGAAATACCGGAACGGCACCGATACAGAACATAGGCGCATACGGAGTTGAACTGAAGGATAGCTTTGTAAGCTGTGAGGCGATGGAGGTGGCAAACCAAAAAATAAAGGTCTTTAATAAATCGGATTGTCAGTTTGGGTATAGGGATTCATTTTTTAAGAACGCGGGCAAGGGAAAGTTCATTATTACCGAGGTAACTTTTAAACTTTCAAAAAGAAACCATAATTTGAATTCGGGCTACGGTTCTATTGGCGGGGAACTGCAAAAGAAAGGTATAAAAAAGCCAAGTATAAAGGACATCTCCAATGCCGTAATTGCCATCCGGCAAAGTAAATTACCTGATCCGAAACAATTGGGAAACAGTGGCAGTTTTTTTAAAAATCCCGTAGTTGACAAAACCAGTTTCGATCAGTTTATATCGGCCCATCCAGAGGCGCCCTTCTACACAATTGCCGATGGCACCTTTAAAATTCCAGCAGGATGGCTTATAGAGCAATGCGGATTTAAGGGCAAACGGTTTGGAGACGCTGGGGTGCATAAAAATCAGGCTTTGGTTTTGGTAAACTATGGTCTGGCCACCGGACAGGATATCATGGATCTTGCCCATCGTATCATGGATGCGGTAAAGGAAAAATTTGGGATCGCTATAAGTCCAGAGGTCAATATTGTTGACTAGTCACCATTTCAGATTTTAATCCATAGCTTAATTCTATTTCATATCTTCCCATGGGATATTCAATTCGCAAGCTTGATGTGCCTATGGGCCCTTCAAACTTGAATTTCACTAAAAAAATAACCCCCGAAGAATTATCTTCGGGGGTTATACCAAACCAAACTAACCAAAAACTAAATGTACAATTACCAGTCGTATATTTATCTAATTAATCTTTTGAGATAACGCCGCAATAACAATCAATTTTATAATTTAGCGTTTAGCTATGTACGGTTATAACCTTATCGTTGGATGCCGGGCCCAAAAAAAGCTGAAAACCCCAAAAACTATATGAGCAGACTTCTTGAAATGCACATAGTAGAACTGCTTCAAGAGAGGAATGAAAAGGCCATTTCACTTTTGTACGAACACTATGGGGATACCCTATACGGCGTGGCAAACAAGGTGGTCAGGAACGAAGAATTGGCCCAGGATGTTCTGCAGGAAAGTTTTATAAAAATTTGGAAAAAGTCCGATTCATATGACCCAACGAAAGCCAAATTGTTCACATGGTTGTTCCGTATAACCCGAAACACGGCAATCGATAAGTTAAGGAGTGCCAATACAAAAACCGATAAGGAAATCCAAATAGACGTTTCGAACGTATATAATTTAGGTGTAGATAGCATCAAACCCGAGTTCATGGACGTTCAGGATAATCTGGATAAATTGGAACCCAAGTACCAAATAGTACTTGATGCCCTTTTTTTCCAAGGGATGACGCAACAAGAAGCCAGCGAGGAACTGGATATACCGTTGGGAACCATAAAATCTAGATTAAAAATAGGGCTAAGGGAACTTAAGAAAATATATGGGCCATCGTTGTTATTTGCGTGCCTGCTAAACCTGATACAATATTAATTTGGGGCTTTTTGGGCTTGTTAAAAGGCATTGCTCAATTTCCCTAAAACAAATAAGCTTAAACTGATGAAAGATAAAATAAAAATTTTCTTGGATTCGGACCTACTGGAGAAATACTTATTAGGTGCGACCTCGGAATCAGAAAACCTTAGGGTAGAAAGGTATATTGCGATGTATCCAGAAGTTAGGGAAACCTATGAAGAACTTCAGGATAATTTGGAGGCATTTGCCAAAATGCACTCCCAAAAAACGCCTGCTGGTCTAAAAGAAAAAATAATTGCCAGGATCAAATCTGAAGATAGGGGCCGAAAGCGATTTTTCAAGTATGCGATCGCCGCTAGCTTCGCCGCCCTTATTTTTGCGGGTGCATCTTTTGTTTTCTGGAGCCAGAACCAGAGCCTCCAACAAGAAAACACCATCGTTTCCAATAAGATCAAATCTTTGGAAGCAGATATGAGGGAGCAGTTGGAAGATGTTAGGAACCAATTTATCGTCCTTAACAATCCTCAGACCAAACGATTGAATGTCTCTGGCAATAAAAAAGCAAATGATTTAAAAGCAGTTGCGTATATAAATCCAGTAAAAAGATTGTCCTATATCAATGTGAGCAAATTGCCGAATTTACCGGAAAACCAATGTTTTCAAATGTGGGCTGAGGTAAATGGAAAAATGTTGAACTTGGGTATCTTAGAGGAGTCCACCGACAAGGATAAACTGTTGGCACTTCCCTATTCAGATCAGGCCGTAGGCTATATCACGATAGAGCCCAAAGGGGGCAATTCAACCCCAACGGTCAAGAATATTGTCGCAAACATCTCGTATAAATAAATACAGGTTTTAAGCGATAATTAAGTCCCTAACTCCCGATAACCATCGGAATGTCAGGGACTTTTTTTGTACCTTTGTCAAAATCATTAAAATGAAACTTTTTTTTCTTACCATAGGCCTGTTGGCCCTTGCGTTCGCAGGGATAGCCATTAAAATATGGTCTAAAAAAGACGGAAAGTTCGCCGGCACCTGTGCCAGTCAAAGTCCCTTCTTAAATACAAACGGCGAAGCATGCGGGAT
>JBBKWR010000371.1:0-11103 GCA_037969055.1 Flavobacteriaceae bacterium | reverse complement strand
TCTTCCCATCCCATCATTACTTTGTAGCTTATTTTGAACCTAACGGGATCTTTTTTAATATTTCATTCAGTGGCTCCCCTCTCGAACCGCTAGGAAGCTGAAGATTCAACATCATGGCCAAACTAGGGGCAATATCAACCGCCGATACTTTTCTTACAGATTCACCTTTGGGTATGCCCGCACCAAACCAAAGCAGTGGCACATGGGTATCGTATGCATATCCCGAGCCATGGTTCGTTCCTTTAACTTGTGACACATCCACATCCGGATTCGGATTTAGTACATATCCGGAATCAAAAGACAAGAGCACATCTCCAGATCTTTTGGCATAATAGCCGTTTTGTAAAAGTTCCCTTATCCCGCTCCCGTAATACTCAACTTGCAGATCATGTGCCGTAATGGCATTGTTGATGCCTTCAATATTGATCAAAAAGTTAGCGACTTCGGTCTGCACCACACTCAGATCCAATTTTCTATCGGCTATCAAATTTCTGTCGAGATATACCTGATCGCCGTCAAAATTTTGGATCCAATCCCTGGTACCGTATTTCGAATTTAAGAAGCTGCCCAAAGCATCTTTGTACTGATTTATCCTAGCGACCCCAGCTGGTAATTTATTGTCGTTTAAATAGGCAGCATTTGGCATCACCGCATGATCTGAGGTTAGGAACAGCACATAATTATTGATGCCCACGTTATTATCCAAATAATTCAAAAGTGTAGAAATATCCTTATCCAATCTAAGAAATACATCTTCGGTTTCCACTGATTGGGGTCCAAAGGTATGTCCCATTATATCAGGAACCGTATAGCTAATACTTAAAAGGTCAGTGATCTCATCTTTCCCAAGTGCTTCATTTTTGATGGCTTCCATCGCGAATTCCGTGAGCAAACTATTGCCACTAGGAGAAGCCCATATCAATTGATATTCCGAATCCACGGTCTTGTACTTTTCCCGCATCGCTTTCAGATCATACGGAAAAGTAGGACTGGACTTGCCCCCCAACGAGGGTTCATAATTATTTTTGTCCGGCGCACTTTCAGTATAACTATCAATGGGGTACATCGTATTCCAAGTAGCATTCAAGTAACCATTGGACTTCCCTAACTTATTGAAATCTGTTACCCATTTTGGCAGGGCCTCCATATAATAGGTGCTGGAAACAAAATAACCCGGACTGGATACCCAATCATGCCAATAGGCCGCATTTGCTGTATGTCCGCCAGGTAAAATGGCGCCCCTATCCTTTAGGGATACGCTTATAACCTTAGCCCTGAAATTGCTATTTAATCGCAATTCATCAGAAATGGTTGTCGTGAGAAGATTTTTAGGCGAAGCACCAAGTATGTTGGGCGTGACCGTGCCTACCAGCAATACGCTCCCATCATCCACATTCCCTTGTACCTTGCTCTCAAAGCGATCATACCAGCTATTTCCAATTATACCATGGTCGGAAGGTGTCGCACCTGTATAGATCGAAGCATGTCCTGCTGCGGTCACTGTTGGCATATAGTTATAATTGGTATTTTTAAAATTAAACCCTTCCCTGGCCAACCTCATAAATCCGCTTGACGAGTATTTACTTTCATATTTGTAAAGTTGGTCGAATCGCATTTGATCCACTATAACACCTACCACCAATTTCGGTTTTTGGGCGGTGGTGCTTTGTCCTGTTAGAAGGTAGCCCCCAAAGGAGAGGAGCAATGTTAAAGTTATGGCCTTGTTCATATTTTTTTTATTATGTTTAAAAGCAAATACCGTACCAAGCAAATGGATTGGTTAGCGGTGAGAAGATAATAAATTAGCGCAACAAAAATTTGAAAATTTGGTGCCTAATATTGAAAATCCCCCTTCTTGGCTTTCAAGGGTGTGAATTTCCAAATTAAAATCTATCAAAAGCCCAATATGGGTATTGGATTTCACTCCTTTTAACAGGCGCAGGATACAACATACAAATAATCAAGTTGGGCACTAGGTTCCAAAATAACAATGATGGTTGCAATATTAATTGTATATTTAATTTAAACTTATTGGAAATCATTGGTGGTAGGTTTATCCGTTCTAACCACTACCAATAAGATCCTAAAGCCCTATTGTTATTCAAGGCCACCAAAACCCTCGAATTGTACCCCTAGGCCTAATAGAATTGCAAACTGCACTAATTTAGTGGAATGAAAGGATATTATAAACTTAGGAAAAAGGCGCTTGAAATTTTAAATACGCAGCTGGCGAAAGAATTATATTACCACGGCATTGATCATACCTTGGATGTACTGAAGACCTGCAACTATTACATTGAAAGGGAGAAAGTGAACAAACGTGAGGCCAAACTGCTTCGATTAGGGGCGTTATTGCATGATATCGGTTTTACGATTTCCAATTTTGAACATGAGGAAACTGGAAAAAACATCGCCAATAAATTGATGAAATCTTATGGTTTTCCTTCTAAGGATATTCAAATAGTTGAAGGACTGATCCTCGCTACTAGAATACCACAAACACCCAAAAACAAATTAGAAGAGATTATTTGTGATTGCGATCTGGATTATCTGGGAAGAACTGATTTTTATCCTATAAGTAACCACCTATATAAGGAATTAAAATTCCTCTCAATGGTCCAAACTAAATCGGATTGGAACAAAATCCAAATAACGTTTATGGAAAGACATCAATACCATACCGAATTTGCTATAAAAAATAGGCAGCCCAACAAAGAAAAGAGAATCGCTGAATTAAAGGAGATGGTCATGAAGTCTAGTAATTAGTATCCCGCGATTAAATGGTATAGAAATGATGGATGCCCTATTGAAATAATATAATGGTACATCATAAATTAGTATATTTATAGGAATAGTGTCAATAGAAATAAGCTTTTTTAGGGTTGTCACTCGGAGAATTTGAGAAAGAATGAAAATTTGAAAGCCGACCTAATGCCCGCTTTCATATCAAACCAAGTGAGGCGATTGACTAGTATTGAGCGAATTGAATCGTTGGTTAAGAGGACCTTCCCCCGAAGTCTTATTGAAAGCATCACCTTATTGTTAACTACATAAGAAGTATGAAAAATATTGATAAGCGTTTCATGATGTTTCTTTCTTTGGTCATGTTGCAGGGCTTTTTAGACCAGATAAAAGCACAAGATACCAAAATCAGGGGCTTCGTCGATATTGGGGCGAGTATCAGGGAGGACAAACTCAATTTTGAATTTGGGGAATATGATTTGTTCATTACCTCTGAATTGAGCGACCGTGTCTCTTTTTTGGGCGAAACCGTATTTAGGTTCGATAGCTCTAATGATATCCATCATGGTTTTGCGGTTGGCGTGGAGCGCGCCATTATCAACTATAACTATAGTGGAAACCACAGCTTGTTGATCGGAAAGCATCATACGCCTTTAAACTATTGGAACGATACTTACCATCATGGCCGGGTATTTTTTCCGACCGTGGGCAGGCCCCTTATCTTTGAATCCAGATTTTTTGACCTTCACACCACCGGAGTTGCCTTACAAGGGCATAACCTTGGTAAATTGAAATTTGGATACAATCTAATGGTTGGTAATGGTTTGGGTTCAGCAGATATCAGGGACAACGACAAATACAAATCGGTTACGGCCGCTGTCCATATAAAACCAGCCGACAAAGTGCAAATCGGGGTATCATTTTACAACGATATCATATCGCAAGGGGCCGAAATATTCAACACTGAAATTGATAATAAAATAAAGCTACAGTTGTATACGGGGTCGGTTTCTTATTTTGGAAAAAAGTATGAACTTTTGGCCGAAGGAACCTTATTAAACAACAATACCGATAGTATTGGGAGCAAACAGTCTTTTTCCTCCTATTTATATGCTGGCATAAGACTAAAAGAAAAATGGGTGCCCTATGCACGGGTAGACTACATTAATTACCAAGACACGAATTCCTATTTGGGAATAGATGACAAAAGTTCCTTTTTAGCCGGACTTCGATATGAGATCAGTTATCTAATGGTGGTCAAATTGGAATATCAATATATTAAAGGAGATATAACGGGAAGCATGAATAGAGTAACAACGCAATTTGCTATTGGATTTTAAATTCAGACCTATGGGACGTATAATTTGTAACATAATACTTGCCATATCGATGGGTTTCTTTTTGCCTAGCAGCCTTAACGCACAGGGCAACGGACTAATGATCGTGGCCAATGGTGAGTCGATACCTGCAGAGATGGATATGGTCCAACTTCAAGCGGTCCTTAAAGGAGAGAAACTTAGATGGAACGATGGGTCTAGGGTCAGCATTGCCCTAATGAAAACAACTACGCCAGTAGGAAATAACACCTGCGAGAAATTATATAATATGTCGGGGAACGAGTTGAACAAATATTTCCTCGCCTTGGTTTTTCAGGGAAAAGTAAAAGCGCCAACTTTTTTTAATTCGATCGGCGAATTGGAAGCTTATGTGGCACAAACACCGGGTGCCATAGGCGTACTTCCGGAATCTAAGGAGTCTTTGTTAAAAATTATCATCGTTGATGGAAAGCCACAAATCTAGCATTTGGTACAGCGGTGCGCCCTATTATAGGCCCTGGTCGTCCATCAATGAAAACAAGCAACCATAAATGGTCTTATCCGTTAGGAGTAAAATAATGCTTACGGTTTTGTCAGTGGTCATGTTGTTTGCCCTGTTCATCCTCTTTTATTATCCGGCAAGACAGACTACATATCTGTTGGACAACTACAACAACCAAGTGGAGAATTTCGCAAAAACTGTGGCTTTGGGGGTTAGGATAGCGTTAAATGAAGAAAACTTTGAAGGTGTTGAAACTGCAATTGATTTTGTTCGAAATGACGAACGCTTAAACTTTGTTAGCATCATTCAAATCGATACGATTTGGGGGGCCGACAAGGCCAACTTTAAACTCAATAAGAAAATATTTTCCACGTCCCCAGAAAATGTGGAGGTAGATCCTGAGGCAGCCTCGAACAAATACTTTATTTACAAAAAGGCACCTTTCACGTCCAAAATTATGAATGGGGAGATCATAGTCAGTTTTACTACAGACGAAATTGAACAAGGCAAAAGACAAATTCGATTGGCTTCAGGGGCAGCAAGTCTCACCGTATTCATCATTGGCCTGTTCATTGGTTATTGGCTGGCTAGAAATATTTCTAGGCCCGTTTTGGCTTTAAGGGATGCCGCATTTAAGGTTGGTGAGGGCGATTTAACGCAATCGGTCGATAATAGGTCTGGTGATGAAATAGGGGAATTGGGCGTGGCTTTTAATAAAATGGTAAAGGATTTGGGAACTGCCCGTTCAGAAATAAATCAACGAACACAGGAACTCACCTTGGAAAAAGAAAAATCAGACAATTTATTGCTCAACATCCTCCCTACCGAAACCGCTGAAGAACTTAAAAACACGGGGACTGCCCAAGCCAAATACTACGACTCGGTCACCGTGATTTTCACTGATTTCAAAGATTTCACGTCGATATCCAAGACCATGTCGGCAAATAAGTTGGTGACCGAACTACACGATTGTTTCAGTCGGTTCGATCATATCATCCGTAAGTACAACATAGAAAAAATAAAAACAATTGGAGATGCATATATGTGCGTGGCGGGACTTCCTGTTAAAAATGATACCCACCCCTATGATGCGGTTTATGCCGCCATGGAATTAAGGGATTGTATGCTCGCCTATAATATGGAAAAGAGGTCCATAGGGGAATACGGCTTCGATGTACGGATAGGCATCCATACTGGACCAGTGGTTGCCGGTATCGTTGGCGTCAATAAATTTGCCTATGATATTTGGGGCAGTACGGTAAATACGGCTGCACGCTTGGAGCAAAGCAGCAAACCCAATATGATCAATATCTCTTCATCACTTTACGAAATTGTTAAGGACAAATTCGATTGTGTGCTTCGTGGAAATATCGATGTCAAAGGACTCGGTGAAATTCCTATGTATTTCGTGAACGGCATAAAACTTACTGTTGAAAAATAGAGCCCCTTTTTTTTATTGATAAAAACGATCAAACCCTTAAAAATAAATTCTTTTTATAAAGGATATACAAGAAGCCCCATTGCACTGCCAAAAAGCAAAAGACCAACACCACCGCATTATAGGGTTCCCCGACGATTTGCCCTAACCATTTGAAAAGGGAAGAGGTGGTATAAGACCAATCAATAAATGAGCCTGACATATAGATTAAAATTGAGTTCATACCGATTACCTTAAAGAAAAACGCCCACTTCTTATGGCCTAGAATATCAATGATATAATAGAATAAGGCCATTAACAATAAACTTAGACCCCCGCATTGTAGTGTGAAAGAGCTGGTCCATAGGTTTTTGTTGATCGGAAATACCAAATTCCATAATTGCGCGACGACGATGAATATGACTCCCATTAGGACCAACCTTAAGGCGGTTTTTCGCTTCCTTAAGGCATCCGTATTCTTTAACAGGGTCCCCACATATATACCCAGAAGTGCGGTTGATATGGCTGGAATGGTCGACACCAGCCCTTCAGGGTCATGGATTCCCAAATACAGCTTGCCTGGCATGATCGATCGGTCGAGATAGGATGCAAAATTGCCTTCCATGGTAAGATCGCCCATTGGAAACCCTGGGGCAGCATTGAATAATAGCAACAACCAATAGCCAATGAGTAAGGATCCAAACCAAATAATCTGACCCTTTTGCTTTGTATAGAGGTAAATGATGTTGGCAAACATATACGCCAATCCAATACAACCCAAAACACTGCCAAATCGTATGTCTTCGATTGGGCGAATTTCAAGGCCATTATTGTAGATAATTCCTAAAACCACCAAAATCAGGCCTCTTTTAATAACACGTAACAATAGGGCTTGCCGGCTCTTGCCTTTTTCCAGTTGCTTTCCTATAGAATAAGGAGTGGCCACCCCGGCTAAAAATAGGAACAAGGGAAAAATCAGGTCATAGAGGGCAAAGCCATGCCAATTTGGGTGGATAAACTGTTTGGCCGTTGCCACCCAAAAGGGTGTGCCTGTAATTTCTGAAAGCTTGTGAAAGATTTCCTCGGCACCCATGATCCAAAACATGTCGAATCCCCTAAGTGCATCCAAGGAATAAAGCCTTTGGGGGATAATGGGCTGCTTCATCAGACTCTGGTTGATTGGTTTTATCAGTACTAAATATACAATTATCCAACCCTAATGTAGTGGTAGCGCTAATTTTATTCTATTTTAATTCAATGGAAGTCCTTATGGATTTATGATATTCTGCCGTCGAAGTAAGACAGTTTGCCTAGGCATGCCTATCACGATATTAGCGTCTTGTCGCCCAATTCGTTTTTACACTCGCTACCTTCTTCCCAAAACCCAATATTTTCAAAAGTAGTATCAGCAATATTCACCAACGCTTCTTTGGTCATGAAAGCCTGGTGCGGTGTCATCAGCACATTCGGGAAAGACAATAGTTTCTTCAATTTTTCATCTTTTATACCTTCTTTAGAATGGTCCTTAAAAAAGACGCCCTTTTCTTTCTCATATACATCGGTACAATACCCTTTTATATCATTTTCCTCTAATGCATCAATGATTGCATTGGTATCGACCACTGCTCCCCTTGCCGTATTGATAATGATAACGTCTTTTTTCATCAAAGCCAGCTTTTTGCTATTGATCAGCCCGTGGCTTTCATAGGTCAAGGGCAGATGTATACTTATGATATCCGATTTTCGACACAAATCATCCAAGGTGGTATAGGTCACATCACAAAGCTCGATCAGATCATCATCTGGTTCGAGATCATGGGCTAAAATGTGACAGCCAAAGCCGTACATTATTTTTACCATTATACTGCCGATTCTGCCAGTGCCAATAATACCAACGGTCTTTCCGTGCAAATTCATTCCCATTAGACCCTCTTGCATGAAATTATACTGGTGCACTTGGGTATCGGCTATAATTAATTTTCGGTTAAATGCCAGCAAGAGTGCCACGGCGTGTTCTGCGATTGCATGAGGAGAGTAATCTGGAACATTTGCAACTTTAAATCCAAAACGTTTTGCCGCTTTTATTTGGATATTGTTATAGCCTGCGGAACGAAGCGTAATGAAACGAACCCCCAATTCCCATAGTTTTTGCAGCACCACCAGAGCGGCATCGTCAGCTGAAAATATGGATATGGCTTTATAGCCCATCGCTTGTATGGCCGTTTCAGAATCTAGCGCATCTTCCGTAAAATTTACGGTGTGCCTATTATTGTTGGCCCTTTTTAAATAGGGTATTTCGAACTTTTTTGCACTATATACCAGTAATTTCATCCTTCTCTTTTCTAAAAATCAAATCTTGCTCTTCCATTGCCGTAACTACCAGTTTTACATAATCACTGACGGATTTATCAATGTTAATGGGATCGAGGATGTCAATACTTCCCCTCCAAATCAATTGGCGTTTTTTATCGACACAAATACAGTATAGTGAGGTCTCCGCATTATATACCGTATACTTGTCATAGTACCCTTCATCATAATAAATGCTCTGGTTACCCAAATATTCTTCCCTAAACGTATTGTCGTAGTTTGTCCAGTCGGCGAGTTTTTTTCTAAATACTGCTCTATTTTCTGATCCAATTATCTTGGTCAACAAGATGGCATCGAAATCCTTGTCCAATAATTGCTCTTCTACCGCATCCAATTCCTTTTCCGTTTTTTTAGAGTCGGTAAACTTTACATCGAATAGGTCCATGCTGCGCATAGACTCAATGCCCCTTCTCTTGAACTCCCTATGGAGGCTGCTTTCAAAATTCTTTCTGGCATCGGCATTCTGGGTCATCCCCACAATCAATACTTTGCTGGCATCGAATATAACGATCTCGGGATTTTTCCAATTCTCCACCAGTTCGGTCGAGGAACAACCCATTAAGGTTAGCACGGCGATTACAATCAGTTTTTTCATTTTAATGGCTTTTGAAATCTGTTTTTTTTACCTCAATGCAACAAAAGACTATTTATTATTGTTTGTAGGTGCCAAACCCATAATACACCGTAATGGACTTTAGTTCAACAACCTTTTCTGTTTTTGCTTTTTCATCACTTGTGAGACCACTTTAAAAAGACGCGTTTTTATCCTTCTATATTCTTCCTGATATTTCTCCATCCGGGCCAAAAGTTCCCAATGGGTTTCGATATAGGCTTTCTCCATTTTCAATTCATCTACATCATTTACCATTATTTCCAGCTCATTTTCATGGGCCTGTACTTTTTTCATCAGAAGGACAATCTCTTTTTCCGTTTTAAAAATATCATCGATTACCTGCTTGCTTGCTTCGAAATTCTTCGAATCCATTAGCTCCAAAGTGTTGGTTTTAACCAAATCGTTTAAGAAGAGTTGTTCATCCCTGATGAATTTCAATTCGGACATCCATTGCATCGTGGCCGTGTGCAATTCGTCTGGCCCCAACCACTCGATATATCGGTATTTTTTCTTGGTAGATTCCATATCTCACTATTTTAGAACAGAATGAATGCCCGATTAAGCCGTTCACCGCATCCTGTGTTATACAATTATTATATTTCTTTTAGCGTTTTGTTTGGTCACTTACCGTTGCAAAAACTAAAAATATAGGATTGATATTACCAACAATCGCTCGTACGAAATTAGCTGGAAGGTGGATGTAATAAAATGACATTGGTCAGTTTTGATCGCTTTGGAATCAAAGATCAAGCTTTCCTCCTTTTAAGAATCCCCCCGGCATAATTGAAGATTTCAGATTTTAGGATTTGGAAATCGCCTAGGTATTGGTTTACATCGGCCTTAATACTGTCATGTTTTTGGTAAAACCCAAGATCGCAGGCATCATCTTTACATTCCAGCATGCCGCCCAAATCCTTTTCATGGCGCATTATTCTTTCCTTAACCTTAATGCTTAATACTTGCGTCTGTTCCAATCGATGGGTATAATCTTGTAACCGCTCAAAAAGGTTTGGGGTGTTTGGCTCAAAAACGTATGAATCCAATAATTTATTGATAAAGGTAATCTCGTCATCCATAAAGCGTAAACTCGATTTCCATAGTTTGCAATCCTTGTGCAGGTCCTCTATTTTTCTTGCTTGATCTATTCTTGTGTGGGCGCTCCCTACATCCATAATGGCTCCATTTTAAGTAAAACTATTACTTTAAAAAGACTCGTGCTATGATATTGGTCAGCTTGTTATGAAATGGACAATTCCACAATTTCATTTAGATGTGGCACCTGCACGTTCCATCCTAAGGTGTCTTTTAGTTTCACTCGAAATGCATCCAGCACCAAGGGTTCCCCGTGGACCAAAAATACATTTTCAGGGATATTCTTAATCTGGCCCACCCATTCCAAGAGTCCAGCTTGATCGGCATGGGCGGATAAGCTTTCCAAATGTTCGATCTGCGCTTTTACAGGAAAGTATTTGCCAAATAACTTCAATTCATGTGCTCCTTCCAATAACTGTCTTCCCCTGGTGCCCTCCGCCTGATATCCGACCAGCAATACGGTAGTAGCGGCAATGTCCAAATATTGTTGCAAATAGGTCAACACCCTCCCTCCGGTAACCATTCCACTACCGGCGATCACCACTTTGGGCCTGGGATCATCTATTGTTTTCCAAGTATCCCCATACGAGCTTATTATAGTAAAATGGTTAAGCATGGCGACATACTCTTTAATAGGAAGTTTATGCCAATGGGGGAATCGTTCGAAAACGGACAATACGTTGTTGCCCATTGGGCTATCTATAAAAATTGGAATATTGGGAATCCTGTTCTTTTTAAAGAGCGTCCATAATAGGTGCATCAAAGATTGCAACCGTTCGACCGCGAAAGAGGGTATAATCAGATTTCCTCTTTCCTGAAGGGTTCTATTGACAAGGGTAACCAAGATTTCGTCGACATCCTCTTTAGGGTGCAGCTTATTCCCATAGGTGCTTTCCAAAAATAGGTAATCTGCCGATTGGGGCTGCTCTGGGGGCCTTAATAATTGGTCTTCTTTTCTGCCCACATCCCCAGAGAACACGAACATTTTTCCAAAGATTTCCAATTCGATAAAGGTGGCTCCAATGATATGCCCGTTATATTTAAATTTGAA
>JBBKWR010000370.1:0-8337 GCA_037969055.1 Flavobacteriaceae bacterium | reverse complement strand
TCGCCCCACGATCTCCCAATTTCAGGGATTTGATTACAGGGTCTGAGACCATTCATGACACGCGCGCCGCTGTATTGTGGGATGATGAATATCTTTATGTAGGGTATTGGATAGAAGAGCCAGACTTACAGGCAAGCATTACGGAGCGTGACGGGTTGATATATCAGAATAATGATGTGGAATTATTCATCGCTGGGCTGGATGCCTACTACGAAATTGAAATTAATGCCTTTGGTACCATATACGAGGTATTTTTTATTTGGGAAGAAGCTTATAAGAAAGGAGGCTTCGATGCAGTGGAAGGTTTGGGGCTTCGCGAACCTGGCCGAAGGGCATTTAATGGGGTGGGCTATAAAAATCATCCCAGAGGGCCAAGAATGGGCTTTTTTAATTGGGATCTCAAAGGATTGCAGAGCGCTGTTTTCACCGATGGGACCATCAATGATAACAAAGATCGAGATCGGGGATGGACCGTTGAACTGGCGTTACCATGGTCAAGTATTTCAATTTTAACCAAAGGAGATAGCCGAAGTGTTCCGCCCTTGCCCAATGATATTTGGCGGATGGATTTCTCGAGATTTAACCAATACAAAGAGGCAGCGCCTGCGAAGGATTCCGGAGGTTGGGCTTGGAGTCCTCATGGGGTATGGGATTCGCATGTACCCGAATGCTTTACATTCGTCACTTTTTCCGAAGAACATGTGGGTAGTCGGGCACATCACTAATACCGAATAACAAGTCAGTCTGGTGGTTGGTGGATCACAGAGCCTCCCGATTGCCCAGGACTATATTTATAAGATTCGTAAGGTTTTTGGCTTCTTGGCCGAAAAAGAGATTTTCGGAAGCTATGTGAAAGGGAATATTTAAGCTTTATCTTGGTTGTAGGTCTTTAAATTCAAACGCCATTGGTATTTTTTAAATAGCAGAATGAACAAAATCAGGTTTAGGTGCTTGACTTTTAATTTTTCTTTGAATTTAATGGAAGATTTATTGAAGTATGCGCTAATACTGTAAAGCGTGTCTTTCCCCATTCCCTTAAGAAATTGATAACTCTGATAACGCAAATAAGGCGCCAAGTTCTTGCCCCGATATGATTCAAAGGTGTACATATTAAGTAGGTACGCTTCATTTGGCTTGAGAATTATAGGACTGCCCTTATAAAAAATATCATTAAGAGCGATAAACATAAAGGCAGCTATATTGTTTTTGTGGCGCAGACAGATACACATTTGGCCGTTTTTAAAACCTTTGAGCAACTCTTCAGCTTGTCTGTCTTTGAGTCTTTCGCACAATCGCCGCAATTCTTCAAAATCCAGATGTTCAACTAGGTATTCCGAAACATCTCCTTTGATTTTTGGTAAACTGCAATCACCCGCACCTTCCAATACCCAATAAACAGGATCAATATCGAATCCGATTAGGGCCAGTCGATTTCTGGCTCCAAATAGGAAAAGGCCATTTTTAACGATCTTCCAATACCACTTTAATTTAGCTAAAGGGCCCGTGTGAGTTTCCATAAATTCTCTAAATTAACCCTTATAGTTACGGCCGTATTTGCCATTTCCCGGTTCCAACAGCATTTTTTTTCTAAATTGCTGGGGTGTCATGATCGCTCTTGAGTTGGCCTTGGCAATGGTGTGGATTCTCTTGATCATATCCATATTGCTAGCGAGCTTCGTTCGAGCGGTATCGTACCAAATATTATCTTCCAGACCGACCCTGACACCACCGCCAATGGCTATGGAAAGTGAATTCATTTGCAATTGGGCATTACCTATCCCCGCCAAACTCCAAATTGATTTTTCTGGGAGATCTTTGATCATAACGCCGGTATGCAATAGATCTGCCTGGGCACAGGCAATATTGCCAAATAAAAGATTAAAATAATAAGGTGCCTTTATCAACGCTTTGGTTTCTAGATATTTCGCATAATTGATCATTCCACTATCAAATACTTCAAGTTCCGGTACAATTCCCTTTTCCATCATTGTCCTCGCCAGGTCCTGTATCATTTTAGGGGAGTTAATACTGGCTATATTATTAAAGTTTAGGGAGCTGAGCGTTAAACTTCCCATATCCGGTTTTAGTGCACCTTCAAGGAACAATGCATCGGTTCTTTGCTCCAGTTTATTGAAATTCCGTCCACTGAGCGAAACGCAAATAACCAAATATGGGTCAAATTTACGAATGCCTTCGATTATTTGACCGTAAATTTCTTTCTTATAAGTCGGCTCTTCGGTATCAGCTTCCCTAGCATGTAGGTGGACCATAGTAATTCCCATTTCGGATGCCTTATGAACGTCCTCTACTATTTCGGCAACGCTAATCGGAACGTGGGGATTCATCTTCTTTGTTGGAATCATTCCTGTTGGAGCAAAATTAATAACGAGATCATCTATCATAGTAAAAAATAGTAAGTTAGGCGTACGGGAGTACTTCCAACAAAGTTAGTCGATATCTAAAGCATTGGATTATATTCAGGTCAAATTACTTATAAAAAAGTTATTTGACCTGTAAACCATACTGCTGATGCTATCATCTTTACCATACAGCTTTGATCAGATTGGTTATAATACCATGGGCCTTAGTCACAAAGTCAAGGTAAATTGCAGCTTTCTAAATATAGCGTGCGGACATACGGTTCGCTAGGTTCAAGGATATGTGGCAATACTGATACCCATCCTTTTTTAATTGCATTAAAGCATGGAGCCCTGAATTTTACCGATGTTTTTTGAGCATTATTATTTCTTAAATTTAAGGGACGTATTATCTAAATATGAAAACCCGGATTCTTATTCACATTGTAACACTGTTAACAGTTTTAGTAAATACTTCTTTGGCACAGGACACCAAAGACACAATGGGCACGAAACCAAACACCATTCTTTTTCAAAGCCAAGTGCCCATTTCTATCAAACTAAAGTTTTCCATCAAAGACCTCAAAAAGAATACCACGGATAGTACCTATATTAAATCTGTCCTTTATTTTAAAAATGCGGCATATCAATATGATTCAATCGCCATAAAATTAAGGGCCAGGGGAAATTATAGGCGCACCTACTGTTACTATGTTCCACTAAAATTAAAAATAAAAAAATCGCTTGCGAATGGTACCCCCTTTGAGGGCAACAAAGAATTAAAAGTCGTGCTACCTTGTTCCACGGAACCCAGTGGCAACGACTATCTGATCAAAGAATACTTGGCCTACAAGCTCTATGAAATTGTCACCCCAATTCATTTTAATACGCGTTTGGTAGATATAGAATTTGTCGAAGAAAAAGGTAGTAGGGAAAAGGTGCGAACCATAAAAGGAATTTTAGTAGAAGACCTCAAAAAAATCGCTAACCGCTTTGACGGCCAGGAATTAACAAGAACGATCCATCCGTTGAACCATGATGGATACACCTCAGTCACTAATTCTTTTTTTCAATTTCTTATCGGAAATACTGACTATTCAACAAGATTACATCATAACGAGAAGTTACTGTTTATCGATAAAAAAGCCGTGGGTATTCCATATGATTTTGACATGTCGGGATTGGTAAATGCCAATTATGCCGCGGTATCCGGGACCCAACACCTTAACAAAGAAATAACTGAGGTAACAGAGCGATTGTATAAGGGCTATAAAAGGGATGAAGCTATTTTTTATCAAGTACGTCGCGATTTTCTGGACCATAAATCAGAAATGCTTAATGCGGCAGACAACCTACAGGAATATTTTGTATACCCATACCAGTTTGAGAACGCAAAAGAGTATATCCTCAGCTTTTTTAAAATTCTTGAAGACGACAAAGAATTCGATAAAAAAATTGTTAGCCAGGCCAGGACCCGATAAAAGTGCTACGAACCCAAGGCACACAGCTTTACCTATCCAAATGGGGAAGAAAGAAAAAGCTGGCTATCCCAAGATTAGACACAGTATGTCCTTAAATTGCAAAAAAACTCTTACCTTTCAGGCATAACAATCTAACAATCAACAATATGAAAATGTATTATTTAAGCTTTGTTTTAGCAATCGTTTTGATAGGCTGTAAAGCTGAAACGGAATCCAAAGCGGATAGTTCTGCTGACACGGCGTTTGAACAAAATTCAAAAACCGTTTTGGCGAATTTAAATGGTTTTCAAAACGAAAACACGGACTACTCCATGTATGCGAAAGATTTCAGAATGCTCGAAACTGCTTTTGGTGCCCAAAAGGATTCTTTGTCCTTGGATGAAATGATGGCAAGTGATAAGGCCATGTGGGAAATGTTCGACTTTAAAATGTTGACCGATCCACCCGTATTACTGCCTGGCGTAAATCCAGCGACCGCTAAGCCAGATGGCTCAGTACGTCACTACAGCGAGTGGCAGGTAACACGCGCCGCCACCGATTCGACAACTGCCAAATCGGGCAATATCAGATTATATGAGTCGTTTGACTTTGATGATGCCGGTAAAATCCTGGTCCAACAAGTATATGGCGATTTCACTGGACTGATGACGCACTTAACCAGTAATGAGTAACGTCCACCGTATAACCTAGCAAAAGAAAAAGGCCATTATTAACGAATAATGGCCTTTTTACTGCTATTCCAAATTATCGCGAAGACGTAGGGGTTACCACGGTCACGATTCTGAACACATTCGAATTTCTTGGCCCTGCATAATTGGCTTGGAGGCCATCGAAAAATCCATCTGGAATTGTCATATCTGCATTAAAAGCAGGGGATAACGCATCTTGAAGGGTTGAAAACAAATCATACGAAACACTAGAATAAGGAAAATCGTTTGACTCTGGAGAAATAACCGACGAATTGCCCCAGCCTTTCATGGTTGTTTTACCTTCCTTCATGGCCTTTTCGACCAATGGTTTCCATTTATCCGCTTCAAAGGCAAGATGTGCCACATTGTCTTTGGTATTATGATAAATGATCCTAACGTAATTAAAATCCGTGGGCGGGTTCACTGTGGCTCCCTGAATATGGTTGATTCCCCTAAGAAAAATGTTGGCCCTATCTGTGCTTATGCCCCAAGTTGCAATATCCTCCATTTTTACATTGGGAAACATCGCGGCGATTCCGCCCCAATCGGCACCTTTGTCTATATCCTTAAATTCATTGATAATCAGGATATTGGATCCTTCTTCTTGATTCATTCCACCAACTCTTTGAAATATTCCCCAAAAAAGTAAATTACCTTTTTTAACCTCCGCTTCCGCCCATTTTTTCCAATAGGTCGTTTCTCTTTTAAGATATTCTTCCATATCTGCCGGGGCCACACGTCGGTATTGATAACTGGTGATCCCTTGGGCCATTGCAAATTGCATACTGAGCATGCAAAGCAGCACTAATGTTACTGTTTTTTTCATAATGTGTTGTTTTAAATTATTATTTATTGGATAATTGGTGTTCTCTCGACTGAGGTGTATTTGAAAATTTGTACCATAATGATGGTGGGGGAACACAAAAAAGGGAATACCTCTAATTGCCCTAAGGAAGTTATTTTCAACTATTTAATAATATAAAAAAGGACGAATGTCGCTATTCCGTATCCGGAGGTAAGGTTTTAATTATCGAAGGACAAAGCGATTTCTTGGATTTGGCTGTTTGGGCACCCAATGCATTACCATAAATACCCCCCGAAGCCTTAGGACCAAAGGTGGGGGAACTACATTGATCCTTTGGTCTTGAGGCTTCGAGAGGTGTTAGCAACATTAATGGAATCGGACAATTTTACTCATATTCCAACTCCTCCAGTTTGATCAGCGCCTCCGATTTGGAATTGACATCCAGCTTTAAATATATGTTCTGGATATGGAAATTAACAGCGCTGGCGGTTACGAACAATTTATCGGCGATCGATTGGTAGGTCGCACCTTCGCATAGAAAATCGATGACCTGGTTTTCCCTTTCGGAAAAGAAATCCCTTGATTTTCTTTGGAACATCGATATCACCTTCTTGGCGATATCATTGCTCAGAATAGTACCTTCACTTTTGATGGAATCCAGGGCATTGTACAGGCTTCTTTTACTAACTGGTTTGGACAAAAAGCCATTGGCCGTACTTTTAAAGGCCCTTTTTATGACATCAAAATCATTTTCTGCGGTCAGCATGATAATGGTGACATTAGGGTCTTTTTTTCTGAAATATTTGATGCCTTCGATGCCGCAAAGATCTGGCATCGATACTTCAGAGAATATAATATCCGGGCGAAGTGTTTGGTACACCGATAGTGCATCTTTTATGGATACAAAAGTACCTTGAAGCTCATAATCCGTATAGGCTTCAAAATAATCATGATAGTTCTGATGCCACGAAAGCTCATGGTCAATTATGATAATTTTTAGTGTATTTTTTAGCATAGTGGGGGGCGGTTAAGCTGGGCACCTTCCAATGGAAGGCACCCAGGGTTAAGTTTGGTATTTATCGAAATGCGAATGCAACACGTGCAAGTTCAAAGCGACTAAGCACAGATCTGTACTACGATACTTGAAATTGCCGTATCGATTTCAATTTGCACAAATAGTATTGGCTATAGCGATGGATACGATTATCCAATAAAGCTTATAACCTGTTTGGGCAAATTGTACTGGGCCGCTAACTGAGATCAGAAAATACTAAGTTGGGTATGTTAGCCCTTAAGGAAAGATGCATTGCGCCAAAGGGTCCCTTCCTTGGTTTGGAGGAAAGGTTTGGATCTTGCATTTGGACTAAATTTAACACTGTCTTTGCTGTTGCTGTTGAATTGTAGGTAAGTTCTCATTGGGAAGTGGGGGGTTTGGGTTTAACAATAATTATTTAGGTTCTACTCATGTCCAAACATATAAAAATAAAAAACATAGCTGGGTAATTTTGTGAGTTTATTCGTTCAAATGCATCCGTGAACTTGTGGAAAAAGTTGCACAAAAAACACATCATACGATCATAATACCGATGAGTATTTTTGATGGAAAGCCAATAAAAAAGGAGGGGTCGTAGCTATCCCCCCGGATATCCCCTCCTTCTTTCAACGCAACATAATCATACAACCATTTAAAATTTCGATTTTGACAATATTTTCATCAAAATTGGTGAATTTTCTACCTTGAAAAACGTTTAATCGACATACATATTATCAACAATCGCAGCACGATTGTCTACTTGCATGATCCATTTTTCATCATTATACTTGCCATCTAAATTTGAAACATAGGCCGTTTTCGCATCCTCCTTAAAATTATAATCGGCCAAATAAACATAGTATAGTCCATTTTCTTTATTATAAAATTGTTTCACGTCCAAACCTTTCTTGGTGAGGGTGTTCATAAAGGCCTTCAAGTACTTTTTGTTTTTATAGACATTTGCGATTACATAATAGCCTGATTTTACACCGTCGAATTGTGACTGATCCAACACTTTGATAGGCAAGGGCATAAAATCTTTGTGTTCAAGGGTATTGGCAATCACGGGGGTCTCTATCGTTGTTTTCAAACCGACCACTTCTGCTTTGAAACTCTCTTGGGCTTCCGTTGTTTCCGTGGCCACTAAAATTGAATTGTCCAATTTTGTGGCATCATAGTTTGATTCGTTGTTACCCATCTCGGCAATTTCACTTTCCCGAATCTCAGTCTCGGTTTCCCTTTTTACCAAAACTTTCTTGAAGGTCTGAGGTGTTGCGGGGTTTTTGCCAGTAACTGCCATGTCCATTTGTGGGTCGCCATAAAGATCTTGTATATAGGCTTTTAGGTTATATTTGAGATCATTTCTCAAGAGCATTACAATCTTTTCGAACCTTTTTTCGGAAGCAGCCATTTGAACGCCCTCCATTGAATCTTGTCGCATGATCAATTCATCGAGGATCAATCGATTTTGGTGGGCAAGTGAGTTTATATCTTCTACAATTTGGGGGTCGAGTTTGACCTTCTTGTTTCTTTTGGACTCTTTTTTCTTATGGCCTACTGCTATTTCAGCGGATTCGTTTTTCGCGATGGCCACGTCGGCAATAGCTGTATCATACTTCGGCTGGGCATTGTTATTACTGATGGCCTCATTTTTTTCGGCCTTCAATCTAAGTATTTGTTCCTCATAGTTTCTGATAATTTGATCCACTTTTGAGTCCTGTGAATTGTCGACATAACCGCCGATGTTTCCGGTATGGTTTTTAAACGTATAAGCCAAGGATATCTCATGGTTCCAGCCAAAATCTGTTTCTTCTTGAGCAATATCCTTCTCCATTAAATAACCAATGGACATCGTCCTACTAAGATTGAATCCAAGTCCTAATGATAGTCCATAATTATCGTCAAAGTTGGTCTGTATCCAACCGTATTTGGGCAATTCCAACAACATGGAACCAACATAGGCCAAGCCACC
>JBBKWR010000369.1:0-4585 GCA_037969055.1 Flavobacteriaceae bacterium | reverse complement strand
TTTTACCCAAAAGTTCATGCAATTTTTCTTCATTTACCTGTGTTGGCATTTTTTCATCTACTTCCATAATTTTTTAATAAGAGTTTACAAATAGGTGGGGGAAAAGACATCAAATACCTTGCAACCAGAAGAAATATTAGTAGGTTATGCCCAGGGTACCTTAAAAGATGTAAGAGGGGAACCCTCCAAATTACAAAATGACGATTGGCCATCAAAATATTTAACGTTACGGTTTTCTTAAAGAAAAGCCAAAATTTCGGTTTGGCTAAGCATCCAAATTCCAATTATTTGTTTGAAGTTCAATTTGTAATGTCATTCCCCAAATAAAAATCGCCCACTGTGTATGGTGGGCGATACTTATAATTGTCTTAAGGAATACTATCAATTAGTCCAAAAAATTTCCAGAACTATCAATTTTTAGATTCTTTTTTAAGTTATCCTTTCCCACCTGGATCTTAAAGATTTTATTTACCCCCTTGTCGCTTTCGTAAATGACCGAATAGTCATTGCGCAGTAAATTCCATTGTGGGAGTTCTTTATAAACTGCTTGTCTTACTGCAGGTGGTAAAGCGATATCACTATATTTTTCGTAAGAATATAGGATCTTACCTTGACCGTCAAAAATGGCCAATATTTTTCCATCGGAATTTTTAAAGGTGATTCTATAGTCTTTAGCACCTGCGCTGTAAATTGGGGATAGCGTGATATCAAAAGATGCGACAGCATCCTCCAAATGTTTAACCGTAGCCGCGGTGTGCACATCCTGTACCATATTGCGGTAGGTACTGTTCATAACTGGGGATAATGTGACCCCTTTTAGTACAACTTCCTCTATCCCACCATTTCCTTCTTGTGGGTATGCTAGGCTGGTAAGGCCTAAAACCATTAAACC
This sequence comes from Flavobacteriaceae bacterium, assembly GCA_037969055.1. Lineage (GTDB taxonomy): Bacteria > Bacteroidota > Bacteroidia > Flavobacteriales > Flavobacteriaceae > Pelagihabitans. The sequence goes on along the minus strand of JBBKWR010000369.1, from coordinate 3,693 downwards.
AATCAACAAATTTTTCATGATATGTAATTTTATAGGTTAATATTTCCAATTGCCCAAGGCAATTCATTCTGTGGGAGGGAATTCAGAACTGGGTCAAAAAATCCAGGTCATTATATGGAGGGCCCAATCCTTTTAGACCATGGATTACTTACTATGAACACAAAATTTCTATTGGGCAAACTGTTCATATTTTCAATGTTAAGCATTCATTACTTCCCAAAAATACCTCCTAATAAGAAGCAAAAAAATACCCATTCAAGGGTATTTTATACTGAATATCAAATGATTACTTACATATTATTCGATTTTTCAACATAACCGGAATCTGCAGGAATGAAATATGCAGTTAAAAGTACATCCTCCATTTACGTTTGGTTTCTTATCGAAAATGGCATTGGGACATATTGCTTGAACTCCGTAATAAGTTCAACTATTTGTAGCAAAAAATAAACCGAGATTTTGGTCCCGGTTTATCATTATTCTTAAAATACCGAATTAATTTTCCAGATCAAAATGATGCGTGACCTGGTGGTAGTCGTTTATATCGATACCCGCTTTATTCAGTTCTTCCATAAGCTGACTTCTTGAAGCATTTCCCGTTTCAGGTGAAGGTAATATCATAACTATCTTAGTCATATCATAATAGTCTACTTCTTGCGCAGGCCGATACTCTGAATCAAGAAAAACAATACTGCACTCTGTTCTTTTGTCATTCTTATACATCGAGTATGCTCCGGAAGCCCCCTTACCGGGCACTACATAATAGGCATCTTCGTTATCGACTTTTTGCACCATATAGGTCAATATCAAATTAGATTGCCACTCTTCTTCCGTCAATCTCGGATAGCTAAGAATCAACTCTCTGGGGGAACTGCCTACCCTATAGTCATACCTATTTGCCTTTGCAGCAATACCTTTGGTAGAACCTACTACCACAGCAGTTGGGGCAATCCGGTTATCTGAAATGGTTCCCCCGCGATTGGGCGGGTTGGGCAGTGCATATTCCTCTTTTTGACAGGAAATCAATGCCATGGCAAGTGACAAGCCGCTATACGCTAAAAATTTTATTCTTGTTTTCATGATGTTAAAAATTAAAGTTGAATACTTCCATTTGCACTTCGCAATACCTTCTGCGGGGGAGCATTCAGAAAGAGATCCATACGTCCAAAACAAACATTGATGGGCTCGCAAAATTTTATGCTCTGGACGATACGCATTAGGTTTAAAGAGGCTTTTTTTATTGCTCTCAAAACACTAGGTAATGAATGCCAACGACCAAAGCTAGGTTGGAATCAAGCACAAAAAAATACCCAGTCACAGGTATTTTATCGGGTTAACCAAATGGTTAGCGCCGCCTAAAATTCATATTTTTTTTCCAGCGCATATCGCAACAATTCCCCAGCACCGTGTAGGTTTAAGGCCTGGATCATATTTTTACGGTGGGTTTCCACCGTGGTCTTGCCTATAAAAAGGATTTCTCCAATCTCTTGGTTCGTTTTACCCAAAGCGATTAATTTTAGGATGTCGATCTGCCGGCGGGTAAGTGGATTGTCCTTAGTTGTTTTTGCCGTTGTATTGACGGTAATTGAGGCATCGTAATATTCCTCACCATTTGCTACAAGACGGATGGCGTTGACTAATTCTATCAGGGAAGAATTTTTCAAAATATATCCTTTGGCGCCTGCTTGTACCATTTCGTGTACCGCTTCATCCTGGTCGAACATGGTAAATGCAATGACCTTTATGGTAGGATATTTTTTGGTGATGATACGGGTGGCCTCGATGCCATCCATAATCGGCATTCTAATGTCGGTTATCACCACATTGGGGTGCTTTCGCTCAACAAGGTCCAATAAGTCCTTACCATTATTGGCATAGCCCAAAAACGCAATGTCCTCTATATATTCAACATAGAGTTTAATGCCGTCAATGAGCGCATTATGGTCTTCCGCCAATACAATTGTGATCATGCCAAAGGAATATCTATTATCACGGTGGTACCTTTATCTTTTAGGGATTCTACAGTTAATTCCCCCTTTAAACTTTCAACCCTTTTTCGAATGGAATACAGACCCATTCCCTGATCGGATTTTAGTTCTGAAAATTCAAACCCTTTTCCGTTGTCTTCCACCAACATATTGATGGAGTTCTCATGATGTGTTAGATGAATGGCCGCTTCACCCGCCCCGGAATGTTTGATGATATTGGTGATCAGTTCTTGGATGATCCTGAACAGCGTAATCTCCAAAGAATTTTCGAGGCGTTCATCCATACCATGATCGATCACGTCGATCCGCAGCTTGTTGCTCACGGCCACTTTTGCCGCAAAATTCTTTACCGCCGGCAATAGTCCTTCCTGTGCATGTACGCCGGCATTACGGACATGGGCAATGCTCCGTACCTTCTGATAGGCTTCCTCGATCAGGTCATCTGTTTTATCCAATAGGGAATCCTCGCCGGTACGATGCCCATTCTTTTTTACCCTCAGGTTCTGAAAATGATATTTAACCGTGGCCAACAAGCTTCCCAAATTGTCGTGCAGTTCATTGGCAATGCGCTGCCGCTCTTTTTCTTGGCCTTCTATCATGGCATCTATGCTTACCAGCTCCTGTTCCTTCAAAATCTTTTCCATGCTTTGGGTCTGGAGTTCCTTTTCTTTTTCGATCATCCTTTTTTTGGAACGCACATTTTTTAAGGCCAAATAGCTCATTAAAAGTAGTAGGCCCAAAATAGAAGAGGCCACGATCAACAAGATTTTGTTTTGGCGAAGATTAATGTTCTCCAGCTCTTTTTGCTGGGTTTGAAGTTCGACATTGAGCCGGTTTATCTCCAAGGTATTCTTTCTATAATCCAACTTGTATTCTGCATCCGAAGAGTTTTTAAAATGAAAGTATGCAGAATCATATCTTTCCAACCCAGCATAATAAAGTGCCAGGTATCTATTAATGAATAAATTAGATCTGGTAGAATCTGATTTATCATAATATAATTTTGCCTCTTGGACCAGATCTAGTGCCTTTTGATAATTTTTTTTCAAAAACTCAATATTGGAAAGCTTTAATTTGGAAGAAAATCGCAAGTACTGCATAAACGGATAATTGTTTGCCAATTTAAAAGCGTGACTATAAAGTTGGGCCGCGGAATCCATTTGATTATTGTATTCCAAACTCAGTGCCTTTTCGTAATAAATTCTGGGCATTATTCTAGAAATGTCTGGCATCTCTTTTAGATAGGTACTTAATTTATTGGCGAGCTCAAAATAGGCAGCATTGGGTTTGTCGAGGGTTTGGGAAAGAAAAATAAGGGAGTACAGGTCAATGACAACTTTATCAAGATCGTCCAGTTTGAGCTTTTTGTATTCCTGAACGTAAATGTCAAACTGTTGGCTGTTCTGCAATATTGAGGTATGGTAGTACTCAAAGATGGCAATTAGGGACGCTTTTATTAAGGGTTCGCTATTCGTTTTCTTAGCAACTTCAAAAGCATCATGAAAATATCGAAAGGCGTCCGCTTTGTTGGCGGTATAGTAGAGTTGTCGGTATCCTTGTGTCAGTGAAACCAATGCTTCTTCCATATTATTTTCCGGCGACACCTGTATGTCCTTCAACGGTTGTTGGCCGGCATAATACATTAGGTCCGCCAAATATTCCAAAAGTTGTTTTTCCCTCGGATTATCTAACAACAATATTTCTG
>JBBKWR010000368.1:0-2922 GCA_037969055.1 Flavobacteriaceae bacterium | reverse complement strand
GCAGAGGGGCAAAAAAACCATTTAAAGGCTTACGGTATTACCTATTGGGTCCTCACCAAACAGCAAAAAGTGCAATGGTTGCTCAACTATCGCGGGGGCTCTTTTTTGCTGCCCGATGGTGAAAACATCCGCAAAGAATGCCAGATAAGGGGAGTGTCATTTGAGATTTTGTCGGATGCACAAGCTCAGGGAATATTAGATGCCATCAGTAGTCCATCCATAAATCAGGAAGCTGTCATCCTGGAAAAAGCGCCCAAAATTGCAGTTTACTCCCCTCCTGGAAACCAACCTTGGGACGATGCTGTGACTATGGTGCTCACCTATGCCGAGATACCTTATGAGACCATTTATGATGAAGAGGTTTTGAACGATAAGTTGGTGTTGTTCGATTGGTTGCATTTGCACCATGAGGATTTTACTGGACAATATGGTAAATTTTATGCCACCTATAGGGCCGCCCCTTGGTACATTCAACAAAAGGATGAGGCGGAAGCCTTGGCCGCGAAGCTGGGCTTCAGCAAGGTGTCCGAGGCAAAAAGGGCGGTCTCACTAAAGATCCGTAATTACGTGATAGGTGGTGGGTTCATGTTCGCGATGTGCTCGGCGACCGATAGCTTTGATATCGCCTTGGCTGCCGATGGCGTAGATATTTGCGAACCGATGTTCGACGGAGATCCTTCCGATGCGAATTATCAGCGCAAACTCGATTTCAACAAGACTTTTGCATTTACCAATTTTACCTTGGAACGTAGCCCCTTGGTCTATGAATTCTCTTCGATAGACATGACCGATAAGCGGGGCAAAGTTCTCAAAGAATCCGATTATTTTTCATTAATGGATTTTTCTGCCAAATGGGATCCCGTGCCCACTATGTTATGTCAGAACCATACCGCTTTGGTCAAAGGCTTCATGGGGCAAACCACCGCATTTGCGCGTGATGAAATTAAGCCAACGGTCATGATTTTGGGGGAGAACAAGATCAATGGGGAGGCCCGTTATATCCATGGGATCAAAGGGAAAGGATTTTTTACCTTTTATGGAGGGCATGACCCGGAAGATTACCAACATAGGGTTGGGGATCCCAAAACAGAACTGGAACTGCATCCAACCTCACCTGGTTACCGGTTGATCCTGAACAACGTATTGTTTCCAGCAGCTCAGAAAAAGAAACAGAAAACCTAAACTTTTCGTTGGGAAATGAGTTGTTCAAGGATATGTTCCACCCCGTTTTCATCATTGCTTTTTGTTCTGTAGTTGGCCGCCTGTAGTACATTGGGGTGTGCATTGGCCATGGCGAAACTGTAATCAGCCAAGGCCAGCATTTCCAAGTCATTGTTGTAATCCCCAAATACCATAGTTTCAGCTTTGGTAATGTTATGCTGCTTTTGAACCTGATTCAGTGCGAATCCTTTATGGGCGTTCAGGTGGGATAGATCTAGCCAGTTTTCACCGGAAATCTTTACTTTCAGGTCATCTTCCAAATGCTTTACAGCGGGATAAATGAATTTCTCGGAACTCTCAAAGTGATATACGGCAATTTTCAGGACCTCCCCATCAAAGGTGGAAATATCTTCCATAACCGTATATTCTGAATAGTACTCCTTCAATTTGTTTAAAAATTCATTGGAAGTACCGTTGAGATATGCGTTTCTTTTTCCGCAGAGTACGGCATGGGCCCCTTCGGTGTTTTTGAGGGATTTTAAGATGGTTCCAATCGAACTTTGCTCTAAAGGTGTAGAAAGAAGTTCTTGATCTTGTTGCATGGCAAAACCCCCATTTTCGGCAATAACGATTATTTCATCTTTAATGGAATGCAGCTTATGTACAATACTATTGTATTGTCTTCCACTTGCGGCAACAAAGAGGATATCTCTTTTTTTTAGCTCTTCGAACAATTCGAAGAAACGGTCACTAACTTCATGGTCGGAATTCAGTAGCGTGCCATCCATGTCGGTTACTACCATCCTTATCTTTGATAAATCCATCAGTGCTTTTTTTATTAGGATGCAAAGGTATTTGTTCTATGGGTAAATGTGGAAATTTGAGAAGCAAACTTTGTGGTATTTTTGTTATAAGGGTAACGATTGTCATCTTTTGGGAATAGGAAAAATAGATCATTATGGAATTTTATCAATCTGAATTAAACTTACCGCCATTTAAACGGGGGTTTCATATCATCACAGAAAGTATTGCAAGGGCACTCCCTGAAATTAAAGGTATTAAGTCTGGGATGCTGCAGGTGTTTATAAAACATACATCAGCAAGTTTAACCATCAATGAAAATGCGGACCCTACAGTGCGTTCCGATTTTGAGAGCCATATGAATGTAATGGTTCCCGAGAATGCTCCTTACTATCAACACGATTATGAAGGACCGGACGATATGCCCGCCCATATCAAAGCTTCGTTGATGGGGGCTTCAGTACAGATTCCAATTACCAATGGAAGATTGAATTTAGGGATTTGGCAAGGAATTTACCTTTGTGAACATCGGGATCATGCAGAGGGAAGAAAACTGGTGGTTTCTGCATTTGGACAGAAATAAAATTAAGGTAATATTCGTAATTTAGAGGTAAAACTTAAAAAGAGTACCATGGGAGCAAAAGAAGATATCCTTAATAAAATTCAAATCATGATCACCAATCACTTTAAGACGCCTGAGGAAGCTTTTTCTTTCTTTGATGGGGACGGGGACGGTAAATTGACAAAGGGAGAAATAGTTGAACTATTGAAAAGGGCCGAGATCAATGGGTTTATTCGAGGCATGGTTTCTTCCAAACTGATAGAAGGATACGACAAATCTGGGGATGAACTTATAGATTGGGCAGAGTTTAAGCAGGCAATCGCCAAAATCCAATAAATAAAAAAATCCGATTCAATTGAATCGGATTTTTTTTATAAGCGAGATAATATTGTTAATGT
>JBBKWR010000367.1:0-4588 GCA_037969055.1 Flavobacteriaceae bacterium | reverse complement strand
ATCGGTGGGGTTTTCCAAACGAGGTCCCAATCGTATTCGGAAATTTTGGGCCCTAATAGCCCATTCGAATTAAATGCTTCTTCCCAACTGATCGTCTGACCTGTATAACCTACCATTCGGCCCCATATGGCAAGCATGGTGCTGTGGGCCATCTTCTCCCCGTCGTTCAGAGGCGTTCCATTCCTGATAGATTTGAAAAGCTCATCGTGTTCTGTTTGGAACATGTCGTTCCGTTCTCCTTCGAACGACCACTTATTTTTTCCGCTGATGTCGTATTGACGGCCTATGTTCACAAGGGCCGTTCCTTCTGATCCAAACACTTCAACACTATTCTGATGCGATGTGTTGGTTTGCTGTCGTGTAAAGTGATAGCCTTTTGCCCCATTGGGATACTCATATTCCACCGTAAAATGATCGTAAATATTTCCGTATTTCTTGGCAACGCGGGCTTGTCTACCCCCCTGGCCGGTAGCTTTTATCGGCATGACATCTCCCATGGCCCACGACATCATATCCAAGCTATGTACTGCCTGTTCTACGATAAAATCCCCCGACAACCAATTGTAATAGTACCAATTGCGCATCTCATAGGTCATCTGGGTCCAGTCGGGTTGCCGGTCAAAATACCATGCCTCCCCCCCGTGCCGAAAAGTGGAAATGGCTCTGATATCCCCAATGTCACCATTTAATACCCGACCAAAAATGGCCTGGTTGGCATAATCATGTCGAAAGCAAAAACCTGATACCAATGACAAGTTATTTTTCTTTGCAATTTTAGCGGCTTCCAATACCTGTCGCACCCCAGGTGCATCGACCGCCACAGGCTTTTCACAGAACACGTGCTTACCCGCGTTGACTGCAGCGGTCAAATGGTCGGGCCTAAACGCAGGTGGCGTGGTTAATATGACCACGTCTACATCCGAAGCGATGACCTTAAGATAAGCGTCGAAACCAATAAATTTATTTTGGGCGTCAACTTTGATTTTTTCCGGATGTATTTTGATCAGTTCTTTGTAGGCCAATTCCAATCGATCTTCAAAAACATCCCCCATGGCTGTCAGGACAACCCCAGGGTCTGCCTGCAAAGCCTGTGCAGCTGCCCCCGTCCCTCGGCCGCCACAGCCAATCAATCCCACTTTCAATACGGAATCAACAGATTGGTTTACCGAGCCAAACGCTCCAATTGGATAGGGCAAAGTAGTGCCCAGGACAGCAATTCCAGATTTTTTTAAAAATGATCTTCTGCCTTCCATTTCACTTTTTTGTTTTTTTATATCTTTCATAGTATCATTTAAAAAATCCATTTATTCCCTAAGTTACAACCCTTGACCCTACTCGAGCTGTATGGGTTGCATTATTTCAAAGTACCTAATAAAAATAGAAGTATTGTACTGAAATTACAAATTAAAAGAATATTTGATGGGGAACCCAGCCATTTTACATTTAGGCCTTAAACAAACACTAATTCGATAATTTGAATTTTTGGGAGCGCTTCAAATATTTTCCATTTAAAAAAATGTGGCCCATATTTTATATTCCTTAATTTTAGATTGGGTATTCCAACAGAACTGAGCAATAACTACAAAAGAAAGATTTCCAGTTTTTTAGGGAGTCCTCACACTTTTGCGCACCCATAAAAAAACAAAAATTTATTAAAAATGGCAAAATCAACATTCACTCCGATTACGGTAGAAACAGTGGTCAACGCCCCCTTAGAAAAAGTTTGGAAATTTTGGTCCACCCCGGAACATATTATGAAATGGAACAACGCCTCTGCCGATTGGCATACTACAAAGGCCAAAAACGATCTGCGGACCGGCGGTAAATTTATGAGTCGCATGGAGGCCAAGGATGGTAGTACTGGATTTGACTTTGAGGGAATCTATGACCAAGTGAAAAAAAACGAGTTGATAGCCTATTCCCTTGCCGATGGAAGAAAAGTGAAAATTTCCTTCGTTAAATTGGATCATGCGACGAAAGTGGTTGAAATTTTTGACGCTGAAAATGAAAATCCAATCGAAATGCAACGCGGGGGTTGGCAGTCCATCATGGACAATTTTAAAAAATATGTAGAAAAAAACTAGTGCCCTCAAAAAAACCAGCCTAGTTTAAAACTGACTAAGCTGGTTTTGGCACTATCTATTATAGCGTGGATTCAATTATATAAGGGCCTTACAACCTTGGACAAGATCTAGAAAGGAATATCCTCTTCTTGGTTTTGTCGCTGTCCGTTCCGCTCTTTTTGGCTTTTCTTTTGGTTGAAGCGATACAGCAATGACAGTGTTATCTGTCTTTCCCGCCATTGGAAAGCACTTTGGGTCAAAACGTTTGGTGTCCGAGTCACATCCTGCCTTTTTCTGGTGTTAAATAGGTCGCTCACGTTGAGCGAAAGGGTGGCCTTATCCTTCAAGATATCCTTGCTGAAAGCCAAAGAGGTATTCAATTGTCCTTTGTCAAAGCCCTGTGCATTTTGTTCCCTACCCCGATAGAATATGTTGGTCTGGAAATCTATGGAGGCGGGCAAGGGCAGCTTGGCACTTAATCGGGTAAACCAGGTAAAGGTATCCGAATCAAAGTTTTGAACTATTTCTAGTCCTTGGAAATTGGTATAGGAAAAATCTCCCCTTACCTGCTGTTGAAATAAGTTTAAGTCCCATGTCAAGCGCCAGTTTTTTATCGGGGTATAGGTAGAGGTGAACTCAAGGCCATATTTATTCTCTGTAGCCAGATTAAAAGGCGTTGCCACCAGAACGGGCACCACTACCGGGTTGTCGGGATCATTTGGATTTTCAATATTCACAAAATCTCCCGTTTCCAAATGGATGAATTCAAACACTTTGGTTGAATTGTTATAATAGATGGAGGAAGAAAAGGTGAGCTTGTCCCAACGTTTCAGGTATGCAAAATCAAAGGCACTGGTGTAAGTTGGATCAAGATCCGGATTCCCTTGGAAAAGGTTGGTGTTACTGGCACGTTGTATAAAGGGGTTGATAAATCGGGAACGTGGCCTACGTAACCTTCGGCTATAACTTAAGGTGAGCTGCTCTGTTTCCGAAAATTCGTAACCAAGAAATAGTGAAGGGAACCAATCCACATAATTTTTATTGTTAGTTTCATTGGTGTTGACCAAACGGATCCCGATCTGGGAAGCCTCCATCCTAAGTCCACCAAGAATGTTGAACTTACCAAATTTAGAACCCAATTGGGTATAAGCGGCGTTCACATTTTCGGTATACTCCAGCACATTGCTAAAATTGCTTTCCGTACTAAAATCACCGTTAGGCTGCTGTATGCCAAAATTAAAATCGGTGCCGATCTGGTTGAAAGTGCCCCTATAACCCATTTCGAGCTGGGCCTGATGTTCCTTGCCGAAGGGCAAAACATAGTCAGCCTGTACCAATTGGCTGATCTGCGATTCATCGCTCAAAGTACGTTCCGTGGGCGAACTGATATTGTCGTTAAGGATTATTTCATCGATAAGCGAATTTTCAACATCGCTTTCAGTGGAATATTGATAGTCGAAAGTCAGTTTATGACCGTCGTCGTTAAAATTCCGTTGATAGTTTAGGGAATACTGAACATTTTCCCGGTCTTGATTCTCGGTCGTATATCGATTTCTTTGCAGGGTCGGGTTTCGGAGTCCATCATAATTAAAGAAGTCAACATTAACCGTATTGTCGCCGCTCGATTGCCCGTAAATGAAGGAATTGGTGATACTGCTTTTATCATCCAAAAAGTACTCAAATCCAAAGTTCGTGTTGATATTGTCGCCAATTCTTTGGTATTTTCTGAGCTCGTCCTGATAACCAGCAGTATTGCCGTTGGCATCAAAAAACTGTGCGTTAAAAGTGGCATTTCCGGGGCCATTGCCATAACGATAGGTAGTTGTGGTAAATATGTTGAATTTGTCACTTCTGAGGTTCAGGCTCAAAGCGCCTCCATATAGTTCGGGCTGCCCAACAAAAAGGTTTACGGAACCATTGAGTCCCAAAGTCTTCCCCTGCTTGAGTACAATATTAATGATTCCTGCCGTACCCTCAGCGTCATATCGTGCCGATGGGTTGGTGATTACCTCTACCCTTTCAATGGCATCGGCTGGCAATTGTTTCAAGGCCTCCGGATTGAGTCCGGATAGCGCTGAGGGTTTTCCATTGATCAATATTCTTACGCTTTCATTGCCACGAAGGCTTACGTTCCCTTCAACGTCAACCGATACAGAGGGAACATTATCGAGAACGTCCGAAACCGACCCTCCTTTTACGGTAAGGTCCTGGCCCACATTATAGACCTTTTTATCAAGTTTCAACTCTACCGTTGTACGTTCGCCAACCACTTCCACTGCTTTTAGTTGTTCTACATCAATGCCCAATTTAATGGTTCCTAGATCTGTATTGGCAGTAATCGATTGGTTGTCCATTTTATAGGTCTTATAGGAAATATACTCAATGCTGACATTGTACTGTCCTGGGGCCGTCTCCACTTCGAATTTGCCACTGGCGTCGGTAATCCCTCCAGATAATTTGTCCGGGTTTTGGATGCTTCGGAGCACTAAGGTGGCGTACTCCAGAGGCTGGTCTGTGTCCTGGTC
>JBBKWR010000366.1:0-2585 GCA_037969055.1 Flavobacteriaceae bacterium | reverse complement strand
CTACTATTTTAGGGCCAAAATCGATTCTGGGGTGGTCCGAAAACTGTCAAAAGAATTTTTTACTTAAAAACGATGGATCACTACAACTCTTTTGAAGAAATAAAGTTTGACTTGAAACGCCTGCATTTGGAGCGGCAAATTGCGCTGGAACATATGAAGGGTTTGAAGCATGAGGTTGATGAAGATCTTGCCCCATACCAGTGGATGCAAACGGTTCTGAACATTGTCAAGAAATTTGGAGCCCTATACATTATTAAAAAAATTATACGGTAAGTGAAGTAAGCTTGGTTAGGTTAATGGGTTGGAAGGCGCATTCATCAATGATGGATGCGCTTTTTCATTTAATCATTTTAATTTATTTATATCAAAATCGATAGGGTTAGGTCGAGTTATATTTCTAAATACCCTTGAACAATGTGGGTAACTCTTTTAGCTTGTGAATCACTTGCGTGTTAACCGAAGCAGGATGGTTAAGTGAAGCATTATAAGGTTATTTGACTGATGAATTATTTATGGGCAGATAATGTTGTGGTAACTGTAAATTAAAAAAGAGAACGTCCCCACGTTCTCTTTTTTTTGGTTTATTAAAACCTAACATAACCTACTTATGTACCACAAAAATACTTCGCATCTAATGACAAAAATTGCTCTAATGATATAAATGTTGACCCAAAAGAAAATTGTCCAACCCTTTATGACCATTTACTTCTCTAAAACACTAGTTTTCAATGCTTTACAACCTATTAATCATTTTATTCATTTGCTCAATTTCGCGTTTCTGTGCTTCGATGATATCTTTTGCCAATTGTATGGCCTCTGGGTCTTTTAAGTCAGCCTTCCGGCTTACCATTATTGCGGAGGAGTGATGGGGTATCATGGCCTTCATCCATTGCACATCACTAATAAAAACTTGCTGGCGCAAAGCAATCAGGGATGTTGCAAAAACCAATATGGCAATACCTAAGATCAAATAATTTAATTTTTTGTTGGTATACATGCCCCACATAAACAATAGCATCGAAATAGCCATAGGTGCCACCATCAAAAGGGTCATGTAGGTCCGGGTATGGCTCAACTTTAAATGATCCAACTGGTCTATATTCAAGAACATCACCCCATACATTATAACAAACGAGGTCGCCACCATTACTCCAAATTTTCCATAGTTGCTTTTTTCCATTTTTTCCATCTTTCGATTTTTCGATTTTTACTATTTTTTGATAAATGCCACGACACGTTGCTTGTCCATTTCATTATCCATATAGATCTCCACATCCCGTTGTAGCGCTTCTAGTTCAAGCGAAATGATGCGCTTTTTTTGCTCAGATAAATTTGTGTTGCTTTTCATGTATTTTAATGCCTTTGCCAACTCGGTAACCACCGAGCTATCTTTCTTGGAATAATGTCTGATCGGTTGAACGATTGTGGCCATCAAGGCTTCGCATGTTATTGTATTACTAATAATTTTGAGTTTATGATCGGCATCAGTGATATAAACTTTATCTGCTACTTGAAGTGCGGTATCCATGAGAACCCCAAGCCGATTGATAACATTTATGGCAGTTCCCGGGTCATTTATGCCTGGTGACATCGCTTTCACTGCGACCTCCATAAGCTGTATCATACCGCCCATGCTGCTATTGCCCTCATCACGGTTGGTGGATATCTGAAGTCCCAATCTAATGGCTTTCTTATCTTCCTCCTCGAAATTGCCCATAATGTCAAGAAGTGGGGCCCCTTCCCACAAATGTTCATCTTCGTACGGTAAAATTTCTATTAGCATTGCCTTTTGCATTAGCCGTTCACTGATCAAGGAAAGATCAAAGCCCCTATAGTAACCCGTTGTGTTCATTGTAAGAACCTGGCTTGTTTGTCCATGATTATTTTCCTCGATTGGTACATTATAGGCGCTTTGCTGTAATTGTAGGCTTAAATGTTCAGCACTGTACTTTGTAACCCTATCTATAATATTGTGAATCTGTATGGCTTTGGAAATACTATTGATGAAAGACACAAAAAGTCCGACGCAAATAACCCCGAAGAGCGCTGCCAACATGGTCGACAACCCAAACGATGTGGAATCGATGCCATAGGCCCCTAATGAAATGAGAATGATCATACAATAGGTCAAGGTACCAATATAGATGCCCAAGATTATTTGGTGGCCTTTGCTCGAAATTAATCCAGGGAGCAATCTGGGGGAAAAATTGGCGGAGGCCTGGTTCAAAACAACCATAACCATGGTAAAGCTAAATACGGTCAAAGACAGAATGCTCCCCACCAGTGTGGCCAGGATGACCCTAGCCGTTTCCCGATCCTGGATAATGAGATGGGGTACATTTTTCTTAAAAGTGTTTACCATTTCAAAATCTTCGATGTAAAGTGAAATCCAGGCCAATAAAAAAAATGCGGCACTGATCAAAACAGGGTAAAAGGCAATACTATAAATAATCTTATGGTAAATTCTTTTGGCAAAACTTAGTATTTTTTTCATGATCTACGTAAATGTTAGGACCATCTTATTTTTAGTTATTTAGCCCTTTGTTGGTTTGGACCGATCAATATAGGAAAATGCCATATCCAGG